>NZ_JBBIAA010000002.1:236201-382187 GCF_037482545.1 Pseudokineococcus basanitobsidens | reverse complement strand
CCCGCGCACGGCCAGGACCGCCGCGGCGCTGCGCAGCGCGGACAGGTGCGCGGCGACGTAGCGCTCGCCCGCCGAGGTCGCCGCCCGGGAGGCCCCGAGCCCCTCCCCGGCCCGGGCCAGCAGGTCGGCCGCCGCCGCGGCCGGTGCGCCGGCGAGCACGGGACCGGCGCCCGCCGACGTCCGGGGCGCCCTCCTCGTGCGCTCAGTCGTCGACACGGCGCAGGCTCCACCCGTCGGGCCGGGCCGGGTCCTCCCGGCACAGCTCGTAGACCCCGCTGCCCGCGGACCGGCCGGCACCGGCCTCCACGCGCCAGACCACGCGGTCCAGCGACGGCGACCGGGACGCCGTACGCCCGGCGCCGGTCGGGCTGCCGTCGCCCGTGGCCGCTCCGCGGCCGCCGGCGGCCGCGAGCGCCGGGGGCGGGTCGGGCGCCCGCTGGGGGTCCTGCTCCCACCACGCCCGCCGCTCGTACCACCGCCCCAGGACGGCGCGGACGACGTGCAGCCGCCCGTGCCACACGAACGCGTCCGGCTGCTCCTCGCCGGCGTGCTCGGGCGCGCCCGCGGGAGCGGTCCGGACGGCGACCTCGTCGTCGTAGGTGCGTGCCACGCTTCCTCCTCCGGCTCCCGTACGGGACCTCTGGCTGCCTGCCGAGCTGGTCGTCGAACACCAGTTCGAACGCGGGAGCAGTGAAGCGCCCGGCACCGACAGCCGTCAAGACGGTCGCGCAGACGTGGGGACGCGGGTGCGGGGTGCCGTGCGGGAGCCGCAGGGGTCCGGGGACGGGGGGGCCGGGGACGGGGCGCCGGGGCGGGGGCCGGCCGCCGACGGCGGGGCCGCCCTCCGCGTGGCCGCCCTCGTCGGGGCGTCGCGCGCACTAGCCTCCCGGGGCATGCCACCGGTGCCCCCACCGGCTCCTCCACCGGCTCACCCACCGGCTCACCCACCGGCTCACGAGGACCCGTCCCCGGCGCCGGGGACGGTCGCGCCCCCGAGGTGGGCGCCGGGCGGGGGCGCGGCCGGCCAGGAGACCTCCGGCCGGGACGCGCACGCGCGCCCCCCGGTGGACGAGGTCGTCACGGGCGCCGAGGTCGACCCGCGCGTCACGCGGGTGCGGCACGCCCTGGCCGACGCGGGCGCCGACGCGGACGTCGTCGTCCTCGACCACGCCCCCCGCTCGGCGGACGACCTCGCCGCGCAGGTCGGGGCACCGGCGGGAGCCCTCGTGCGCTGCCACCTGCTCCTGGCCGAGGAGGTGGACGTGGGAGGCAGGGCCCAGGAGGGTCCGGACGGGGAGCAGGAGGGCCCGGACGGGGAGACCACCACTCCCGCGGCGCCGTCGGCCGGCGCTCCCGTGCGCGTGCTGCTCGTCGTCGCGCCGGTGGGTCGCCGGCTGCTGCTCTCCCAGGTCGCCGAGGCAGCCACCGGCCTCGGCGTCGGGTCCGTGCGCCGTCCTCCGCCGAGGGAGGTGCGGGCGCTGACCGGCTCGTCCCCGGAGGACCTGCCGCCCCTGGGTCTGCCCGGCGACCGCCTCGTCGTCGAGGCCGTCCTCGTCGACACGGCGCTCCGCGAGCACGAGGTCCTGTGGGTGCCCGCGGGCCGTCCCGGCACCCTGCTGGCCGTGGGGCACGACGAGCTGCTGCGCCTCACCCTCGGGCACCCCGTCGAGCTCGCCTCGGCCGGGCCCCCGACCTGAGCCGGGCCGACCAGGGCAGGCCCGACCCGGAAGGCCCGACCGGGGAAGGCCCGACCCGGGAGGAGAGGGACGTCCGGTCGGCGGGGCGGGCCCCGCCGACCGGACGTCGGAGCGGCTCGCGTCAGTAGCCGCTGCCGTGCTGGCCGGAGTGCTCGGGCCCGGTGTCCCCGCTGACGGCGCCGTCGGTGGACGGCGCGTCCTCGCCGGCGGTGACGCCCCCCAGCGGGTCGCCGCCCGCGGTGCCCGTCGTGTCGGGCTGGTGCGTGGTCTCGTCCTGGTCCTCCGGCGGCGAGCCACCGCCGGAGGCGCGGGAGACGTAGCTCGTCTGCTCGCCCTGCACGGTCTCGACCTCGGCGTTGTCGAAGACGTCGACGTCGCGCGGCTCCTCCGCCTCGTCGCCCTCGGTGCCGTCGCTGCCCGTCCCGGGCGTCTGCTCGCTCACGCGTCCTCCTGTCCTCGGCGGGCGGGTGCCCGCGGGCCCCACCCTGGTCGCTGGGCCGCTGCCCCGCGAGCCCGTGGCCCCTGTCCCTGCTGCCCCGTCCCTGCTGCCCCGTCCCTGCTGCTGCCTCTGCCCGGCCACCGACCGGACCGTGGCCGGCCCCCGGAGCCGCCCGGTGACCCCCGTCAGCCGGCGACGCGGTCGAGCACGAGCTCCGGGACGTCGGGCCGCGACCCCTGCAACGCGACGTCGGCGGCGCCCTCCAGGGCCTCGCGGGCGCGGGCGAAGCGCTCGGGGGTGTCCGTGTGCAGCGTCATGAGCGGCTGCCCGGCGCGCACCTCGTCGCCCGGCTTCGCGTGCAGCTCCACGCCGGCGCCCGCCTGCACCGGGTCCTCGCGGCGCGCGCGCCCGGCGCCGAGGCGCCAGGCGGCCACGCCCACGGCGAGCGCGTCGAGGCGGACGAGGACGCCGTCGGCGGGCGCCAGGACGACGTCGGTCTCGCGGGCCCGGGGCAGCTCCGCGTCGGCGTCGCCGCCCTGCGCCGCGACCATCCGGCGCCAGACGTCCATGGCGCGGCCGTCGGCGAGGGCGTCGGCCGGGTCGGTGCCGTTCACCCCGGCGGCGGCGAGCATCTCCCGGGCGAGGGCGAGGGTGAGGTCGACGACGTCGCGCGGGCCCCCGCCGGCGAGGACCTCGACCGACTCCCGCACCTCCAGGGCGTTGCCCGCGGTCAGCCCGAGCGGCGTCGACATGTCCGTGAGCAGCGCGACCGTGCGCACGCCGGCGTCGGTGCCGAGCGCGACCATCGTCCCCGCGAGCTCTCGCGCCGAGGCGAGGTCCTTCATGAACGCGCCCGAGCCGACCTTGACGTCGAGGACGAGCGCGTCCGTCCCCTCGGCGATCTTCTTGCTCATGATGGAGCTGGCGATGAGCGGCACCGACTCGACGGTGCCGGTGACGTCCCGCAGCGCGTAGAGGCGCTTGTCCGCGGGGGCGAGGTCCGCGCCCGCCGCGCAGACGACGGCGCCGACGTCCTCGAGCTGGCGGCGCACCTCGTCCGTGGACAGCGACGCCCGCCACCCCGGGATCGCCTCCATCTTGTCCAGCGTGCCGCCGGTGTGGCCGAGGCCGCGCCCGGACAGCTGGGGGACGGCCGCGCCGCAGGCCGCGACGAGCGGGGCCAGCGGCAGCGTGATCTTGTCCCCGACCCCGCCGGTGGAGTGCTTGTCGGCCGTCGGCCGCGACAGCCCGGAGGACAGGTCGAGCCGCTCGCCCGAGGCGATCATCGCGGCGGTCCAGCGCGCCGTCTCCGCGCGGGTCATGCCGTTGAGCAGCACCGCCATGGCCAGCGCGGACATCTGCTCCTCGGCCACGACCCCCCGCGTGTAGGCGTCGACGACCCAGTCCACCTGGGCGTCGGGCAGCGCCCCGCCGTCGCGCTTGGTGCGGATGACGTCGACGGCGTCGAAGGGCTCGCTGCGGGGGGTCTCCTGGGCCATGGCCGGACCCTACGGCCGTGGGGTCAGCGGCTCTCCAGGTCGGCGGCGCCGAAGGCCTGCGGCAGCACGGCGGTCATCGCGAGGACGCCCTCGGGGGTGTCCAGCAGGCACCGGGGGCCGCCGTTCTCCCACAGCAGCTGCCGGCACCGGCCGCACGGCATCAGGGCGGTGCCGGAGCGGTCGACGCACGCGACGGCGACGAGCCGGCCGCCGCCGGTCGCGTGCAGCGCGCTGACCATCCCGCACTCCGCGCAGAGCGTGACGCCGTACCCGGCGTTCTCGACGTTGCAGCCCACGACGACGCGGCCGTCGTCGACGAGGCCGGCCACGCCCACGGGGAAGCCCGAGTAGGGCGCGTAGGCGCGGCCCATGACCTCGGTCGCGGCCGCGCGCAGCGCCGGCCAGTCGACGTCGTCGTCCCCGGCCACGGCCCCGGGCCCCTCGTCGCTCACGGCGCGGTCCTCCTCCGGCTCACTTCTCGTACGGCTCGCCGGCCGCGGCCGGTCCCCGCACGCGCCCCACGAGACCGGCGACCGCGAAGATCGTCGCCAGGTAGGGCGCCATGAGCAGGAACTGGCTGGGGATGGGCGTCCCGATGACGGACAGGACGTTCTGCAGGTTCGAGGCGAAGCCGAACAGGAGCGCCGCCCCCAGCGCGCCGACGGGGCTCCACCGTCCGAAGATCATCGCGGCCAGGGCGATGTAGCCGCTGCCCGCCGTCATCTCCCGGTTGAAGGCGAGACCGGCGGCGGAGGCCCCGAGGGTGAAGGACGCCCCGCCGAGGCCGGCGATCGCCCCGCCGAGCAGCACGGCGCGGAAGCGCGTGCGGGCCACGGGGATGCCGACGGTGTCGGCCGCCTTCGGGTGCTCCCCGACGGCCCGCAGCCGCAGCCCCCAGCGGCTGCGGAAGAGCATGACGGTGAGCACCGCCACGACGACGTACATGAGGTAGACGAGCAGGTTCTGCGTGAACAGGACCGGCCCGACCACCGGGATCGCCGACAGCACGGGGACCGGCAGCGCCGGCAGCCCCGTCGGCGAGTTCCAGCCCGCGTTGTCGGACAGGACCGTCGAGTACAGGAAGCTCGTCAGCCCGATCGCGAACACGTTGAGGACGACGCCCACGATGATCTGGTTGACGAGGTACCGGACCGTGAAGACCGCGAGCAGCAGGCCGATGAGCATGCCGCCCAGGGGTGCGGCGACCAGGCCCAGGTACGCCGTGCCCGACAGCGACGCGACGACGGCGCCGACGAAGGCGCCGAGCAGCAGCTGCCCCTCGATGGCGATGTTGACCACGCCGGAGCGCTCGCTGACGACGCCGGCCATGGCGCCGAAGACGAGCGGCGCGCCGAGCAGGAGCGTCCCGCCGAGCAGGCTGACGACCGAGACGCGGGCCCCGGTGACCACCCACACGAGGAACGCCAGGACGAGCAGGACGCCGAAGACGGGCACGACCCAGCCGGGGGTGCGCCGACCGGCGGCGGTGCGGACGACGGCCAGGGCCACCAGGGCCGCGCAGCCGAGCAGGAGGACCAGCGAGACCGTCCGGGCCGGCAGCACGAGGTCCGGCAGCGTCACGACGTCCCCCGCGGAGGCGAGCGACAGCGTGCTCGTCCCGCCGGCGGCGAGGACGACGAAGAAGAGCAGGCCCACGACCGTGAGCACGGCCATGACGACGGCCGCCCGGCGCGACGGGCGCGGCGCGTCCGGGCCGTCCTGCGGCGTCGCGGCGACGGGGGCGGTGCTGGTGGCGGACGGCAGGCTCATGCCCGGGCTCCCGAGGCTCCACGGGCCTGCGGCTCCCGCAGGCGGAAGATCCCGCGCACCAGCGGCGGCGCGGCGATGAACAGGACGATGAGGGACTGCACGACGAGGACGATGTCGACCGGCGTCCCGGTGCGCGCCTGCATCGACACCCCGCCCGCCTGCAGGGCGCCGAAGAGCAGCCCGGCGAGGACGACGCCGCCCGGCCGCGAGCGCCCGAGGAGGGCCACGGTGATGGCGTCGAAGCCGAAGGACCCGGCGACACCGGCCGTCAGCGAGTCCTCGGTGCCGAGGAGGTGGACGGCGCCCGCGAGCCCGGCGAGGGCGCCGGACAGGAGCATCACCGTGACGTAGGAGCGGGGCACCGAGATGCCCGCCGTCCGCGCGGCGGCGGGGTTGGCCCCCACGGCCCGCAGCGCGAACCCGGTGGTGCTGCGCTCGAGCAGCCACCACACGCCGACCGCGGCGAGCAGCACCAGCAGGAAGCCGGCGTGCAGCCGGAAGCCGGGGCCGAGCAGCAGCGGCAGGTGGGCCGAGTCGGCGACGGGGGGGCTGATGGGGTTCGACTGCCCCTCCCGCTGGAAGGCGTCGAGCGTCAGGAGGTACTCGACGCCGCGCAGGGCGACGTAGTTGAGCATGATCGTGACGATCACCTCGTGCGCGCCCGTGCGGGCCTTGAGCCCGCCGGCGACCCCGCCCCACAGCGCGCCGCCGACGACGCCCCCGACGAGGGCGACGACCAGGTGCAGGACGACGGGCAGGTCCAGGGCGAAGCCCACGTACGCGGCGAGGACGGCGCCGACGATGATCTGGCCCTGGGCGCCGATGTTGAACAGTCCCGCGCGGAAGCCGGGCGCCACGCCGAGACCGGCGCCGATGAGCGGCGTGGCCACCGTGAGCGTCTCGGTGAGGGGGCGGAGCACCCGCGTCGGCGTGTCGGCCGTCCAGTCGACGACCGCCCCCTGCAGGAGCGCCGTGTAGGCACCGCCCACGGCCGTGCCCACGGCGGAGAAGAAGTCGCTCGGCCGTGCCGTCAGGTAGGTCGCCGTCTCCTGGACTCGCGGGTCCGCCACGGCGATGAGGACCGCGCCGACGACGAGCGCCAGCACGACCGCGAGCAGGGAGAGGAGCCCCGAGCCGTCGCGGACCGCGGCGAGCGCCGTCCCGAAGCGGCCGGGCTCGCCGCCCGGGGGCGGGGCCTCCTGGTCGGGCCGCTCGACGTCGGCCTGCGCCCTCTGCGTGCTCACGGCGCCTCCTCCCGGGTGGTCGTCGCCCCGGCCGGCGCCTCGTGGGCGTGGCGGGCCGTGGCGTCGGGGTGGTCGGCCGTGGCGTCGGGGTGGTCGGCCGCGGCGTCGGGGTGGTCGGCGCGCGTGGGCCGCTCCTGCGCCTGGCGGCGTGCCTCGTCCTCGGGGACGCCGGCCATCATGAGGCCGAGGACGTCGCGGTCGGTGCTGCCGTCGACGAGACCCACGACCTTGCCCCGGTACATGACGGCGATGCGGTCGGCGAGCTCGACGACCTCGTCCAGCTCGGTGGAGACGATGACGACCGGGGTCCCCCCGTCGCGCTCGGCGACGATCCGGCGGTGCACGAACTCGATGGAGCCGACGTCGAGGCCCCGCGTGGGCTGGGAGGCGACGAAGAGCTCGAGCTCGCGCGACAGCTCGCGCGCGAGGACGACCTTCTGCTGGTTGCCGCCGGACAGCGTCGCCACGGGGGCGTCCACGCCCTGCGTGCGCACGTCGAACTCCTCCACCCGCCGTTCCGCGTTGGCGCGGATCGCGTCGCGCCGCAGGCTCAGGCCGCGCCGGTACTCCGGGGACCGCACGAGGTCCAGGACGAGGTTCTCGGCGACGGACAGGCTCCCGACGACGCCGTCGCTCGAGCGGTCCTCCGGCACGAAGCCGACGCCCGCGTCGAGGACCCCGCGCACGCCGAGGCCGAGCAGCTCGCGGCCGCCGAGGCGGACGGAGCCGGACTCGGCCTCCACGAGGCCGAGGACGGCCTCCGCGAGCTCGCTCTGGCCGTTGCCGTCGACACCGGCGACGGCGAGGACCTCGCCGCGGGCGACGGAGAACGAGACGCCGTCGACGGCCCGGGCGCCGCGAGGGTCGCGCACGACGAGGTCCCGCACGACCAGGTGCTCCTCCCCCCGCCGGGGCGGCTCCTTGCCGACGCCGAGGCTCACCGACCGGCCGACCATGAGCGAGGCGAGCTCGTTCTCCGACGTCCGCGGGGACGCCGTGCCGACGACCTTCCCGCGGCGGATGACGGTGATGCGGTCGGCCACCGCCCGCACCTCGCGGAGCTTGTGCGTGATGAAGACGACCGACGTCCCGCCCGCCTTGAGCTGGCGCATGATGTCGATGAGCTCGTCGGTCTCCTGCGGGGTGAGGACCGCCGTCGGCTCGTCGAGGATCAGCACGCGGGCGTCCCCCACGAGCGCCTTGATGATCTCCACGCGCTGCTGGACGCCGACGGGCAGGTCCTCGATGCGGGCGTCCGGGTCGACGCCGAAGCCGTAGCGGTCGGAGATCTCGCGCACCTGCTCGCGGGCCGCGTCGAGGTCGAGCAGCAACCCCTTCGTGCGCTCGTGGCCGAGGACGACCGACTCGGCGACGGTGAAGACGGGCACGAGCATGAAGTGCTGGTGGACCATGCCGATGCCCGCGGCCATGGCCGCGCCGGGCCCGTCGAAGGTGATGGGCCGGTCGTCGACGACGAGCTCGCCGTCGTCGGGTGAGTAGAGCCCGTAGAGGACGTTCATGAGCGTGCTCTTGCCGGCGCCGTTCTCGCCGAGCAGGCAGTGGATCTCGCCCGGCTCCACGACCAGGTCGATGGCGTCGTTGGCCACGAGCGGCCCGAACCGCTTCGTGATGCCGCGGAGCTCGAGCCTCACGTCCGTCCTCCTGGTCGCCTGGTGCGCTGTCCCCGGGTGGTGCTGCCCGGGTGGTGCTGCCCGGTGCGGTCGTCCGGTGCGTCGGTCCGCGGGCGGGCTCCGGCGCCGTGCCCCGCGTCCGCGAGTGTGCCGCACGCGGAGGCGGCGCCGACCCGGTCGGGGTCGGCGCCGCCTGGGCGGGGCTGGTGCTCCGTCGGGCGGCTCAGCCGCCGGTGCTGGGCGAGGACGGCGACTCGACCGTCACCTCGCCCGAGACGATCTGCTCCTGCAGCTGCGTGATCTGGTCCTGCAGCTCGGCCGGGACCTGGTCCTCGAAGTCGTGGTACGGCGCCAGCGACACGCCGCCGTTCTCGAGGGTCCCGACGTAGGGGTCGCCGGAGAACTCGTCGTCGACGCCGGCCTGCACCGCGTCCTGCACGGCGGCGCCGATCTCCTTCACGACGCTCGTGAGGATGATGTCGCCGTACTCGGTGGACTCGTAGCCGTCGGAGTCCACCCAGATGAGCTTGACGCCGTCGGCGCCCTGGATGGCCGAGGCCGCGCCGAGCCCGACGGGGCCCGCCACGGGCAGGATGATGTCGGCGCCCTGGTCGATGAAGTTCTGGGCGGTGTTCACGCCGTTGGTCTGGTTGTCGAAGTCGCCGGTGAAGGAGCCGGTCTGCGCGTCGACGTCCCAGCCGAGCACCGTGGTGTCCGAGCCGTTCTGCTCGTCGTAGTACTGCGCGCCCTCGGCGAAGCCGTCCATGAAGACCGTGACCGACGGGATCTGCAGGCCGCCGAAGGTCGCGATGGTGCCCGTCTCGGTCGTCCCCGCCGCGAGGTAGCCGGCGAGGAAGGACGCCTGCGCGGTGTCGAAGAGCAGCGGCTTGAGGTTGTCGTAGGACTGCTCGGTCGCCGCGTCCACGAGCGCGTAGTCCAGGTCGGGGTTCGCCTCGGCGGCGGCGCCCGTGGCGTCGGCCAGGTTGAAGCCCACGGACACGGTGAGGTCGCAGCCGAGCTGCACCGTCTGCTGGATGTTGGGCTCGTAGTCCGCGTCCGACTGGGACTCGATCTCCTGGACCTCGACGCCCAGGTCGTCGCGGGCCGCCTCGGCGCCCTCGCGGGCGGACTGGTTGAACGACTGGTCGTCGAAGCCGCCCGCGTCCGAGACGAGGCAGGTGAGGTAGTCGCTCGACCCCTCGGGGGCACCCGAGGCACCCCCCGCGTCGGTGGTCGTCTCGTCGGGGGCGTCGCCGCAGGCGGTCAGCGCCAGCGCGAGCGCGCCGACGAGGGCGCCTGTCCGCACGGTCTTCTTCACGGGTGCTCCTCCTCGGGACCGCCGGGCCGGTCCGCGGCGGGTCGCCGGGGACTATAGGCAGTGCCCGCGGCCCGGCGGGACGACGTCGCGGACCGGCGCCCGGCCGAGACCGGACCGTGATGCCGCTCGCCCGGGCTCAGCCCAGCAGGGCGACGGCGGCGACCAGCCGCACCCCGACCTCCACGGCCCCCTCGTCGGCGACGAAGTCGCCCTGGTGCAGGTCGAAGGTGCGCCCGCCCGGCGAGCGCGTCCCGAGCCGCGCGAGCGCCCCCGGGGCGCCGTCCTGCAGGTACCAGCCGAAGTCCTCGCCGCCGAGGCTCTGCTCGGTGCGGGCCTCGGCGCCCTCGGGCAGGACGAGCCGGGCCGCGTGCTGGAAGGCGCGGACGCTGTCCTCGTCGTTGTCGACGGGCGGCACGCTGGGGGTGATCTCGACGACGGCCTCCACGGCGTAGGGCGCCGCCACCGAGGCGACGACCTCGCGCAGGATGTCGCCGGCCTCCTTCCACGCCGCGACGTCCAGGACGCGCAGGGTGCCCTCGACGCAGCCCTGGACGGGGATCGCGTTGGGGGCGTTGCCCGCCTCGACCCGCCCCCAGGTGAGGTTCACGCCCGTCCGCGGGTCGAGGCGGCGCGAGAGCACCGCCGGCAGGGACGTGACGACCTGCCCCAGCGCGAAGACCAGGTCCCCGGTGAGGTGCGGGCGGGAGGTGTGCCCCCCGCTGCCCCGCAGACGCACGCGGACGTGGTCGGAGGCCGAGGTGATGGCGCCGTGCCGCAGCCCCACGCGCCCGACGTCGAGCCGGGGGTCGCAGTGCACGGCGTAGAAGCGCTGGGCCCCCTCGAGCACGCCCGTCGCGAGCACCTCGACCGCCCCGCCGGGCGTGACCTCCTCGGCGGGCTGGAAGAGCAGCCGCACCCGGCCGCCCAGCAGCCCCCGGCGGTGCGCCTCGACGAGCACGAGCGCCGCCCCGAGGACGACGACGGTGTGCACGTCGTGCCCGCACGCGTGCGTCGTGCCCGGCGTCGTCGAGGCGAACGGGACGCCGCTGGTCTCGGTGACGGGCAGCGCGTCGATGTCGGCGCGCAGCACGACGGGCGCCGCCGCCGGGTCGCCGACGTCGCACACGAGCCCGGTGCCGGGCAGCAGCTGGGGCGCCAGGCCCGCCGCCTCGAGCCGCTCCGCGAGCAGCTGCGTCGTGCGGTGCTCGTGGTGCCCGAGCTCGGGGTGGGCGTGAAGGTCCCGGCGCAGCGCGACGAGCCCGGGCACCAGGGCGGGGGCGAGCTCGTCCACGAGGTCCCGCACGGCGTCCTCGTGGGCCTCGTGGTCCGTGTGGTCGGCCTGGCCCGCGTGGTCGGCCTGGCCCGTGTGGTCGGCGTGGTCGGCGCCCTCGCCCCGGGTGACGGCGGCGGTCGGCGGGGCGCTGGGGTCGGTGCTCGTCACGGCCCGCGACGCTATACCGGTGCCGGCGGCCCCTCTCGCCGTGCGGGAGCCTGCGCGGCCCCCGGCGGCGGCCCGAGGGAGTCGACGAGCTCCCGGGCGGCCTCGGTGGCCGGCAGGACCCCGGTCCGCACCCGCTGCGCGAGCTCCTCGGCGCGGGCCCGGGCGGCGGGCTCGTCGAGCCGGGCGAGCAGCGCCTCGCGGACGGCGGCCCGCATCCAGCCCACCTGCTGCTCCCCGCGCCGCCGCGCCAGCTCCCCCGCGCGCTCGAGCACCCGGCGGTGCTCGAGCACGGCGTCCCAGGTCTCGGCGACGCCGCGGCCGGTCGTCGAGCTGGCCTCGAGGACGGGTGGGTGCCACAGCGCGTCCGGGGGCGTGACGAGCCGCAGCGCCGAGCGCGCCTCGGAGGCCGCCGAGCGCGCGTCCGCGGCGTGCGGCCCGTCGGCCTTGTGCACGACGAGGAGGTCCGCGAGCTCGAGGACGCCCTTCTTGATGCCCTGCAGCGCGTCGCCGCTGCGGGCCAGGACGAGCACGCAGAAGGTGTCGACCATCTCGGCCACCGCGGCCTCGGACTGGCCCACGCCGACGGTCTCCACCAGCACGACGTCGTGGCCGGCCGCCTCGACCACGACGACGGCCTCGCGGGTCGCCCGGGCGACGCCCCCCAGCGTCCCGGCGGTCGGGGAGGGCCGGACGAAGGCGGCGGGGTCGGTCGCCAGGCGCGCCATCCGCGTCTTGTCGCCCAGGATCGAGCCCCCGGTGCGCGAGGAGCTCGGGTCCACGGCGAGCACGGCGACGCGGCGCCCGGCACCGGTCAGCCGGGTGCCGAGCGCCTCGACGAACGTGGACTTCCCGACCCCCGGCACGCCCGTCACGCCGAGCCGCACGGCGCCGCCGGCGTGCGGCAGCAGCGCCGTCAGCATCGCGTCGGCCTGCTCCCGGTGGTCGGCCCGCCGCGACTCCACGAGCGTCAGCGCCCGCGCGACGTCGCCGCGGCGGCCGGCCAGCACGCCGGCCACGAGCGCCGGCACGTCGACCGGCCGGCGGCGCGGCGGGTCCGGCGCCCCACCCGGGCGGGCGTCCTCGGTCACCGCCGCGCCCGGACCTCGGCGAGCACGTCCCGCGCCGCGCTCGCGACCACGGTCCCGGGCCCGAAGACCGCGGCCGCCCCCATCGCGAGCAGCTGCGGGACGTCGTCGGGCGGGACGACGCCCCCGACCACGACGACGACGTCCTCGCGCCCCTGCTCCGCGAGCGCCTCCCGCAGCTGCGGCACGAGGACGAGGTGCCCCGCGGCGAGGGAGGAGACGCCGACGACGTGGACGTCGGCCTCCACGGCCTGGCGGGCGACCTCCTCCGGCGTCGAGAAGAGCGGGCCGACGTCCACGTCGAAGCCGAGGTCGGCGAAGGCGGTGGCGATGACCTTCTGCCCGCGGTCGTGGCCGTCCTGGCCCATCTTGGCGACGAGGATGCGCGGCCGGCGCCCCTCCTCCTCCTCGAAGGCGGCGACGTCGGCCGCCACCGCGGCGACGGCGTCGGCGCCCGCGTCCGCCTCGGAGGCGACCTCGCGCCGGTACACGCCCGTGACGGTGCTGACCGCCCCCGTGTGGCGCCCGAAGACCTCCTCGAGCGCGGCCGACATCTCCCCCACCGTGGCGTGCGCGTGCGCCGCCTCCACCGACAGCGCGAGCAGGTTGCCGTCGGCGGCGTCCGGCCCGCCCCGGCGGGTGCCGTCCGCGGCCGCCCGCGCGGCGGCGGTCAGGCGGTGCAGGGCCTGCTGCACGGCGTGGTCGTCGCGCTCGCGCCGCAGCCGGTCCAGCTTGGCCACCTGCTGGGCGCGGACACCCGCCGCCTCGACGCGGCGGACCTCGACGACGTCCTGCTCCTCCCGCGGGACCGTGAAGACGTTGACGCCGACGAGCTGCTGGCGCCGGGCGTCGATGCGCGCCTGGGTGCGCGCCGCCGCCTCCTCGATGCGCCGCTTGGGGATGCCCTCCTCGATGGCCCGGGCCATCCCGCCCGCCGCCTCGACCTCGTCCAGGTGGGCCTGCGCCCGGCGCGCGAGGTCGCTCGTCAGGCGCTCGAGGCTCCACGACCCGCCCCACGGGTCGACGACGTCCACCGCCCCGGTCTCCTGCTGCAGCAGCAGCTGCGTCACCCGTGCGGTGCGCGCCGCGGTGTCGCTCGGCAGCGCGAGCGCCTCGTCGAGGGCGTTGGTGTGCAGCGACTGGGTGCCGCCCGCCGTCGCGGCCATCGCCTCGACGCAGGTGCGCACCACGTTGAGCTGGACGTCGGCGGCCGCGAGGGACCACCCGGACGTCTGGCAGTGGGCGCGGAGCGTCGACGACCTGGGGCTCTCCGGGGAGAACTGCGCCATCAGCCGGCTCCACAGCACCCGGGCGGCCCGCATCTTGGCGATCTCCGTGAGGTGGCTCGTGCCGATGGCCCAGAAGAAGGACAGCCGGGGGGCGAAGGCGTCGACGGGCAGGCCCGCCGCGAGACCGGCCCGCACGTACTCCACGCCGTCGGCCAGCGTGTACGCGAGCTCGAGGTCGGCCGTGGCCCCGGCCTCCTGCATGTGGTACCCGCTGATGGAGATCGAGTTGAAGCGCGGCATCCGCGCCGAGGTGTGCGCGAAGACGTCGCTCACGCACCGCATGGAGGGCCCGGGCGGGTAGATGTAGGTGTTGCGGACCATGAACTCCTTGAGGATGTCGTTCTGGATGGTCCCCGTGAGCCGCGACCGGTCGACGCCCTGCTCCTCCGCGGCCGCGACGTAGAGGGCCAGGACAGGCAGCACCGCCCCGTTCATCGTCATCGAGACGCTCATCTCGCCGAGCGGGATGCCGTCGAAGAGCTCCCGCGCGTCGAGGATCGAGTCCACCGCGACGCCGGCCATGCCGACGTCGCCCGCGACGCGCGGGTGGTCGGAGTCGTAGCCGCGGTGGGTCGCGAGGTCGAAGGCGACCGACAGGCCGCGCTGCCCGGACGCCAGGGCACGGCGGTAGAAGGCGTTCGACTCGGCCGCCGTCGAGAACCCCGCGTACTGACGGACGGTCCACGGCTGCGTCGTGTACATCGTGGGGTAGGGCCCGCGCAGGTACGGCGCCCGACCGGGCAAGGAGGCGACCGCCGCGCGGTCCCCGGCGGGCAGGTCGGCGACGTCGTCCGCGGTCGCGAGCGCCGGGACGTCGACCCCCTCGGGCGTGCGCCACACCGGGACGTCGCCGGACGCCGGGCGTGCGGTCCGCGACCGGCGCGCCCCCTCCCCCGACGGCACGAGCGGCGCGTCGAGCAGCTCCGGCCCCGCCGGTCGCGGGACGTCGGGCCCCTGGACGTCGGGTCCCGGCTCGGGCGCGCCCGACGTCGCTCGGGGCGACCACGGGGAGGGCGACGACGGGGAGGGCGGCGGCGGGGGCGCCCCCAGCGCGTCCAGCACGCGGTGCAGGACGACGAGCACGTCGTCGCCCTCGGCGACGGCCTCGTCCACCCCGGCCGGCGGTGCGGCGTCCCCGCGGGCGCCGGCGAGCGCGAGCAGGACCCGCGTGGCCCCCCGGGAGCGCACGTCGGCGGCGGCGGACGCCCGCGCCGCGTCGTCCCCGCCCGCGAGCACGACGACGGCCGGCGCCGGTGCGGAGGGCTCCCCCGCCGGGAGCTCGACGCCCTCGACCCCGGCGACGGCCAGCACCCCCGTGGCCCAGGCCGCGGTGGCGCGACCGCCGGGGAGCACCAGCACCCCGGCGCGCGGGGGCGGTCCGGACCCGCGCAGGGCGTCCGCCCGGTCGCGCAGGACGTCGACGTCCTCCGCCCAGCGGTGCACCGGCCAGCCCCCCGTGCCCTCGGCCCCGGCCGCCGGGTCCGGCGCGCGCACGAGCCGGCGCGACGCCACCTCGACGACCGTCGTGGTGCCGGTCAGCGGCGTTCGGCGCGTCGCGACGGCGCGGCGCCGGTCGGCCCACGCGGACGCCCAGGAGGCCGCCGCGGAGCCGTCGGCGAGCGCGGCGAGCGGCCCGCCCCGGCGCTCGAGGTCGACGAGCAGCTCCCACGCGCGGGCGGCGAGCGCCCCCGTGCGCTCCTCGATCGCCGGCGCGCCGCCGGCCGGGTCGACGACCCGGCCGAGAGAGGACTCCGCCAGCAGGATCGAGGAGGTCCCGCGCGCGAGGCGCCGCGCGGACCGGTCCGGCAGCCCGGCGGCGGCGTCGTGCGGCAGCACGGTGACCGCGTCCGCGCCCCCGACCCCGGCCGCCAGCGCGGCGACCGTGCCGCGCAGGACGTCGACGTGGGCGTCCCGCACCCCGGCCATGACCGGGGAGGTGACGGCGTGCACGCGCAGCCCGCACGCCTCCTCCGGCACCCCGAGCAGGCCGGCCGCCCTCGACCACAGCACGCGCGCGGCGCGCACGGACGCCGTGGACGTCCACTGCTCGACGGTGACCGGCAGCCGCAGCTCCAGCAGGCGGGCCGCCTGCGCCGGGTCGGTCCCGGCGGCGAGGAGCCAGCGCAGGTGCGCCAGGGCGGCCGCGACGCCCCACGCGAGCGTCTGCGCCGGGCTCGCCCCGGCCCGGTGGGCGGGCAGCGCGTCGACGGCAAGCGCGCCCGGTGCCAGCGGGTGCGCCAGGGCCGCCTCGGCGAGGGCGAGCACGACGGTGCGCCCCCCCTCGCCGTCCGGGTCGGGCCGGCCGGTGCGGGCGGCCCGGGCCAGCGGGTCGGCGCCGACCCCGAGCGCCACCGGCCCGGCGGCGCCCCGGGCGGGCGCGAGGGCGAGCAGCGCGCGCGCCGCGACCACCGGGTCCGCGGCCGCGGCGGTCCGCAGGACGACGGGGGCGAGGTCGAGCAGGACGCCCTCCAGCGCGGCGGGCAGGTCGGCCGTGCTCACCCCGCCGGGCCCGCCGACGTCGAGCCACAGGGAGGTGGCCCCGCCCTCGAGCTCGGCGAGCGCGTCCGCGCGGACGGCGACGGGGTCCGACCCCGTGACGCGCTGGCGCACGTCCCACCCGCCGGGCCGCTCGGCGTCCCGGCCGACGCGGGGGGCGCCCAGCGGCGCCGCGCCCCGGGCGTGCGGGGCACCTCCGGGTGGCCCGGGGTCCGGGACGGGGCCGAGCGCCAGGGCCGGGACCCGCAGGCCGTCCGCGTCGGACGTCGCGAGCAGCTCCTCGGGCGCCGGCGGCCGCTCGTCGTCGCCGAGGCGTCCGCCGCGGCGCAGCACGGCGGCCACGGCGTCCCGCCACGCCTCCAGCCCGGCCCGCTCCGACCGACCACCGGCAGGGTCGTCGGGGGTGCCGGCGGGCGGGAGGGACGTCGACGTCACGCCCGGGATGCTAGGCGGCGGGCCGCGTCACCCGTCTCCGACGGCTCGGCGGCCGGACGGTCGCCCCCGGCGGTGCTCCGGTGGGTCGTCAGAGCAGGTCGGCGCGCCCCTTCGCCCGTAGGGCCTCGACGACCTGCTTGACCTCCTGGGCCCGCGCGCGCGTCGTGACGAGGACGGCGTCCTCGGTGTCGACGACGACGACGTCGGAGAGCCCGATGACCGCCACCGTCCGGTGCCCGCGCGGCACGACGACGCCCGTCGTGTCCTGGGTCAGGACGGACTCCATGTCGCCGAGCACGCGCACGTCCGAGCCGCTGCCCAGGTCGGGGACGAGGGAGGCCAGCGCGTCCCAGTCCCCGACGTCGTCCCAGGAGAACGACCCGCGGACGACGGCGACGCCGCCGGCGGCGGCCACCGGCTCGGCGATGGCGTGGTCGATGGCGATCTTCGTCAGCGTCGGCCAGATGCGCTCGACGACGGCGGCGGCCTTGTGCGCCGGCAGGTCCTCGTGCGCCTCGGCGAGCTCGAGCAGCCCGGCGTGCAGCTGCGGCAGCTGGTCGCGCAGGTGGCCGAGCAGCACGTCCGCCCGCGCGACGAACATGCCCGCGTTCCAGCGGTACTCGCCGGTGGCGAGGTACTGCTCGGCGGTCGCGGCGTCCGGCTTCTCGGTGAAGCCGGTGGCCCGGGCGGCGTCCGGGGCGCCCGCCACGCCGAGGGGCTCCCCGGTGCGGACGTACCCGAACGCGGTGGAGGGGCCGGTCGGCTCGATGCCGATGGTGACGACGTGGCCCTCCTGCGCGGCCGCGGCCGCCTGGCGCACGGCGGCGCCGAAGGCGCGCGCGTCCGGGATGAGGTGGTCGGCGGCGAAGGAGCCCACGACGGCGTCCGGGTCCCGGCGCGCGACGACGGCGGCGGCCAGCCCGATCGCCGCCATGGAGTCACGGGGCGACGGCTCGAGCAGCAGGTTGCCCCGCTCCAGCTGCGGCAGCTGCTCGCTGACGGCCCGGGCGTGCACCTCGCCCGTCACGAGCAGGAGCCGCTCCGCCGAGGCGAGCGGCACCAGCCGGTCCCACGTCGACTGCACGAGCGTGCGGCCCGAGGCCGTGAGGTCGTGCAGGAACTTCGGGGCGCCGGCGCGCGACAGCGGCCACAGCCGCGTGCCCGAGCCCCCGGCCGGCACGACGCCCCAGAAGTGGTCGAGCGGTCCCCCGGAGGTCCTCATGGACGTAGGTTCGCAGACCCGGGCGAGCCGGATGGGTCACGACGGGGCGAGCGGGTGACGCCCCGCCGCGAGGACCACCCGGACGCTCCGTAGCATGGAGGTCTCCGCGGCACCCCGACGAGCCCTCGACGGCCTCGCGGGACGCGGGCCCCGGGGCTCCGGCCGGCGCCCCGAGACACCACCTCAGGCAGGAGCGCGCCCGTGGCCACAGCCACCACCCGCAGCAGCGGGGCGCCGGAGCAGCCCACGAGCCGGGGGCGCTCCGTGCGCGACGTCGTCCCCAAGGGCACCCTCTACCGCGGTCGCGAGGGCATGTGGTCGTGGGTCGCCCACCGCATCACCGGGCTGCTGATCTTCGTCTTCCTCCTCGTGCACGTGCTGGACACCTCGCTCGTGCGGGTCTCCCCCGAGGCGTACAACGCCGTCATCGACACGTACAAGAACCCGGTGGTCGGCCTGGGCGAGGCGGGCCTCGTCGGCGCCGTCCTGTTCCACGCCTTCAACGGCATCCGCGTGATGCTCGTCGACTTCTGGTCGAAGGGGCCGCGCTACCACCGCCAGATGCTCTGGGCCGTGGGCGCGATCTGGGTCTTGCTGTTCGTGCCCTTCCTGGTCCGCCACCTCTCCCACGTCTTCGGAGCCTGACCATGGCCGCTCCCGCCCTCGAGGTGCCCCGCTCGACCCCCTACCGGCGCTCGGCGTCCCGTCGCTCGAACTACGAGATGTACAGCTGGCTGTTCATGCGGGCCTCCGGCGTCGTGCTCGTGGTGCTCGTCCTCGGGCACCTCTTCGTCAACCTGGTGGTGGGTGACGGCATCACCGGGCTCGACTTCGGCTTCGTCGCCGGCAAGTGGGCCAGCCCCTTCTGGCAGGTCTGGGACCTCGCCATGCTGTGGCTCGCGATGATCCACGGCAGCAACGGCGTGCGGACGATCATCAACGACTACGCCGAGCGCGACACGACCCGCATCGTGCTCAAGACCCTCGTCGCCCTCGCGCTGGTCTTCACCGTCGTCCTGGGCACGCTCGTCATCTTCACCTTCGAGCCGTGCCCCGTCGGCGCCGACGGCGCGCTGCTGCCCGCCGCGGCGAGCTTCTGCCCCGCCTGACGCCCCCGCGCACGCGCGACACGTCCCGGGCCCGCCCCCGACACCAGAGAAGAGCCTCCGCACCGATGAGCACCACCGAGCGCGAGAAGTCCGCCGCGAAGCGCAACGACGAGCCGTTCGACGAGGACGGCGCGCCGCGCGGCAAGGGCGGTGAGCAGGCGTCCGCCGACGACGGTGGGCTGGGGGCGATCCCCACTTTCGACGTGACGCTGCGGGTCCGTCGCTACAACTCCGAGGACGGCGACGACGAGAGCCCCGCCGAGGCGCACTGGCAGGAGTTCACGGTCACGGTCCACGGGACCGACCGTGTCCTCGACGCCCTGCACAAGATCAAGTGGGAGCAGGACGGCTCCCTGACGTTCCGCCGCTCCTGCGCCCACGGCGTCTGCGGGTCGGACGCCATGCGCATCAACGGCGTCAACCGGCTGGCCTGCAAGGTGCTGGTGAAGGACGTCAACCCGGACAAGCCCATCACGGTGGAGCCGATCAAGGGGCTGCCGGTCGAGAAGGACCTCGTCGTGGACATGGACCCCTTCTTCCAGTCCTACCGCGAGGTCATGCCCTTCCTCATCACCTCCGGGCACCAGCCGACGCGCGAGCGCCTGCAGAGCCAGGAGGACCGGGAGCGCTTCGACGACACGACCAAGTGCATCCTCTGCGCCGCCTGCACCTCGTCGTGCCCGGTCTTCTGGACCGACGGCCAGTACTTCGGCCCCGCGGCCATCGTCAACGCCCACCGGTTCATCTTCGACAGCCGGGACGAGGGCGCCGACGTCCGCCTCGAGGTGCTCAACGACCGCGAGGGCGTCTGGCGCTGCCGCACCACCTTCAACTGCACCGAGGCCTGCCCCCGCGGCATCCAGGTGACGAAGGCGATCCACGAGGTCAAGCGCGCCCTGCTGACCCGCTCGGTCTGACCCGCTCGGCGTGACCGGCCCCGCCCCCACGTCCGGCGCGACACGAAGAGGCCCGGTCCCCCCCTGGGGACCGGGCCTGCGTCGCGTCCGGCGCAGGACCGCCGGGACGGAGCCGCGGTCAGCGTCGCCCGCGCACCCCGTCCACGACCGCGCGGGCCGCGCCGGCGGTGAGGTGCACCAGGCTCGCGCCGACGACGCCGAGGACCGCGCCCGCCGCGAGGGTCGTGCGGTCGGTGGTGCGCTGGTCGAAGGCGACGGCCGTGCGCGGCCGCGGCCCGGCGGGGACGTCGAGGTCCTCGCGCACCGCCCCGGGCGGCAGCGTCGCCCCCCGCCGCTCGAGCCGCACGGTGCCGGCGTCCTCGGCCGTCGTCGCGGCCCAGGCGGCGGCCACGAGCGTCACCCTCGACAGGAGGTTGAGCCACACGAGGATCGCGCCGAGCGTCGCGCTGGCCGTCACGACGGGGTTGTTGCCGCCGACGAGCTGGAGCAGCCCGCCGCCGAGCGTCGTGATGAGCGCCAGCGCGACGCCGCCGACGACGGCGCCCTGGCGGACGTCCCGCAGCGGCAGGCGCAGGTCGGACAGCACGCGGAACAGCAGGAGGAAGACGCCTGTGTCGATCGCGGCGACGACGAGGAAGGTCACGAGGGGGAGGCCCGTCGTCGCCACCGGCGACTCGTCCAGGTCGACCAACGACAGGATCGGCGTCGCCGCGGCTCCCACGACGGCGGCGCCGAGGCCCGCGACGAGGACGGCCAGTCCCAGGGTCAGCAGGACGAGCAGGTCGCGGGCCTTCTTCGGCAGGAAGGGCCGCCGGTCCGGCGGCTCGGTGAAGACGGCGCGGATGCCCTCGCGGAGCGCGTCGAGCCAGCCCAGACCGCTGACGAGGGCGACGACGAGGGCCACCGCCCCCGTGATGCTCAGCACGTCGGAGCGCAGCAGGCTCTCGGGGTCCAGGAAGCCGCCCTGGCTGTCCGGTGTGACGAGGAGGTTCGGGACCGCGGCGTTCACCTGGGCGTACACGTCGGTCTGCAGGCCCGAGCTCGAGCCGAAGACGAGACCCAGCACCGTCACGGCGACGACGAGCAGCGACACGAGCGAGAACAGCCCCACGAAGGCGACCCCGCCCGCGAGCACGTTGCCGCGGTTGCCGCTGTAGTGCAGGTAGGCCCGCACGGGCCGCCAGTGCATGACCCGGGCGAGCAGGCCCGGCTGCGCGCCGTCCGCGCCGTCGTCGCTCACCGGGCACCCCCCGTGAGCGCGAACCGGTGGTCGGGCCGCCACACGCCGTCGTCGCCGTGCCGGTACAGCCAGAACGCGTCGACGCCGAAGGCCACCTCGTAGTCGGCGAGCTCGTCGAAGGCGCGGTCGAGCGCCGGCGGCGCGACGTGGTGGGCGACCGTGACGTGCGGGTGGTAGGCGAACTCGACGTCACGCTGCAGGGGCCCGCACCGCACGGCCCGCTCCAGGAGCTCGCACGCCGCGATGCCCTCGGCGACCTGGACGAAGACCACGGGCGAGACGGGGCGGAAGGTGCCGGTGCCGCGCAGCCGCATCGTGAAGGGCGCCGTCCCCCGCGCCGCGCGGTCGAGGTGCTCGAGGACCCCGTCGACGGAGCCCGCCGGCAGCGGTGTCGGCGGCAGCAGCGTGACGTGCGCCGGGACGGCGTCGGCGAGGGGGTCGCCGAAGCTGCGGCGGTGCTGCTGCAGCTCGGCGGCGTGCGGGTCGGGCACCGCGACCGCGACCCCCACCGTGACCGTGCCGTCGGCGACGGGCCCGAGGTCGAGCCCCATCGTCGCGTCGGGCACGTCGCGAGCGCTCACGCGCGCGCCGCCGGGGGCAGCAGGCCGAGGCGGTCGTGGACCCGCGCCAGCACGTCGCCGGCGATGCCGCGCGCCCGCTCCGCGCCGCGCGCGAGCAGCGCGTCCAGCTCGGCGGGGTCGTCCATCAGCTCCAGCGTGCGGGTGCGGACGGGGTCGAGGACGGCGACGACGACCTCGGCGACCTCCTTCTTCAGGTCCCCGTAGCCGCGCCCGGCGAAGCGCTGCTCCAGCTCGGGGATGCCGGTGCCCGACAGCGCGCTGTGGATGTCGAGCAGGTTCGAGACGCCCGGCTTGCCCGCCGGGTCGTGCACCACCTCGCGGCCGGTGTCCGTGACGGCCGACCGGATCTTCTTCGCCACGACGCGCGGCTCGTCGAGGAGGTCGACCAGCCCGGCCGCGCTGGCGGCGCTCTTGCTCATCTTGGCCGTCGGGTCCTGGAGGTCCGACACCCGCGCCGTCGCGGGCGGGATGAAGGCCTGCGGGACGACGAACGTGTCGCCGAACCGGCTGTTGAAGCGGCCGGCCAGGTCGCGGGTCAGCTCCAGGTGCTGGCGCTGGTCGTCGCCGACGGGGACCTGGTCGGTGTCGTAGAGCAGGATGTCCGCCGCCATGAGGACCGGGTAGGTGAACAGCCCGACGGTCGCCTGCTCGGCGCCGGCGCGCACGCTCTTGTCCTTGAACTGCGTCATCCGGCTCGCCTCGCCGAACCCGGTGAGGCAGGAGAGCACCCAGGCGAGCTGGGCGTGCTCGGGGACGTGGCTCTGCACGAAGAGCGAGGCGCGCCCGGGGTCGACACCGGCCGCGAGGTACTGCGCCGCCGTCTGCCGCGTCCGGCGGCGCAGGACGGCCGGGTCGGTCTGCACGGTCAGCGCGTGCAGGTCGACGACGCAGTAGAGCGCGTCGTGCGTCTCCTGCAGCGACACCCACTGCCGCAGGGCGCCGAGGTAGTTGCCGAGGTGGAGCGAGTCCGACGTCGGCTGCATCCCGGACAGGATGCGTGGGCGGCGGGTGCGGTCGACCTGCGCGGACCGGGGCTCGTCGGCCTGCCGGGGGACGGCGCCGGCGACCTCGGTGCCGGCGGCGGGGGGCGGTGCGGGCATGCGCGCCATCATGGCAGCCCCCGTCCGTCGTCGGCCGGGCTCGCCGCCGTCGCCGGGGTGCCGCCGCCGGCCGGGTCCGGCCGCGGCCGCGGCCGCCCCGGCGCCGTCACCCGATCCGGCGACCCGCCCGTGCGGCCGACCACCGCCCCCGCAGACTCGCGGGCATGACCACGACCGCGCAGCCGACGACCGCCGAGACGAGCCCCGCCGCCGACCGCGCCTCCTCGCGCGTCCCCCGCACCGTCGACGTCGTCGTGGTCGGGGGTGGCTCCGCCGCCGAGACGGCCGGTCCCCGCGCCGCCGCGGCCGGCCTGTCCGTCGTCGTCGTCGAGGCCTCGCTCGTCGGCGGCGAGTGCCCGTTCTGGGCGTGCGTGCCGAGCAAGGCGATGCTGCTGGCGGGGCACGCGCACCGGGCCGGCGGGTCGACCGACCACGACGCCGCCTGGTCGTGGGCGCTGCAGCGGCGCCGGGAGGCGACGGCGGGCCTCGACGACAGCGGGAAGGTCCGGGGGCTCGCCGACGCCGGCGTCGAGCTGGTCCGCGGCTGGGCCGAGGTCGAGCGCTCCCCCGGCGGCGGCGGCCTCGTCCGGGTGCGGCGCGGCGCCTCCGGGCCGGACGACGGGCCGGACGACGGGCCGGACGACGGGGCGGGCGAGGTCGAGGAGATCGGCTGGCGCACCCTCGTCGTCGCCACCGGGAGCACCCCGTCGGCGCCCCCGGTCGACGGCCTCGAGGACGTCCCGACGTGGACCAGCGACGAGGCCCTGACCAGCGACCACCGCCCCGCGAGCCTCGTCGTGCTCGGCGGCGGCGCGGTCGGGTGCGAGCTGTCCCAGGTGTACGCCTCCTTCGGGGTCCGGACGACGCTCGTGGAGACCACCCCCCGGCTGCTCGCCTCCGAGCAGCCCTCCGTCGGCGAGGCGGTCGAGCAGGCGCTCGCGGGGTCCGGGGTGGACGTGCGCACCGGCGTCACGGCGAGCCGCGCGCGGACCGGTGGTGACGGCGTCGTCCTGGAGCTCGACGACGGCTCCGAGGTGACCGGCGAGCGCGTCCTGCTCGCGAGCGGCCGCCGACCGCGGCTGGAGTGCGTGCAGACGCAGGGCCTCGACGTCACCGACGCCGGCGCGCTCGCCGTCGACGACCGGTACCGGGTCCTCGCGGACGGGCAGCCGCTCGACGACGTCTACGCCGTCGGCGACGTCAACGGGCGCGCCCCGTACACCCACGGCGCCAACTACCAGGCGCGCGTCGTCGCCGACGCCCTCACCGGGCACCCCCGCGCCGGGGACGAGACCGGGATGCCGCGCGCGGTCTACACCGAGCCGTCGGTCCTGGCCACCGGTCTGACGGCGGAGGGCGCCCGCGACGCCGGCCACGAGGTCGTCGTGGCCGTGCAGGCGAGCCACGACACCGGCCGGGCGCACGTGGAGCGCTACGACGGGCCGGGGACGGTCGAGCTGGTGGTCGACGCCGGGACCGGCGTGCTGCTCGGCGCGTCCGCCGTCGGGCCCGAGGCGGACAGCTGGGGCGGCGAGCTGGTGCTCGCCGTGCGCGCTCGGCTCACCGTCGAGCTGCTCGCCGAGGTGGTGCACCCGTTCCCCGCGTGGGGCGAGCTGCTGCTGCCGGCCGCCGAGAGCGCCCGCGACCAGGTGCGCGAGCGCCGCGGCGAGCTGCCGCGGCCGACGCAGGGGGCCGCCGAGCCGGCGCACGCGGCCGGGTGAGGTGCGGCCGGTACCCGATCGTGACCTGAGGAGGCAGACCCCCTGCGCGCTGCCTCCGAAGCAGCGCGCGGGGGGACCGCACCCCAGGAGGAGACGACCGTGAGCAGCACCGGCAGCAGGACCACCGAGGACCGCCGCACGAGCACCGGGGCGTGGCTCGGGAGAGGAGCCCTCGGCGGCCTCGTCGGGGGGGCCGTCTTCCTCGCCGTCAACAGCGCCTTCGTCACGACCCAGGGCATGCCCTGGCCGGCGCCGTTCCGGACCATCGCCACGCTCGTCCAGGGCCCGCCCCCGACGGAGGCGTCGGTCCCCCTCGGCGTCGTCCTGCACGTCGTCATCAGCATCGCGTTCGGCGTGGTCCTCGCCCTCGCGGCCCGGCCCGTCCGCCGGCGTCCCGCGCTCGTCGCCCTCGGGGGCCTCGTCGCGGGCCTCGTGATCTACCTCGTCGACTTCCAGGTGCTCAGCCGGTCCGTCGACCACCTGTCGGCCTTCCTCGCGGTGACCAACCAGCCGCTCGAGGTGGCCGCCCACCTCGTCTTCGGCGCCGTCGCGGCGCTGTTCCTGCTGGAGCGGTGAGGTCCCCGGGGCGCCGCGCGTCCCGTCAGAGCCCGTAGGAGGCGACGACGGGCGCGTGATCGCTCCAGCGCTCGGCGTAGGTGGACGCCCGGTCCACCTCGCACGAGCGCGCGGCCGCGGCCAGCGCCGGCGTGGCCAGCTGGTAGTCGATGCGCCACCCCGTGTCGCGGTCGAAGGCCTGGCCGCGCCAGGACCACCAGGAGTAGGGGCCGTCCACCTCGCCGGCGAGACGGCGGGCGACGTCTCCCCAGCCGAGGCCGTCGCCGTCCCCCGGCGCGCGCAGCCAGCGGTCGAGGACGGCGCGCTCCTCCGGCAGGAAACCCGCCTTCTTCTGGTTGCCCTTCCAGTTCCTGATGTCCAGCTCGCGGTGGCCGACGTTGAGGTCGCCCGTGACGACGGCGAGGGCCCCGTCGTCCGCAGCGAGCGCCGCCATCCGCGTCGTCATGGCGGCGAGGAAGGCCGTCTTGTCGTCCTGCTTCGGGGTGCCCACCTCGCCGGAGTGCACGTAGGCGCTGACCGCGGTGAGCGTGCGCCCGTCCCCCAGCGCGAGGTCGGCCTCGACCCAGCGACCCGCGGCGGCGAAGCGGCCGTCGGGGTCGGCGTCCCCCAGGTCCGTCCGGACCGCGGTCACCGGGAGACGGCTGGCGACGGCGACGCCGGCGCGCCCCTTGGTGCCCTGCCCCGACGGCTCCACGTGGGCGACGTGCCACCCGCCGACCGGGTCGCCCTGGTCCACGCCGCGCGCCGGCGCCTCCTCCCCCGCCATCTCGGCGAGGACGCCCCGCAGCGTGTCGTCGTCCGCGCGGACCTCCTGCAGGCAGAGGACGTCCACGGCCCTCTTCTCGCCCGTCGGGCCCGCGCCGGTCCGCCCCGCCAGCCAGGCCCCCATGCCGCGCCGGGCCGCGGCGCGGATCCCGTTGACGTTGGCGGTGGCGACGACGAGGGGGTCGACCGGTCGGGGGGCAGCGGAGGCGTCGGGCACGCCGGGATGCTAGGCAGCCGCCCATGCCTCTCGACGACGCGCCCCTCGACGACATGACCCCCGACGCCACCACTGCCGACGCCACCACGACCGCCGCGGGCCCCCGTGGCCGCACCGCCGTCGTCACCGGCGCGAGCAGCGGTATCGGCGCGGCGACGGCCCGCCGGCTGGCCGCCGACGGCTTCGACGTCGTGCTCGCCGCACGCCGCGAGGACCGGATCCGGGCCCTCGCCGAGGAGGTCGGCGGGCGCGCCGTCGTCTGCGACGTCACCGACGACGCCTCCGTCGCGGCCCTGGCCCGGGAGGTCGGCGGGTGCGCCGTCCTCGTCGCCAACGCGGGCGGGGCGGTCGGGATGGACGCCGTCGTCGACGCCGACGTCGAGGACTGGCGGTGGATGTACGACGTCAACGTCCTCGGCACGCTGCGGGTGGTGAAGGCGTTCGTGCCGGCGCTGGTGGCCAGCGGGGACGGGCACGTCGTCGTCATGTCGTCGACCGCCGGGCGCATCGTCTACGAGGGCGGCGGCGGCTACACCGCGGCCAAGCACGGCACGACGGCGCTGGCCGAGACCCTGCGCCTGGAGCTGCTCGGGCAGCCGGTGCGGGTCAGCGAGATCGCGCCGGGCATGGTGGCCACGGAGGAGTTCTCCACCAAGCGCTTCCACGGTGACGCCGAGGCCGCCGCGAAGGTCTACGAGGGCGTCGCCGAGCCGCTCGTGGCCGAGGACGTCGCCGACTGCGTCTCCTTCGTCGTCACCCGCCCGCCCCACGTCGACGTCGACCTGCTCGTCGTCAAGCCCCTCGCCCAGGCCGCCCAGCACCGGGTGCACCGGGAGGGGTGACACCCGGGCGCGGCCGGGACGGTCGAGCGCCACGGAGGTGCGCGAGCCCCACGTCCGCGGCACGCGCCGTCCCGGCGCGTCAGCCGGCCGCGCGCTCCGCGGCCTCGACGACGTTCGCCAGCAGCAGCGCGCGCGTCATGGGGCCGACGCCGCCCGGGTTGGGGGACAGCCACCCGGCGACGTCCTCGACGCCCGGCGCCACGTCGCCGACGAGCGAGGCCTTCCCCGCGGTGTCGACGACGCGGCTCACGCCGACGTCGAGGACCGCGGCCCCGGGCCGCACGTCCTCCGGGAGCACGATCCCCGGCACGCCCGCCGCCGCGACGACGACGTCCGCCCGCCGCAGGTGGGCGGCGAGGTCGCGGGTCCCCGTGTGGCACAGCGTCACCGTGGCGTTGACGTCGCGCCGGGTCAGCAGCAGGCCGATGCTGCGGCCCACGGTCGTCCCCCGGCCGACGACGACGACCTCGGCGCCGTCCAGCGGGACCTCGTGCCGCTGCAGGAGGTCGATGACGCCGCGCGGGGTGCACGGCAGGGGCGAGGTGACCTCCTCGCGGACCCGGAGCACGAGCCGCCCGAGGTTCGTCGGGTGCAGGCCGTCGGCGTCCTTGGCCGGGTCGACGAGCTCGAGCACCCGGTTGGCGTCCATCCCGGCGGGCAGCGGCAGCTGGACGATGAACCCGGTGCACGCCGGGTCGGCGTTCAGCTCGGCGACGCGCGCCTCGACCTCCGCCTGGGCGACGTCACCCGGCAGGTCGACGCGCAGCGACTCGATCCCGACCTCGGCGCAGTCCCGGTGCTTGCCCCGCACGTACGTGGCGCTGCCGGGGTCGTCCCCGACGAGCACCGTCCCGAGGCCCGGGACGACGCCGCGCTCGCGCAGCGCCGAGACCCGCTGCGCGAGGTCGGACTTCACCGCGGCGGCCGCGGCGCGCCCGTCGAGGACGACGGCTCTCCCCCGGTCGGAGGGCGCGCCGGTCACCACTCCTCGAGCCCCGGGTAGAGCGGGAAGCGCTCGGCGAGGTCGGCCACGCGCGCCCGCAGCCCCGGGAGGTCGCACTCGGGCTGCAGCGCCGCGGCGATCACGTCGCCGACCTCGGCGAACTCGGCGTCGTCGAAGCCGCGGGTGGCGAGCGCCGGCGTGCCGATCCGCAGGCCGGAGGTCACCATCGGCGGCCGCGGGTCGAAGGGGACGGCGTTGCGGTTGACGGTGATGCCCGCCTCGTGGAGGCGGTCCTCGGCCTGCTTCCCGTCGAGCTCGCTCTCCCGGAGGTCGGCGAGCACGAGGTGGACGTCCGTGCCGCCGGTGAGGACGTCGACGCCGGCGGAGCGGGCGGCGTCGGTCGTCAGGGCCGCCGCGACGGCCTTCGCACCGCGCAGCGTCCGCTCCTGGCGCTCCCGGAACTCCGGCGTCGCGGCGATCTTGAACGCGACCGCCTTCGCCGCGACGGCGTGCATGAGCGGCCCGCCCTGCTGGCCGGGGAAGACCGCGGAGTCGACCTTCTTCGCGTGCTCGGCCCGGCAGAGGATCACGCCGCTGCGCGGGCCCGCGAGCGTCTTGTGCACCGTCGAGGTGACGACGTCGGCGTGCGGGACGGGCGAGGGGTGCAGGCCCGCGGCGACGAGTCCCGCGAAGTGCGCCATGTCGACCATCAGCAGCGCACCCACCTCGTCGGCCACGGCCCGGAAGGCCGCGAAGTCGAGGTGGCGGGCGTAGGCGGACCAGCCGGCGATGATGAGCCTCGGCCGGCGCTCGAGCGCCGTCTCCCGGACGCGGTCCATGTCGACGAGGTGCGTGCGCTCGTCGACCCCGTAGGTCGCCACGTCGTACAGGCGCCCGGAGAAGTTGATCTTCATGCCGTGCGTGAGGTGCCCGCCGTGGGCGAGCTCGAGGCCCATGATCGTGTCGCCGGGCCGGATGAGGGCGTGCATGACGGCGGCGTTGGCCTGCGCGCCCGCGTGGGGCTGGACGTTGGCGTGCTCGGCGCCGAACAGGGCCTTCGCCCGCTCGCGCGCCAGCTCCTCGGCGACGTCGACGAACTCGCAGCCGCCGTAGTAGCGGCGGCCGGGGTAGCCCTCGGCGTACTTGTTCGTCAGCACCGAGCCCTGCGCCTCGAGCACCGCACGGGGCGCGAAGTTCTCGCTGGCGATCATCTCGAGCGTTCCGCGCTGGCGGCCCAGCTCGCGCTCGAGGACCTCGGCGATCTCCGGGTCGACCTCGGACAGCGGGCGGTCCGTCACGCCGCCGTCGACGGGCGTCCGGGCCGGGGTGCCGGCGCCCCCGCCCGGGGACGAGGGCGGCGGCGGGTCCTCGTGGACCTCGTCGGGGCTGTGGGGCTGGACGGGCTCGACGGTCGTCATCGCGTCTCCTCGTGGCTGGCGGGCACGGGCGGGACTCTCGCAGGCGGCCCAGGCGGACGACCGCTCTGCTCGGCACGCGCTCGGGCGTCCCGCTGCCGCTCCCCGGTGGTGACCACCCTCGCCAGTCGCGGCCGGGCCAGGGTAGCCGGGGCCCGCCGAGGTCGCCCGGTCCTGCCCGGGCCGGGCCACCACGGGCGCGCACTAGCCTGCCCGCCCGTGACCACCGCCCCTCCCGACGACGCCGTCCCCGCCTACGTGCTGGTGCTCACCTGCCCGGACGGGCCCGGGATCGTCCACGCCGTGAGCGGGGTGCTGGCGGGGGCCGGCGGCAACATCACGGAGAGCCAGCAGTACGGCGACCCCGGCACCGGCCGCTTCCACCTGCGCCTGCAGGTGGAGGTCGCGCTGGGGCGCGAGGCGCTGGCCGCCCTCGTCGAGCCCGTCGCCGACCGCTTCGGCATGACGTGGACGCTCGACGTCGTCGGCCGGCCGCTGCGCACGCTCGTCCTCGTCTCACGGGCCGCGCACTGCCTCAACGACCTGCTCTTCCGGCAGCGCTCCGGGCGGCTGCCCGTCGACGTCGTCGGCGTCGTCGGCAACCACCCCGACCTCGCGCCGATGGCCGCGACCTACGGCGTCCCCTTCACGCACCTGCCCGTCGAGCGGGGGCGCAAGGCGGAGGCCGAGGCGCACCTGCTCGACCTCGCCCGCGAGCGGGACGTCGAGCTCGTCGTGCTCGCCCGGTACATGCAGGTGCTGTCCGACGACCTGTGCCGGGCGCTGGCCGGCCGGGCCATCAACATCCACCACTCGTTCCTGCCGAGCTTCAAGGGCGCCCGCCCCTACGCGCAGGCCCACGACCGGGGCGTCAAGCTCATCGGCGCCACGGCGCACTACGTGACGGCCGACCTCGACGAGGGGCCGATCATCGAGCAGGACGTCCAGCGCGTGGACCACGCCTCCACCGAGCGCGACATGGTCGGCATCGGCCAGGACGTCGAGGCCCAGGTGCTCGCGCGCGCCGTCCGCTGGCACGCCGAGCACCGGGTGCTCCTCGACGGGCACCGGACGGTCGTCTTCCGCTGACGACGCACCGGCACCCCGACGGTGTGGACCCAGGACGCGGCTGTCCGCGTCCTGCGTCCACACCTTCGGGTCAGTCGTCGAAGCGCCGCCCGCTCGGGTAGCCCTGGGCGCCGTCGACGACGACGTCGGTGCCGGAGACCCAGGACGCACGCTCGGACAGCAGGAAGGCGACGACCTGGCCGACCTCCTGCGGCGAGCCGAGGCGGCCGAGCGGGAACTCCCGCGCGAGGAAGTCCTCGTAGCGCTCGGGGTTGTTCTCGCGGAAGGTCTCCCAGGAACCGCCGGGGAACAGGATCGACCCCGGGCTCACCGAGTTCACGCGGGTCCCCTGCACGGCGAGCTCGCGCGCCAGCGTCGCCGCGAGGTGCGTCTCCGCCGCCTTCGCCGCGGCGTAGGCCGTCCGGGGGGCCGGTCGCTGCCCCGTGATCGACGACACGACGACCGCCGCACCGCCTCCCGCGGCGGCCAGGTACGGGGACGCCGCCTTCAGCAGCGCGACGGCGTGCCCCACGTTGAGCGCGTACGTGTCGACGAACTCCTGCGGTGTCCCCGTCAGCAGGTTCCCGCCGCCGACGGTGCCACCGGCGTTCGCGACGACGCGCGACAGCCCGCCGAGATCGGCTGCGGCGGCGTCCACCTCGGCGGCGAGGGCGGCGAGGTCGGTGACGTCGACCGCCGCCGTCCGCACCCGCGTGCCGTGCCGCCCGACCTGCTCCGCCGCCGTCGCGAGGCCGTCGGCGCCGCGCGCCACGAGCGCCACGTCGGCGCCCTCGGCCGCGAGCGCGTCGGCGATCGCCAGCCCCAGCCCGCGGCTCGCGCCGGTCACGAGCGCCTGCGTCCCCGCCAGTCCCAGGTCCATGCCCCGACCCTAGGAGCCCCTCCCCCGCGCTCCTTCGCCGCACGTCGACGACATGACGTCGTCCCGGGGCCCTTCTCACGGCACGACGCCGTCGACGTGCCGGAGAGGACGACGCGCAGGAGGAGACGGACGAACGCGACGGGGACGGGGGGGGGGGGGGGGGGAAGGGGGGGGGGGGGGAGCAGGATTCTTTTGTTTTTTTTCCCCCCTTCCCCCCCCCCCCCCCCCCGGCCCCGTCGTCGTGCGCCGCGGGTCAGCCCTGGGGCTGCTCCGCCGTGGCGATGCGCTGGATCTCGCTCGGCGCGAGGACGTGGTCGTAGACGTGCACCTCGTCGAGCGCCCCGTCCCAGAAGTCCACCGGGTTCCCGTCGAAGAGTCCACGTCCGACCACCGTCGGCCCGGCGGTGCGGTCACCGGCCCCGGCCGCCGTCTCGCCGGCGAGCTGTCCGTCGACGTAGATCCGCAGCTGGCCGGCGTAGACGTCGCGCACCCCGGTGAGGTGGTACCAGCGCCCGAGCTCCGGGGACCCGACGTCCGCGGCCACCGCGCGCCGGCCGACGAAGCTGAACGCGAAGGCGTCGTCCTCGTTCGAGTACTGGAGGAAGAACGCGCTGGCGCTCGTGCCGTCCTGGCTCACGGCCGTCTTGAACCCGTCCTTGCTGTCCATCCGGACCCAGGCGGAGACGCTGTAGCCGTAGTCCGTGTCGACCACGGGCTCGTCCGTCTCGCCCCACTGGGACCCGTCGACCTCGACCGCGGAGCCGGGCCGGCCGTCCGTCCACGACACCCCGGCGGGGAAGTCGAGGTCCGCGCCGTCGACGGCGTCCGCGGCGACGTCCCCGGACCCCTCGTCCATCGGCCAGTACCCGGTCCCCTGCAGCGCCGGCGGCAGCGCCTCGCGGTTGTCGGCCGCCCGGTAGATGCGCTCGTGCACCGCGCGCAGCTGCGCCGGGTCGACCTTCTCCACCTGCCGGTCGTAGGTCCACAGGCCGTTGAGCTCGGTCTCCACGTCGGTGATCTGCGTGTAGATCGACCCGGCGAGGGTGCCGCGGGCCCCCTGCGCGACCTTCTCCTGGTTGTCGACGTAGGCGGCGTTCAGCGCCGCCTCGTCCGCGACGGCGCCGTAGGGGTTGAGGGAGCCGCCGGGCCAGGTGTGCCCCTCGACCGGCAGCGTGAGGCCGCCGTGCTCGCCGTCGATCGGGGCGCGCTCGCCGTCCGGCGTCGGGAACGCCGGTCCCTGGTACTGGTGCCAGTCGATGACGTCGCCGGCGCCGCTGTCGCCCTTGCTGAGGCAGCAGTTGACCCCGCTCGCCGCGTTCACGACGCGGCTCGGGTCCTGCTCGGCGACGTCCCCGGCGATGCGCGCGGTCGCCTCCCGGCTCCACTCGCCCCAGCCCTCGTTGAAGGGGATCCAGCCGATGATCGACGTCACCGAGTCGTGCTGGTCGACCATCCGGTGCAGCTCGTCCTCGAACTTCTCGTGGTCGCTCTCCGGCAGGCTGTCGTCGATCCGGGTGGACGGCATGTCCTGCCAGACCATCATCCCGAGGCGGTCGGCCCAGTAGTACCAGCGCGCCGGCTCCACCTTGATGTGCTTGCGGATGGTGTTGAAGCCGTACTTCTTCGTCTGCTCGATGTCGAAGCGCAGCGCCTCGTCGGTCGGCGCGGTGTAGATGCCGTCCGGCCAGTAGCCCTGGTCCAGCGTCGACTGCAGGAAGACGGGCTCGCCGTTGAGGAGGAACCGCTGGTCGCCGTCCACCTCGCCGACCTCGATCGACCGCATGCCGGCGTAGCTCGTGACGGTGTCGACGCCCCGGCCGTCCCGCAGGGTGACGGTCATGTCGTAGAGGAAGGGGTCGTCCGGGCTCCACAGCCGCGGGTCCTCCACGGGCAGCACGAGCTCCGCCCCCGGGGTACCGCTCGCCCGCGCGACCTCCTCGCCGTCCTCGCCGGTGACGACGGCCTCGACGGTCGCCAGCCGGGACGCCCCCTCGGCGCCGACGGTCATGCGGAACGCCGACGCGTCGAGGTCGGGCGTCACGTCGAGCTCCGTCACGGCCGACGTGGACGGGACGGGCTCCATCCAGACGGTCTGCCAGATGCCCGAGGACGCGGTGTAGAAGATCCCGCCCGGGTCCTCCCGCTGCTTGCCGACCGGGATGCCCGCGGCGTCCGTCGGGTCGACGGCCTTGACGATGAGCTCCTGCGGGCCGCGGCCCGGGCGCAGCGCGTCGGTGACGTCGACGCTGAAGGCGTCGTAGCCGCCCGTGTGCTCGGCGACCTGCTGCCCGTTGACCCAGACGGTGGCCGCCCAGTCGACGGCGCCGAAGTTGAGGCGCAGGTCCTGGCGCGTGCCGACCCGCCAGTCCCGCGGCACCGTGAAGGTGCGGCGGTAGACCATCGAGTCGACCTCCTCGTCCTGGACGCCGGACAGCGCGGACTCGACCGGGTACGGCACGATGATCCGGTCGTCGAGGGCGGCGCCGGGGGTGGGCGTCTCGTCCTCGCCGATCTCCTCGAACTGCCACTCCCCGTTGAGGTTCTGCCACTGCTCGCGCGCCAGCGCCGGGCGCGGGTACTCGGGCAGGGCGTTGTCGGCGCTGACCTCGTCGGTCCAGGGCGTCGACAGCGGCGGCTCCAGCGGCTCCACCGCCGAGGGCGCGGCCTGGGAGGCGGGCGCCGCCACGGTGAGGGAGGCGGCGAGCGCGGCGCCCGCGACGACGGCGGCGCTGCGCCGGCTGCGGGACCGCGGCGCGGCGGGCAGCCCCGCCCGCGCCTGCGGGGTCGGTCGTGGTCGTCGGAGGGTCACGGGGCGGCTCCTGCGTCGTCGGAGGGCGTCGGGTCGGGCTCCGGTCGTGAGGACGAGGTGGTCCCGACCGGTCGCGCCCGTGCACAAGCGGACACGACAGACGATTGGTACGCGTCCGCCACCGGCGGCGTCAAGGGTCGGTCCCGGCCGACGCCCCTGCGGTGCGTACCCGCTCCACGGCGGCCCCGGGGCCCGTAGGGTCCGCGCCGTGTTCGCCGACGAGCGCCGACAGGCCATCCTGGGGCTCGTCCACTCCGGCGGCCCGGTGAGCCTGCGCGAGCTCGCCCGCCGGGTGGGCAGCTCCGAGGTCACCGTGCGCCGCGACCTGCGCCTGCTGGCCGACCAGGGCCTCGTGGACCGCCGGCACGGCGGGGCGGCCCCGCCGGGCGGCCTCGGGCGGGAGGCGCCCTACGCCGAGAAGGCCGACGTCGCGGCGGACGAGAAGGCCGCCATGGCCGAGGTCGCGCTCTCCCTCGTGGACTCCGGCGACGCCGTCACCATCGGTGCCGGCACGACGACGCAGGCGCTCGCCCGCCGCCTCGCGACCTGCGCGGACCTGACGGTCATGACGAACTCCCTGCTCGTGGCGCAGGCCCTCGCGGGGGCCCGGGGCGTCGAGGTCGTCCTCACCGGCGGCTCGCTGCGGGGGCCGATCCTCGGGCTCGTCGGCACGGCCGCCGAGGCGTCGCTGGTCGACGTGCGCACCCGCCGGGCGTTCCTGTCCGGCAACGGGCTCACCGGCGAGCGCGGGCTCTCCACGCCCAGCGCCGCGGTGGCGGGCGTCGACCGGGCGATGGTCGCCTCCGCGGCCGAGCTCGTCGTCCTCGCCGACTCGACGAAGATCGGGGTCGACACGATGACGCTCACGGCCACGACCGAGGAGATCGACCACCTCGTGACGACCACCCGGGCGCCCGCCGAGCAGGTGGAGCGCCTGCGCGAGCTCGGCGTCCAGGTGCACCTCGCCGAGGTCCCGCCCCGCGCGGAGGACGCCCCACCCCGTTGACCGGAGGCACCGTCCACGGACGACCGGATGTGATCGTCCCGTGATCGCCCGAGGGTGCCGACTCCTTGACCCCGGGCCGGAGGAGGGACAGGATCGGACCGATCGGACAGATGCCCGCGGCACGCACGGACGCGTCGAGCGGAGCCGCAGGACCTGCGCCCGGTCCTGACCGGTCGGGTGCCCGTACCCCGACGACGCCTCACGTGGACGACGCGGCACCCGACGACGCCTCACCCGGACGACACAGCGACGACGCAGGCCTGACGACGACGCAGGTCCTCTCGAAGGAGCACGGACGATGACGACCCACCTCTCGGCGAGCAGCGACCCGACCGCGACCGACGGCCCTCCTCGCACCCACGGGCGGGGGCGCCGGCGGCGCTCCTCCCTGCTCGTGGCGACGGCCGCCCTCGGCCTCGCCCTCGCCGGCTGCGCGAACTCCGAGACCCCTTCGGGCAGCACGGACGCGGGCAGCGCCGGCGGGGGGCCGGCCGCCGAGGCGGTGACGCCCACCGCGTCGGGCGCCGGCGGGGAGACCTGCTCGATCGCCGACTACGGCGCCGAGGAGATGGACCTCTCGGAGACGGTCGTCGGCTTCTCGCAGTCCGAGCCCGAGTCCGCGCCCTTCCGCGTCGCGGAGACCCAGTCGATCCGCGACGCCGCCGCGGAGGCCGGCGTGGAGGACCTGCTGACGACCAACGCCAACAACCAGCTCTCCAAGCAGGTCTCCGACATCCAGGACATGCTCGCCCAGGGCGCGGAGCTCCTGATCGTCGCACCCCTCAACTCCGACGGGCTGGAGCCGGCGCTCGCCCAGGCCCGGGACCAGGGCGTGCCCGTCATCACGATCGACCGGAAGCTCAACGCGGAGCCGTGCGTCGACTACGTCACCTTCCTCGGGTCGGACTTCTACGACCAGGGTGTCCGTGCCGCCGAGGCGATGATCGACACGACGGGCGGTGAGGGGCAGGTCGCCATCCTGCTCGGCACGTCCGGGAACAACGTGACGACCGGTCGCACCGACGGCTTCGTCGAGACCCTCCAGGAGCAGGCGCCCGACCTCGAGGTCGTGGCCCAGCAGACCGGCGAGTTCTCCCGCTCGACGGGCCAGCAGGTGATGGAGCAGCTGCTGCAGGCGAACCCCGGCATCACGGCCGTCTACGCGGAGAACGACGAGATGGGCCTCGGCGCCCTGACCGCCATCCAGGCGGCGGGCAAGGACCCGGGCCAGGACGTCAAGATCGTCTCGATCGACGGCACCCGCAACGCCGTCCAGGCGATCGTCGACGGCGACTACAACGCGGTCATCGAGTCGAACCCGCGCTTCGGCCCGCTCGCCTTCTCCACCGCCGAGCAGTTCCTGTCCGGCGAGCCGGTCCCCGTCGACATCGTCATCGAGGACGGGGAGTACGACGAGTCCAACGCCGCCGACCGCATCGGCGACGCCTTCTAGGCGCCGAGGACTCGGACGGGCCGGGCGGCGTGCGCCGCCCGGCCCGAGCAGGGGCGCCGCCCCGGGCCCCGTGCCCAGCGGTCGAGCGCGAGCTGGAGGACGCATGAGCAGCACAGGCAGCACGACCGCNGGGCGGCGTGCGCCGCCCGCCCCGAGCAGGGGCGCCGCCCCGGGCCCCGTGCCCAGCGGTCGAGCGCGAGCTGGAGGACGCATGAGCAGCACAGGCAGCACGACCGCGGGCCGTCGCGCGGCCCCGCCGCACCGGGGCGAGGAGCCCGGGTCCCGGGGGGAGCCCGGCGAGCCCGTCCTCGAGGTGCGGGGCGTCGTCAAGGAGTTCCCCGGGGCCCGGGCCCTGGACGACGTCGACTTCACGCTGCGCCGGGGTGAGGTGCACGCGCTGGTCGGGGAGAACGGCGCCGGCAAGTCGACGCTGATCAAGGTGCTCACGGGGGTGCACCGCGCCGACGAGGGCGAGGTGCGCTACCGCGGGGAGCGGGTCCGCTTCACGAAGCCGTCCGAGGCCCAGGACGCCGGCATCAGCACGATCTACCAGGAGGTCAACCTCGTCGGCCTCCAGAGCGTCGCGCGCAACGTCTTCCTCGGTCGCGAGCCACGCACGCGGCTGGGGCTCGTCGACTTCCGACGGATGAACCGGGACGCCGGGGCGCTGCTCGCCGACCTGGGCGTCCCGGTCGACCCGACGAGGCCCCTGCGCACGCTGGGGCTGGGCACGCAGCAGATGGTGGCGCTGGCGCGCGCCGTCTCCACCGACGCCCAGGTCCTCGTCATGGACGAGCCGACGAGCTCCCTCGAGCCGCGCGAGGTGGAGGTCCTCTTCGCGACGATGGACCGCCTGCACGCGAGCGGCGTCGCCATCGTCTACGTGAGCCACCGGATGGACGAGCTGTACCGGGTCTGCGACCGCGTGACCGTGATGCGGGACGGGCGCGTGGTGCACACCGGCGAGCTCGCCGGGCTCGAGCGGCTCGAGCTCGTCCGGCTCATGCTCGGGCGGTCGGTCGACGCCCGCACCGAGCGCTCGCGGGACGACGGGCAGACCTCGTCGGACGAGGCCCCCGTCCTCGAGGTGGACGGCCTGCGCAGCGGGACGTCGGTGCGCGACGTCACCTTCTCCGTGGCGCCGGGCGAGGTCGTGGGGCTCGGCGGCCTCCTGGGCGCGGGCCGCACGGAGACGGTGAAGGCCGTGGCGGGGGCGCTGCCCGTCGACGACGGGCAGGTCCGGGTGCGCGGGAGCCGCCTGCGCCCGGGCCGGCCGGCGGGCTCGCTCCGGGCCGGCGTCGCCATGCTCGCCGAGGACCGCAAGACGGAGGGCATCGTCCCCGGGCTGTCCGTGCGCGAGAACATCGTCCTCGCCGCGCTGCCGCGGCTGTCCCCCGGCGGGCTCGTGTCGCGGGCGAGGCAGGACGCCGTCGTCGAGACGTTCGTGCGGCGGCTGCGGATCAAGGTGTCCTCACCGGAGCAACCCGTCTCCGAGCTGAGCGGCGGCAACCAGCAGAAGGTGCTGCTCGCCCGCTGGCTGGCGACGCACCCGACCGTGCTGCTGCTCGACGAGCCGACGCGCGGGATCGACGTCGGCGCGAAGGCCGAGGTGCAGGGCCTGGTGGACGAGCTGGCGGCCGAGGGTCTCGGCGTCGTCCTCATCTCCAGCGAGCTCGACGAGCTCGTACGCGGCGCCGACCGCGTGGTCGTGCTGCGCGAGGGCGCCGTCGCGGGCGAGCTGACGGGCGCGCTCGTGCGCGAGGACGAGCTGATGTCCGTCATCGCGGGCGCGGCCGACCGGGACGGTGCCCGTGCCTGCGCCGGCGCGCCCGACGGACCCGCCGGCGGAGGCACGAGCACCGGCCCGACGACGAGCAGGACCACGGGAGGAGCGCGGTGAGCGAGCGCAGGACACCGGCGGCCGCGACGGCTGCACGGCCGCCGGCGACGGACGACGGGGAGGCGGGGACCCGGCGCGACCGCGCCGGTTCCACCGGCCCGGGCCGTCGCAGCCGGCCGCGCCTGCGGCCGGGGTGGTTCCAGGACTACGGCGTCTACGCGGCGATCGTCCTCGTGCTGGTCGTCGCGCTCGTGACCACGCCCGGCTTCGTGTCGCTGGGCGGTCTGCGCACGCAGCTGATCCAGGTGGTGCCCGTCCTGGTCGTGTCCCTGGGGATGGCGCTCGTCATCGGCACGGAGGGGATCGACCTCTCGGTCGGGTCGGTCATGGCGGTCTCCGCCGCCGTCCTGCCGCTGTACCTCGGCTACGGCGCGGTCGGCGGTCTGCTGGCCGTGGTCGTCGTCGGCGTCGTGACCGGGTCCGTCGCCGGGTCCCTCGTCGCCTTCGTCCGCGTCCAGCCCATCGTCGCGACGCTCGCGCTCCTCGTCGGCCTGCGCGGGCTCGCGACGGTGGTCGGCGGCGGCCGCCAGACGCAGATCATCAACCCGACGGTGCTCCAGCTCGGCCGGGGGGAGGTGCTCGGCGTCCCGTACGTCGTCGTCGTGGCCGCCGTCCTCGTCGTCGTCGTCGCCCTCGTCGTGCAGCGGACCACCTTCGGCCGCCAGCTCGTCGCCATCGGGGGAAACCGGACGGCCAGCCGGCTCGCCGGCCTGCCCGTGCGGCGCGTGCTCGTCACCGTCTACGTCGTCTCGGGGGTGCTCGCGGCGGTGGCCGGGCTGCTCGCGACGGCACGGCTCGGGGCGAGCACGCCCAACACCCTCGGGGAGCTCCTGGAGCTCAGCGCCATCACCGCCGTCGTCATCGGCGGCACGCCGCTGTCGGGCGGCCGGGTACGGGTGCTCGGCACCGTCGCGGGCGCACTGCTCGTGCAGCTCATCACGGCGCTGCTCATCTCGAACGACCTCAGCTACGCGACGGCGCAGATGGTGCAGGCCGGCATCATCGTCGCCGCCGTCTGGATCCAGCTCGGCCGCAGGAGGGCCTCGTGAGCGCAGCGACCACCACGGCGACCGCGGGCACGGGCACCCGCCGCGGACGGACGGCCGGACGGTTCGCCGAGGTGGCCCAGCGGCGGGGCTCGGTCGTCGTGCTCGTGCTCGTCGTCGTGGTCGCGAGCGTCGTCTTCGACGACTTCGCCTCGCTCCGCAACGCCGAGAACATCGCCGTGCAGAGCTCCTTCCTGGCCGTCATCGCGCTCGGGATGACGTTCGTCATCATCACGGGGGGCATCGACCTGTCGGTGGGCTCGGTCTTCGCCCTCGGCGGTGTGGTGACCGCCTGGGCCTCGCAGTACGGCACGCTCGCGGCGCTCGGCGTGCCGCTGGCGCTGTGCGGCGGCATCGGCCTCGTCAACGGGCTGCTCGTCACCCGCGTGCGGATGGCGCCCTTCATCGTCACGCTGGCCTCGCTGCTCTTCGCCCGCGGCCTCCTGCTCGCGCTGTCCGACGGCGGCCAGACGACGTACCTGGTCCCGGACGGCACCGCGCTGACCGTGCTGGGCCGGGGCAGCGTGCTCGGGCTGCCGTGGCCGGTGGTCGTGGTCGTCGGCCTCTACGCGCTCGGTGCGCTGGTGCTGCAGCGCACCGGCTACGGGCAGACGGTCCTCGCCGTCGGCGGTGGCGAGGACGCCTCCCGCCTGATGGGGCTGGCCGTCGACCGCACGAAGCTCCTCGCCTACACGTCCTCGGGGCTGCTCGCAGGTTTCGCCGGGACGATGTCGACGGCCCGCTCGGGCGCGGGCGTGACGATCGTCGGGGTGGGCCTGGAGCTCACGGCCATCTCGGCCGTCGTCATCGGCGGGACCCTCCTGACCGGCGGCGCGGGCTCGACCGGCGGCACGCTCGCCGGCGTCGTCCTGCTCGGCGTCATCGCCAACATCATCAACCAGGTCGGCAGCCTCGACTCCTCCTACCAGCTCGTCGTCAACGGCGCCTTCCTCGTCGCCGTCGTCGTCGTCCAGACCCTGCTGGCGCGGCGTCAGAGCCCGTAGCGACCCCGTCGGCCGCGACGCCGCGGTCCCGGCGGCCCGCGGCTCCCGCCCGGCTACCGTCCGGGGGGTGACCGCCGCGGAGCCCGGAGCCACCACGGTCCTGCGCGGCCTGCTCGACGCGACGGGCGGCTGGTGGTCCTCGGCGCGGGTCCGGGTCGTGCGCGGCGGCGGCGTCGTCCCGGAGGGCGCCGCCCGGCTGCTGCTGCGTCGTCCGCTCATGGGCGTGCCGGCGGGCGTCCGGGTCGAGGACGCCGCGGGGCGGGTGGTCGCCCGGGCGCTCGCCGACGCTCTGGACGAGCACGACGCGCTGCGCGTCCTGCTCGACCCGCTGGCGCTGGCCACCGGCCTGCCCCCCGTCGCCGGGGCGCTGCCCTCGCGGGCGCGGCGGGACGCGGTGGCGGCCCTGCGGCTCTGCGAGGTCCGGGAAGTCGTGGTCGACGGCACGCCCGCCGTGCAGGGCGACGTCGCCGGGCTCGGCCCGCCGCAGCGGGGCCGCCGCACCGCCGGCCCCACGTCCGTGGTCCTCGACCGGGGCAGCGGTCTGCCGCTGGAGGTCGGCCCCCGGGGCGGTTCCCCCGCCCTCGTCCTGCGCGTCGAGGAGCTCGACCTCCGGCTGGAGGACGACGTCTTCGCCGGGTGAGCCCGCGGGAGGCGGTGCGGCGCGCCGCCGCCGCACCGGGCGCGCGTGTGCTCCCCTCTCCCCATGACCGACACGTCCGCCCGCGCGGAGCAGCAGGACCACGAGGCCGAGGGCGGGGGCGGCCACACCGGCTCGACCACGGCGATCCTCGCCGCGCTCGCGGCGAACCTCGGCATCGCGGTGACGAAGTTCCTCGCCTACCTCCTCACGGCGTCGTCGGCGATGCTCGCTGAGTCCGTGCACTCCCTCGCGGACTCCGGCAACCAGGTGCTGCTGCTCGTCGGCGGCAAGCAGTCCCGGCGCAGCGCGACGCCGGAGCACCCCTTCGGGTTCGGGCGCGAGCGCTACGTCTACGGCTTCGTCGTCGCCGTCGTGCTGTTCACGCTGGGCGGGCTCTTCGCGCTCTTCGAGGCCTACGAGAAGTTCCAGGAGCCCGAGCCGATCACCGCCTGGCGCTGGGTCCCCGTCGTCGTCCTGGTCGTCGCCTTCGTCATGGAGGGGCTGAGCCTGCGGACGGCGGTGCACGAGGCGCACGAGGCGCGCGGGGACCAGAGCCTGCCGCGCTTCGTGCGCACGGCGCGGGCGCCCGAGCTGCCCGTCGTGCTGCTGGAGGACAGCGCCGCGCTGCTGGGCATCGTCTTCGCGCTGGTCGGCGTGGGCCTGACACTCCTCACCGGGGACGGGCGCTGGGACGCCGCGGGCACCGCGGCCATCGGGCTGCTGCTGACGGCCGTCGCCGTCGTGCTCGCCGTGGAGATGAAGTCGCTCCTGGTCGGCGAGGGCGCCCGCCCGTCCCAGGTGCGGGCGATCGAGGCGGCGCTGCCCGGGGACGGCGTCACCGGCGTCATCCACCTGCGCACGCTGCACCTCGGTCCCGAGGAGCTGCTCGTCGGCGCCAAGATCGCCGTCCCCGGGGCGAGCACGGCCGACGACGTGGCCCACGCCATCGACGCGGCCGAGCGCCGGGTCCGGGCCGCCGTGCCGATCGCCCGCGTCATCTACCTCGAGCCGGACCTGCCGCGGGCACCTCAGGGCGGTCCGGACGGGGAGCCGGACGGGGAGGGCGAGCGGTAGGTGCGACGAAGGGCCCGCCACCGTGGTCGGTGGCGGGCCCTTCGTCGAGCGGTCTCAGGCCAGGCGTGCCGAGAGGTTCTCGTCCAGGGCGGCGAGGAACTCCTCGGTGGACAGCCACTCCTGCTCCGGGCCGACGAGCATCGCGAGGTCCTTCGTCATCTTGCCGCTCTCGACGGTCTTCACGACGACGTCCTCGAGCGTCTCGGCGAACTCGGTGACCGCCGGCGTGCCGTCCAGGCGCCCACGGTGCGCCAGCCCGCGGGTCCAGGCGTAGATCGACGCGATGGGGTTCGTCGAGGTCTGCTTCCCCTGCTGGTGCTGGCGGAAGTGACGGGTCACGGTGCCGTGCGCCGCCTCGGCCTCGACGGTGCGCCCGTCCGGCGAGGTGAGCACCGACGTCATGAGCCCGAGCGAGCCGAAGCCCTGGGCCACGGTGTCGGACTGGACGTCGCCGTCGTAGTTCTTGCACGCCCAGACGTAGCCGCCCTCCCACTTCAGCGACGCCGCGACCATGTCGTCGATGAGGCGGTGCTCGTAGGTGATGCCGGCGGCGGCGAACTTCTCGGCGAACTCGGCCTCGAAGACCTCGGCGAAGATGTCCTTGAAGCGCCCGTCGTAGGCCTTCATGATCGTGTTCTTCGTCGACAGGTACACGGGGTACCCGCGGTCCAGGCCGTAGTTCATCGAGCTGCGGGCGAAGTCGCGGATGGACTCGTCGAGGTTGTACATGGCCACCGCGACGCCCGGCCCGGGGGACCTGAAGACCTCGTGCTCGATGGGCTCGGAGCCGTCGGCGGGCTGGAAGGAGACCGTCAGCGTCCCCTCCCCCGGGAAGCGGAAGTCGGTGGCGCGGTACTGGTCCCCGAAGGCGTGGCGGCCGACGATGATCGGCTTGGTCCAGCCCGGCACGAGGCGCGGGATGTTCGAGATGACGATGGGCTCACGGAAGATGACCCCGCCGAGGATGTTGCGGATCGTCCCGTTCGGGGAGCGCCACATCTTCTTGAGGCCGAACTCCTCGACCCTCGCCTCGTCCGGCGTGATCGTCGCGCACTTGACGCCGACGCCGTGCTTCGCGATGGCGTGCGCCGCGTCGACCGTGACCTGGTCGTCGGTCGCGTCGCGGTGCTCCATCCCCAGGTCGTAGTACTCGAGGTCGACGTCGAGGTACGGGTGGATCAGGCGGTCCTTGATGAACTGCCAGATGATCCGGGTCATCTCGTCGCCGTCGAGCTCGACGACGGTCCCCTCGACCTTGATCTTGGGCATGCGGTGGCTCTCCTCGTCGCGAGCGGGTGGGTCGCAGATGTCTCGACGTCAAAGTACCGGGTCCGCCGCCCGCGCCGCAGGACGCGCACGGCACCGGCCGGCGCAGGGCCCGCCCCGTCCGACCCGCCGGGCGGACCCGGCGGCGATACGGTCGCGGCAGCGCCGGGCCGACCGGTGACCGCACCTGCCGCCGAGGCGCACCCGCGCCGGGCACGAAGGAGTGAGCCGCACCCATGACCTCCGCCACGCCGACCACGACGTCCGGGCACGCGCCCGTCACCGTCGCCGTCACGGGAGGGGCCGGGCAGATCTGCTACAGCCTCCTCCCGCGGATCGCGAGCGGCGCGCTGCTCGGGCCCGACGTCCCCGTCCGGCTGCGGATCCTCGAGATCACGCCGGCCCTCGGGGCTGCCGAGGGCGTCGCGATGGAGCTCGACGACTGCGCCTTCCCGCTGCTGGAGAGCGTCGACATCAGCGACGACGCGGCCACCGCCTTCTCGGGCGCGAACGTCGCGATGCTCGTCGGCTCGCGCCCGCGCACCAAGGGCATGGAGCGCGGCGACCTGCTGGAGGCGAACGGCGCCATCTTCACGGGGCAGGGACGGGCGCTCGCCGCGTCGGCCGCCGACGACCTGCGCGTGCTCGTCGTCGGCAACCCGGCGAACACCAACTGCCTCATCGCCATGAACAACGCCGACGGCGTCCCCGCCGAGCGCTTCACGGCGATGACCCGCCTGGACCACAACCGCGCGGTCACCCAGCTGGCGCAGAAGGCGGGAGCCCGCGTGGCCGACGTCTCCCGGCTCGCGATCTGGGGCAACCACTCGGCCACGCAGTACCCCGACCTCACCCACGCCCTCGTCGGCGGTCGCCCCGCCCCCGAGGTCGTCGACCAGGGGTGGGTCGAGCACGACTTCATCCCCACGGTCCAGAAGCGGGGGGCCGCGATCATCGAGGCCCGTGGCTCCTCCTCCGCGGCCTCGGCCGCGAACGCGGCGATCGACCACGTCCGCACCTGGCTCACCGGGACGCCCGAGGGCTCGTGGACGTCCATGGCGGTGCGGTCGGACGGCTCCTACGGCGTCCCGGAGGGCCTGGTCTCCAGCTTCCCGGTGACCACGCGGGACGGGGAGTGGGAGGTCGTGCAGGGGCTCGAGGTGGACGACTTCTCGCGGCAGCGCATCGACGCCAGCGTCGCCGAGCTCGCCGACGAGCGGGAGGCCGTGGCGGGCATGGGCCTGCTGGGCTGAGGCGGCGTCCCCCGGGGAGCCCGGGCTCCCCGGGGGACGCGTCCTCCCGGGGTGCCCTCCGGACCCGAGCCGGGAGAGGTGCCCGACGGCGGCGACCTCAGGGCACCGGTCCGGGGACGGCGCCCGGCGTCGTCACCGAGAGGCCGAGGAGCCCGACGGCCAGGACGAGCGCCACGACGGTGTCGACGGCGCGGGACCGCACGGCGAGGGGGCCGACCAGGCGCGAGGAGCCGGCGACCCGCACGACGGCCAGCGCGACGAGCCCCAGGCCGAGGACGACGCCGGTGACCCGGAAGCCCGCGACGAGGCCGGCGAGCAGGGCCCCGACGACGAGGGCGGCCACGAGGGCGAGCACCAGGCTCCCGTGCCGCCGGACCGCGCGGGCGTCGTCCTCCTCCGCCCGCCCGGACGCGGCGGTGGCGCCCGCGTCGTCCCGCGGGTCCCCGCCGGCACCGGTCGTCGCGGCCACCGGTCAGTGGGTGAAGTGCCGGGTGCCCGTGAGGTACACGGTGGCGCCGGCGGCCCGGGCGGCGGCGACGACCTCCTCGTCGCGCACCGAGCCGCCCGGCTGGACGACGGCGCGCACGCCGGCGTCGAGCAGGACCTGGAGCCCGTCGGCGAAGGGGAAGAAGGCGTCGGAGGCGGCGACGGAGCCCGCAGCCCGCTCGCCCGCCCGTGCCACCGCCAGCCGCGCGGAGTCGACGCGGTTCACCTGCCCCATCCCCACGCCGGTGGTCGCGAGACCGCGGGCGAGCAGCACCGCGTTGGACCGGACGGCGCGCACGGCGCGCCAGGCGAAGGCCAGGTCCGCCAGCACGTCCTCGGCCGCGGCCTCTCCCGTGGCCAGCTCCCACGTGGCCGGGTCGTCCCCCGGCGCCTGCAGCCGGTCCGCGGTCTGGACGAGCAGCCCGCCGTCCACGGGCTTGAGCTCGAGCCGGTCGCCTCCCGAGGGCGAGCCGACGCGCAGCAGCCGGACGTTCTTCTTGCGCGTGAGCACGTCCAGGGCGCCGTCGGCGAAGCCGGGGGCGACGACCACCTCGGTGAAGACCTCGGCCACCTGCTCGGCCATCGCGGCGCTCACGGGCCGGTTGACGGCGATGACGCCGCCGAACGCCGACACCGGGTCGCAGGCGTGCGCGGCGCGGTGGGCGGCGGCGACGTCGTCCGCCACCGCGATGCCGCACGGGTTGGCGTGCTTGACCACGGCCACGCACGTCTGCTCGTGGTCGTGGGCGGCGCGCCAGGCGGCGTCCGCGTCCGTCCAGTTGTTGAAGCTCATCGGCTTGCCGTGGAGCTGCTCCGCACCGGCGAGCCCGGTGGGCGCCGCTCCGGCGGGGCGGTACAGCGCGGCGGCCTGGTGCGGGTTCTCGCCGTACCGCAGCACCTCGGCGCGCTCCCAGACCTGGTCGACGCGGGCCGGCGGTGCGCCCGCGCCGGCGTCGTCCCGCGGGGCCTCGGGGGCCTCGGAGACCTCGGGGGCCTCGCCGGCCGCGGCGGGGACGAGCACGTCCCGGGTCCACGCGGCGACGGCGGCGTCGTAGGCCGCCGTGACCGCGAAGGCGCGAGCCGCGAGGCGGGCCCGCTCGGCGAGGGTGAAGCCGCCGCCCGCGGCCGCGGCCAGGACCTGGTCGTAGCCGTCCGGCGAGGTGACGACGGCGACGCTCGGGTGGTTCTTCGCCGCGGCGCGCACCATCGTCGGTCCGCCGACGTCGACCTGCTCGACGCACTGGTCGACGTCCGCGCCGCTCGCCACCGTCTGCTCGAAGGGGTACAGGTTGACGACGACGAGGTCGAAGGGCTCGACGCCGAGGTCCGCGAGCTGGGCGACGTGCTCGGGACGCCGCAGGTCGGCGAGGACGCCGGCGTGCACGCGCGGGTGCAGGGTCTTGACCCGCCCGTCGAGGCACTCGGGGAAGCCGGTCAGCTCCTCGACGGCGGTGACGGGGACGCCAGCGCCGGCGATGCGGGCGGCCGTCGAGCCGGTCGAGACGAGCTCGACGCCGGCCTCGTGCAGCCCGCGGGCCAGCTCCTCCAGCCCGCTCTTGTCCCACACCGAGACGAGCGCCCGGCGCAGGGGACGACGGCCGGCGCCGTCGGAGGACCGGTCGGCGGCGGGGACGGGGGCGCCGGCGGCGGCGGGGACGGTCACGGGAGAAGCACCTTCCGGGGGTTGTCGGGCGAGGTCGACCAGCCGCGGCGCGCCATCCGGCCGACGACGTCGACGAGGAGCGGGCGCTCGGCGGCCTTGATGCGCTCGTGCAGCGACGCGGTGTCGTCGTCGTCGCGGACCGGGACGGCCGTCTGCGCGACGACGGCGCCGGTGTCGACGCCCTCGTCCACGAGCAGGACGGTCGCGCCCGTGACCTTCACGCCGTAGGCGATCGCGTCGGCCGGGGCGCGCACGCCGGGGAAGGACGGCGAGAGGGCGGGGTGCGTGGTGACGACGCGGCCGCCGAGCCGACCGAGGAACGCGGGCCCCACGAGACGCATGAAGCCGGCGAGGACGACGAGGTCGGGCTCGAGGGCCGCCACGGCCCGGGTGAGCGCCGCGTCCCAGGCCGCGCGGTCGGGGTGGTCGGCGACGGGCACGACGTGCACGGGCACCCCCGCCGCCTCGGCGCGACGCAGCGCCGGGGCGTCGGCCCGGTCGGAGACGACGCCGACGACGTACGCCCCCCAGGCCGGCTCGACCGAGGCCTCCAGCAGGGCGCCGAGGTTCGTGCCCGTGCCGGAGACGAGGACGACGAGCCGGGCGGGGGCCGTCCGTCCTGCGCCGTCGGGGCCGTCCGCAGGACCTCCAGGGGTCGCCGTCCCGCGTGCCGCCACGGTCGGAGACCATAGCCGGACGGTCCCCCCGGGACGCCGGGCACGCGAGGTCGCAGGTCCGGCGCCTCCTCACCTCGCCCCCCGGGGGGCGTGACCGGGGACCGTCGACCGAGCGCACGACCAGCACAGGAGGACGCCGTGGCCCGCCCGGGCAGCCCCACCCCACCCGCGCCACCCACGGGGTCCTCGCGCCCCGGGGCCCCCGACGGCGGGGGCGGCCGTCCCGGGGCACCGCCTCCGGAGGCGGCCGCCGAGGCGGCACGGCGCGCGCTCCTGTTCTCCCTGCTGCTGCTGGGGGCGCTGCTGGCGGCGCGCCTGCCGCAGCCCTGGGCCGCGGTGGGGCTGGGGTTCACGGTCGCCGCGCTCGTCGTCGGCGGGCTCGCGCTCGCGGCGAGCCTGCGGGCACGGCGCCGCGGCAGCGCCGCCGTCCTGTCGGCCGGCCTCGTGCTGGCGCTGCTCGTGCTCCTCGTCCAGAGCGCCGCCCTGCTGCTGTGGCCGCTCCAGGGCAGCCTCCGCGAGTGCCTCGAGGGCGCCGTGACGGCGCAGGCGCGCACGACCTGCCAGGACGAGTTCACGCAGCGGACGACCAGCTGGCTCGAGCAGGTCGGGGGCGCCGGGTCGGGCTGAGCACCCCCGTTCGACGAGGGGGGGCCGTGGCCCCCGGCGGTGTCAGCCGCCGAGCTTGTCGTCCGCGCCGGGCGGGGGCGCGTCGCCGCCGGGCGGGGCGACGCCCCGACCGGGGGCGAGCAGGGCCGCCGCGGCGCCCAGCAGGACCAGGCCGCCCACCGCACCGCCGGTGGCCCACCAGCGCGGGCCCACGACGTCGAGGGCCCCGGGGCCGACCGGGCCGGACGACGCGGCCGCGAGCAGGGCCGCGCCGACGCCGGCGACGACACCGACGCCGAGCGCGCGCAGGAGGGCCGGCCGGCCGCGGCGCAGGACCTCCGCCCCTGCCCGCCGCAGGGCGCCGTGCCCCGCGTCCGCCGCCGTGGGAGCCGGGCGGACGGCGAGGGGGGCGGAGCGCCGCAGCCGGAGCGCCGCCACCGCACCCGCGGCGACGGGCAGCAGCAGCACGACCCACAGCGCCCCTCCCCCGGTCCCCTGCTGCGGCAGCCCGCCGAGGAGCGGGAGCGCGGGCAGGGCCCCCAGGTCGGTGCCCCCCGGGGTGACCGAGGTGCCCTCGCCGACGGCGAACCCGGGGCCGGCGACCCACGACAGCGCCCACACCAGCGCGGTGGGCAGGAGCAGCAGCTGCCCGACGAGCAGCACGGCCCCCCCGACCACCCCGGCGTCCAGCGCCCGGTGCAGGTCGACCACCTGGCCGGCGCCCGCGACGAGGGACACGAGGAGCACGGCGCCGGCGCCGAGCAGGCACCACAGCAGCGACCGTCCACCGGCGGCGACGACCGCCCGGGCGGGCCGCGGGAGGTGGACGAGGTCGGCCAGCGCACCGCGCAGGCTCGGCGCGTCCCCCACGGGCTCGCGCCCGGCCGCGCGGCCTCGCGCCCGACGTCCGACGCGGGGCACCGACAGGTGCAGGCGCGCCGAGGCCAGGGCGGCCCCGGCGGCGGCCCCGGCCACGACGGCGGCGCCGAGGGCGGTGGCCCCGAGGGCGGGCCGGACCGCCGACGAGCCGGCGACGAGGGCCACGACGACGGCGAGCACGACGTGGGCCACGACGACGCCCGCCAGGGCCGCGACGAGCGCGCCGTCGAGCCCCTGCCGGGGGGCGCGGCCCGCCGGGTGCGTCGCCTCCAGGGCGACGGCGGTGCGACGCCCCGCGGACACCGACCAGGCCACCGGCAGCAGGGCCAGGCCCAGGGGCCACAGGCCGAGCCGTCCTCCCGGGACGGCCAGGACGGACCCGTGGGCCAGGAGCCAGCCGTCGGCGGCGACGCGCAGGGCGTCGTCCCACGTCGCACCGGTCCGCGAGGCGACGAGCCACACGGCCATGACGGGGGCGACGACGCAGAGCAGCGACCCGAGCACCGCCTGCGTCCCGGCGAGCAGGCCGAGCAGCAACGGTGACGTGAGCAGGGCCCCGCCACCACGGTCCTCGTGCTCGGGACCGGCGGGCGCCCGGCGCCCGGGGAGGACGGCGGCCCCCGTGACGGGGCGGTCGGAGGGCTCGATCGTCTCGCTCATCACGGCCATGGTCGCCCGCGTCGGCGCGGTGGGGCCCCCGCCACGCCGCAGCACGGGCACCGGGAGGTTCTCCACCGGTGCCCGTGCCGGTCGACCCCTCCGGGAGGGGCCGGCCCGGGGCGAGGGGTCGCGCCGGGGATCAGGCCCCGATGGCCTCGCGCAGCAGCCGCGCCGTCTCCGACGGCGTCTTGCCGACGCGCACGCCGGCCGCCTCCAGGGCCTCCTTCTTGGCCTCGGCCGTCCCGGCGGAGCCGGAGACGATGGCGCCGGCGTGGCCCATCGTCTTGCCCTCCGGGGCGGTGAAGCCCGCGACGTAGCCCACCACCGGCTTGGTGACGTGCTCGGCGATGTAGGCGGCCGCACGCTCCTCCGCGTCACCGCCGATCTCGCCGATCATGACGACCGCGTCGGTCTCCGGGTCCGCCTCGAAGGCGGCGAGGGCGTCGATGTGCGTGGTGCCCACGACCGGGTCCCCCCCGATGCCGACGGCCGTCGAGAACCCGAGGTCGCGGAGCTCGTACATCATCTGGTAGGTCAGCGTGCCCGACTTGGACACCAGCCCGATGCGCCCGGGGCCGGTGATGTCGGCGGGGATGATGCCCGCGTTGGCCTTGCCGGGGCTGATGACGCCCGGGCAGTTCGGGCCCACGAGCCGGGTGGTGCCCTTCTCCGCGGCGTAGGCGTAGAACTCCGCCGTGTCCTTGACCGGGACGCCCTCGGTGATGACCACGGCCAGCGGGATGCCCGCGTCGACGGCCTCCACGACCGCGGCCCGGGTGAACGCGGGCGGCACGAAGAGGACCGACGTGTCCGCGCCGGTCTCCGCCATCGCCTCGGCGACGGAGCCGAAGACGGGCACGGACGCCGTCCGCTCCTCGCCGTCGGTCGTCGTGAAGGAGAAGTCCTGCGACGTCCCCGCCTTGCGGGGGTTGACGCCGCCGACGACGCGCGTGCCGGACGCGAGCATCCTCGTCGTGTGCTTGGTGCCCTCGGAGCCGGTCATGCCCTGGACGATGACCGTGCTGCTCTCGTCGAGGAAGATCGCCATGTTCTCGTCCGTCCTTACTTCGCAGCCGCGAGCTCGGCCGCCGTCGCGGCGGCCCCGTCCATGGTGTCCACGACCGTCACCAGCGGGTGCGCCGCCTCGTCGAGGATCCGTCGCCCCTCGGCGACGTTGTTGCCGTCGAGACGCACCACGAGCGGCTTCGTCGCCTCGTCGCCGAGCATGCCGAGCGCCGAGACGATGCCGTTCGCGACGGCGTCGCAGGCCGTGATGCCGCCGAAGACGTTGACGAACACGCTGCGCACCTGGCTGTCGCCGAGGATGACGTCGAGGCCGTCGGCCATGACCTGCGCCGAGGCGCCGCCGCCGATGTCGAGGAAGTTGGCCGGCCGCACGCCGTGCGCCTCGCCGGCGTAGGCGACGACGTCGAGCGTGCTCATGACGAGCCCCGCGCCGTTGCCGATGATGCCGACCTCGCCGTCGAGCTTGACGTAGTTGAGGCCCTTCTCCTTGGCCTTCGCCTCGAGCGGGTCCGCCGCGGCGGCGTCCTCCAGCTGCGCGTGGTCGGCGTGCCGGAAGGCGGCGTTCTCGTCCAGCGTCACCTTGCCGTCGAGGGCGATGACGTCGCCGGACTCCGTGCGCACCAGCGGGTTGACCTCGACGAGCGTCGCGTCCTCCTCGCGGTAGACGTCCCACAGCCGCTGGAAGGCCTCGACCACGCCGGCCCGGACGTCGTCGCCGAAGCCGGCGGCGTCGGCGATCTCCTCGGCCTTCGCCCGGTCCACGCCCGTCCGCGGGTCGACGGCCACGCGGGCCAGCGCCTCCGGGCGCTCCACCGCGAGCTGCTCGATCTCCACGCCGCCCTCGACGGACGCCATCGCCAGCAGCCGGCGCTCGGAGCGGTCCAGCAGGAGGGAGAAGTAGAACTCCTCGGCGATGGACGCCCCCTCCGCGACCATCACCCGGTGGACGGTGTGGCCCTTGATGTCCATGCCGAGGATCGCCTCGGCGTGCGCGCGCGCCTCCTCGGGACCCTTCGCGACCTTGACGCCGCCGGCCTTGCCGCGCCCGCCGGTCTTGACCTGCGCCTTGACGACGACGACGCCCCCGCCGAGCTGCTCCGCCGCCTCCTGCGCCTCCTGCGGCGTCGTGGCGACGAGCCCGCGCAGCACGGGGACGCCGTGCCGCTCGAAGACGTCCCGGGCCTGGTACTCGAAGAGGTCCACCAGCGATCCTCACCTCGGGGTGTGCGGCGCCGTCGGTCGGCGGCGCCGCCGCGACCCTAGCGGCGGGCGCCGACCGTGCCCTCGCGCACCGGTCCTGCCCCGCGCCGCTCCGGCCGGGTCGGGGCCCCGCGTCGACCGTCGGCCCCCGCACCTAGGGTCGGCCGCGGTGCCGACCGGCGCCGACCACGGCCGCGGGTGCGCGGCCAGGCGCGAGGAGGCGGTGGACGGTGGCGACCGGAGCCCCGGTGGAGGACATCGACGAGCTGGCGCTGGAGCGCGGGCACGTCCACGACAAGGCGGCCGGGGCCACGGCCGTGGCGGTGGCCCTCTCCCGCGGCGTCGCGCAGATGGGCGTCGTGCGCACCGCCCGGACCCTCGCGCGCCTGAACCAGGTGGACGGCTTCGACTGCGCGAGCTGCGCGTGGCCGGACCCGGCGACCGGTGAGCGGCACCTCGCGGAGTTCTGCGAGAACGGCGCGAAGGCGGTCGCCGAGGAGGCGACGCTGCGCCGGGTCGGGCCGGACTTCTTCGCCCGGTACGGCGTGGACGAGCTGGCCGGGCGCACGGACCACTGGCTCGGCCAGCAGGGCCGTCTCACCCACCCCGTCGTCCGGCGGGCGGGGTCCGACCACTACGAGGCGATCAGCTGGGAGGACGCCCTCGCGCTGCTCGCCGACGAGCTCGCGGGCCTGGGCAGCCCCGACGAGGCGGTCTTCTACACCTCGGGCCGCACCAGCAACGAGGCCGCCTACCTGTACCAGCTGATGATCCGCGCGTACGGCACGAACAACCTGCCCGACTGCTCGAACATGTGCCACGAGTCCACGTCGGTGGCCCTGGCGGAGACCATCGGCATCGGCAAGGGCAGCGTGAGCCTGCAGGACGTGCAGGAGGCGGGGCTCGTCGTCGTCGTCGGGCAGAACCCCGGGACCAACCACCCCCGCATGCTCTCGGCCCTGGAGATCGCGAAGAAGAACGGCGCGAAGGTCCTCGCCGTCAACCCGCTGCCCGAGACGGGCCTCATGGGGTTCAAGAACCCGCAGCACGCGAGCGGGGTCCTGCGGGGCGTCGACCTCGCGGACGAGTACCTGCCCATCCGCAGCGGCGGGGACATGGCGCTGTGGCAGTCGATCGGCCACCTGCTGCTGCGCTGGGACGCCGAGTCCCGCGCCGCCGGCGGCCCCGGCGTCGTGGACCACGACTTCCTCGCGCAGCACACGACGGGCTTCGAGGCCTACGCCGAGGGCGTCCGGGACCTCGACTGGGACCTCGTCGACGAGGCCACGGGGCTGTCCCGGGAGCAGGTCGTCCGCGCCGCGGAGATGTTCCGCGACTCCCCCGCCACGGTCGTCTGCTGGGCGATGGGCATCACCCAGCAGCCGCACGCGGTGGCGACGATCAAGGAGATCGTCAACGTCGCGATGCTCAGGGGCGACATCGGACGCCCCGGTGCCGGGCTGTGCCCCGTCCGCGGCCACTCCAACGTCCAGGGCGACCGCACCATGGGCATCTGGGAGAAGGTCCCGGAGCACTTCCTCGACGCCCTCGGCGCCGAGTTCGGCTTCGAGCCGCCGCGCCGCCACGGCTACGACACCGTGGACGCGATCCGCGCGATGCGGGACGGGAAGGCGTCCGTCTTCGTCGGGATGGGCGGCAACTTCGTCTCCGCCGCCCCCGACACCGAGGTCGTCGAGGCGGCCATGCGGCGAGCGCGCCTGACGGTGCACCTGTCCACCAAGCTCAACCGCTCGCACGCCGTCACGGGCGAGCAGGCTCTCGTGCTGCCCGTCCTCGGCCGCACCGAGCGCGACGAGACCGGTGGCCGCGAGCAGGCGGTGACGGTCGAGGACTCCATGTCGGTCGTCCACTCCTCCCGCGGTCGGCTCGCGCCCGCGAGCCCGCACCTGCGCTCCGAGGTCGACGTCGTCTGCTCGCTCGGCGAGGCGCTGGCACGGCGGCTGGCCGACCGCCCCGGCACCGGGGGCGGTGCCGCGCTGGCGGGGGTGCCGTGGGCGCACTTCCGCGCCGACTACACCCGCATCCGCCGGTCGATCGCCCGGGTGGTGCCCAGCGCGGCCGCCTACGCGGAGAAGGTGGAGCGGCCGGGTGGCTTCGTGATGCCGCACCCGCCGCGCGACTCGCGCACCTTCCCGACGCCGCAGGGCCGCGCCGTCATGACCGCGAGCCCGCTGGAGATGCTGCGGGTGCCGGCCGGGAGGCTGCTCCTGCAGACGCTGCGCAGCCACGACCAGTTCAACACCACCATCTACGGGCTGGACGACCGCTACCGCGGCATCAAGCTGGCCCGTCGCGTCGTGATGATGAACGAGGCCGACATCGCGGCCCACGGGCTGGCCGACGGCCAGGTCGTGGACCTCGCCGGCCACTGGGAGGGCGAGGACGACCGCTGGGCGCGCTCGTTCCGCGTCGTCGCGTACCCCACGCCGGTCGGGTGCGTCGCCTCGTACTACCCGGAGGCCAACCCGCTCGTGCCGCTGTCGTCGACGGCGGCGGGGAGCAACTGCCCGACGTCGAAGGCCGTCGTCGTCAGCGTCCACCCCGCCGGGACCGCGCCGGCGGGGTCGGAAGGCCCGAAGGACTCCGGTCGCCCCGAGGACGGCGAGCGCGTCCGCGACGACGTCCAGCCCCACGTGCCCAGCTGACCGTCCCGCCCGAGGACCGCACGGCCGGGGCGGACAACGAGAGGGCCGCACCCCCGCGGGGGTGCGGCCCTCTCGTCGTGGGTCGGGGCTCAGCCGGTGAAGAGCGTCACCACGCGGCGGAGGGTCTGGACGAGCCCGTAGACGAGCGGCACGCCGACGAGCAGCCACCCGACGCCGAGCAGCACCTTCTGCGTGGCGGGCGAGGGGTCGTTGCGCCCGGCGGGGGCCGAGGACGTGGACGAGGTCATGGTGGTCTCCTCGGGGGCCCGGGTCAGCGGGCGTTCGCGGGGGCGGTGGACGACGTCGCGGACGTCTCGTGGAACTTCTCCGCGACGGGCTTGATGAGCAGGTTCGCGACGAACCCGACGACGAGGAGCCCGACCATGGTGAACAGCGCGGGCCGGTAGTCGCCGGCGACGAGCGCCCCCGGCTCCCCCTGCGCGTCGAGGAAGCCGTTGATGATGAGCGGCCCGGCGACGCCGGCCGCCGACCACGCGGTCAGCACGCGGCCGTGGATGGCGCCGACCTCGAAGGTCCCGAAGAGGTCGCGCAGGTACGCCGGCATCGTCGCGAAACCACCGCCGTAGAAGGAGATGATGACGAAGGCGAGCAGCACGAAGAGCGCCGTCACGGTCTGGCCGATGGAGGCCAGCAGCACGTAGAGGACGGCGCCGACGCCGAGGTAGACCATGTAGATCTTCTTGCGGCCGATGACGTCGGAGGTCGAGGACCAGACGAACCGGCCGGCCATGTTGCCGAGCGAGAGCAGCCCGACGAAGCCGCCCGCGGCGACCGCGGAGATGGCGGTCGTGCCGCCGTCGCGGAAGAAGTCCTGGATCATCGGGGCGGCCTGCTCGAGGATGCCGATGCCCGCCGTCACGTTGCAGAACAGCAGCACCCACAGCAGCCAGAACTGCGGCGTACGGATCGCGTTGTTCGCCGAGACCGACGCCGTCGTCACCATGGCGCTCTGCTTGCGCGTGGACGGGTCCCACCCGGGCGGGGCGTAGCCGTCGGGGGCGACGCGGATCGTGAACGCGCCGTACATCATCGCGACGAAGTAGACGATCCCGAGGGTGACGAAGAGCTGGGCGACGGCGGAGCCGTCGGCGGCCGAGCCCGCCGAGCCGTCGAAGCCGGGGTCGTACGCGCGCAGCAGCTGGTTCGACAGCGGGCTCGCGATGAGCGCGCCGCCGCCGAAGCCCATGATGGCCATGCCGGTGGCGAGGCCCGGGCGGTCGGGGAACCACTTGATGAGGGTCGAGACCGGCGAGATGTAGCCGATGCCGAGCCCGATGCCGCCGAGGACGCCGTAGCCGAGGTACACGAGCCACAGCTGGGTCGTCGAGATGCCGAGCGCCGCGACGAGGAAGCCGGCGGCCCAGAAGCACGCCGCCGTGAACATCGCCTTGCGCGGCCCGCCGTGGTCGACCCACTTGCCGAGCACGGCGGCGGAGAGGCCGAGCATGACGATGGCGATCGAGAAGATGACGCCGATCGGCGCGAGACCGGTGCCGAAGTGCTCGACGAGCGAGGTCTTGTAGACGCTCGTGGCGTACACCTGCCCGATGGACAGGTGGACGGCGAGAGCGGCGGGCGGGATGAGCCACCGGGAGTAGGTGGGGCCCGCGACGGTGCGGGACCGGTCGAGGAAGCTGGCCATGGACGCGGGACTCCTTCGTCGCTGCTGCGTGCCCCGGGTGCGGAGCGCGCTGACGGTACAACCGTCAAGGACCCCGGGACCGCTCGGAGGCCGCCGACCCGCCGACCGTGACGACTCCGAGACGAAGACGTCCCCCTCACGGCCCCCGCCCGCCCCCTCGCCCCGATCTGTGGCCACATCGGCCCCCACCCCGGCTTCCGACCCCGATCTGTGGCCACATCGGCCCCCACCCGCGCTCTGGACCCCGATCCGTGGCCACATCGGGGGTGGCAGAGGTCGACGCCCTGCCGCCCTCGGGCCCCGGCGGCCGCAAGCGCACCGCCGGCGTCCACAGCGCGCTCCCGTCGTGCGTCGTCCACCGGTGGTCCAGGTGATCGGGCCGTTCCCCTCGCCGGAGCCACGGTGGACGGGTGCGCACCCTCCGCCGGGACCGGACGACCGTCGACCTCCCCCGTGTCTTCCGCGGCTGCGACGCCGTCCGTCGGGGCTGGCTGACGCCCGACCAGCTCCGCGGTCCGCTCGTCCAGCGCCTGCTGCCGGGGGCGTACGCGCCGGCCTCCGCCCCTCGGACCCACGAGCTGCGGTGCGCCGCCGCCGGCCTCCTCGTCCCCGAGGGCGCCATGCTCACCGGCGCGTCCCTCGCCACCGTGCTCGGCTGCCGCCTGCTCGACGTGGAGGACGACGTCGAGGTCGTCCTGCCCGACGGCGCGTTCCGCAGCCGTGTCCGCGGCATCCGTCAGCGACGTGTCGTCGTGCCCCTGGACCCTCCTGCGGGGCAGCGGGGAGCCGTGCGCACGGCAGGACCAGCGCGCATGGCCTTCGACCTCGCCGTCGGGCTGTCCGTCGTGGACGCCGTGGTGCGACTGGACGCCGTCGCGCACGCGGGCCTCGTCGACCTCCCCGTCGCCAAGGCGTGGCTCGCCGGCCACCGCGAGCGAGGAGCCGTCGGCGTCCGGCGGGCGCTCGCGAGCGCCGACGCGGCAGCCGCGTCAGCACCCGAGTCACGTCTGCGACTGCTGCTGCGCGAGGCGGGGATCCGGGTCACGCCGCAGGTCGTCGTCCGGACGGACGCCGGCGCCTTCGTCGCCCGGGTGGACCTGGCGGTGGACGGGACGAGGGTCGCCGTGGAGTACGACGGCGCGTGGCACGGGCACCCGCAGCAGGTGGACCGGGACCGGGCGCGGCTCAACGCCCTGCAGGAGGCCGGGTGGACGGTCCTGCACGTGACGGCGGAGATGATGCGCGACCCGGCCGCCGTCGTCGCCACGGTGCGCCGCGCCGTGGCGAGGTCTGCCGTCCGCTGAGCCCCCGCACCGGCCGACGTGCCCGCGCACCCCGGGGCGGGCGAGGGCACTCATCACCCCGGCACGCCCGCACGAGGATGCCGACCGCGCACCACCCGCAGAGGTCACACGTCGGGCTCACCGGCGGCGCGGCACCCCGACACGGCCACACATCGGGCTCACCGCCCTCAGAGCTTCTCGACCGGCGCGTACCGCAGGAGCAGGCGCTTGACGCCCTGGTCGCCGAAGTCGACGTGCGCCACCGACTTGTCGCCGCTGCCGTCGACGCGGACGACCGTGCCGAGGCCGAAGGCGTCGTGCGTCACGCGGTCGCCGCCCTCGAGGTGGACCACCTCGCGGTTGCCGGGCGAGCGGACGCCGGGCCGCTGGGCGAGCCTCGCGACGGCCGGCGTCGAGGACGGCGCCACCGAGCTCGACGCCGCGCGCCGCCACTGCAGGAGGTCGGGCGGGACGTCGTCGAGGAAGCGGCTCGCCGGGTTGTACTGCGGCTGGCCCCACGCCGTGCGGACCGCGGCCCGCGACACGTACAGCCGGTGCCGGGCACGCGTCAGCCCGACGTAGGCCAGGCGGCGCTCCTCGGCGAGCTCGGTGGGGTCCGCCAGCGAGCGCTGGTGCGGGAAGACGCCCTCCTCCATGCCGGTGAGGAAGACGACGGGGAACTCCAGCCCCTTCGCCGTGTGGAGCGTCATGAGCGTGACGACGCCCTGCGCGGCGGCCTCGCGCGCCGCGGCGACGTCGTCGGGGTGCGCGCCCTCACCGGGCTCGTCGGGGATCTCGTCGGCGTCGGCCACGAGCGAGACCTGCTCGAGGAAGTCGCCGAGCGATCCCTCCGGGTTCGCGGTCTCGTACTCCCCCGCCACGGCGACGAGCTCGGCGAGGTTCTCCACCCGTGACTCGTCCTGCGGGTCCCCGCTGCGGCGGAGCTCGTCGACGTAGCCCGTGCGGTCGAGCACCGCCTCGAGGACGGCCGCCGGGCCGGCGCCGCCCTCGACGACCGTCCGCAGCTCCTCGAGGAGCTCGCGGAAGCGCGTCACCGCGGTGAGGCTGCGCGTCGCGATGCCGGGGGCGTCCTCGGCGCGGCCCAGCGCCGCCGCGAAGGGCACGCGCTCGCGCTCGGCGAGCGCCGCGATCGTCGCCTCGGCGCGGTCCCCGATCCCCCGCTTGGGCACGTTGAGGATGCGTCGCAGGTTGACGGTGTCGGTCGGGTTGGCGAGCACCCGCAGGTAGGCGAGCGCGTCCTTGACCTCGCGGCGCTCGTAGAAGCGCGTGCCGCCGACGACCTTGTAGGGCACGCCGGTGCGGACGAGCACCTCCTCCAGGGCCCGGGACTGCGCGTTGGTCCGGTAGAAGACGGCGACGTCGCCGTAGCGGACGCCGGCGGTGTCGTGCAGCCGGTCGACCTCCTCGGCGATGAACGCCGCCTCGTCGTGCTCGGTGTCGGCGACGTACCCGACGACCGGCTCGCCCTGCCCCGACGCCGTCCAGAGGTTCTTCGGCCGCCGGTCGGGGTTGCGGGCGATGACGGTGTTGGCGGCGGTGAGGATCGTCTGCGTCGAGCGGTAGTTCTGCTCGAGGAGGATCGTCGTCGCGTCGGGGTAGTCGCTCTCGAACTCCTCGATGTTGCGGATCGAGGCGCCGCGGAAGGCGTAGATGGACTGGTCGGCGTCCCCGACGACCGTCAGCTCCGACGGCGGCAGCGCGGCGTCGCTCCCGTCCCCGCCGAGGCGGTCGGCGTCCGCGCCGTGCACCGCGCCGCCCACGAGCTCGCGCACGAGCACGTACTGGGCGTGGTTGGTGTCCTGGTACTCGTCGACGAGCACGTGCCGGAAGCGGCGGCGGTAGGACTGCGCGACGTCGGGGAACGCCTGGAGGACGTTGACCGTGAGCATGATGATGTCGTCGAAGTCGAGGGCGTTGGCCTGCCGCAGCCGTGCGGTGTAGAGCCGGTAGGCGTCGGCCAGCACCTTCTCGGCGGGCGTGCCCTCGGCGGCGACGCGGGAGGCGTACGTCTCGTCGTCGACGAGCTCGTTCTTGAGGTTGGACACCTGCGCCGTGAACGAGCGCGGCGGGTGCCGCTTCGGGTCGAGGTCGAGCTCGCGGCACACCAGAGCCATGAGCCGCTGGCTGTCCGCCGCGTCGTAGATCGAGAAGCTGCTGCGCAGGCCGACCGACGTCGCCTCGCGGCGCAGGATGCGCACGCACGCGGAGTGGAACGTCGAGACCCACATCGCCCGGGCGGCGGGGCCGACGAGCGCCTCGACGCGCTCGCGCATCTCGGCCGCGGCCTTGTTGGTGAAGGTGATGGCGAGGACCTCGCCGGGACGCACGCCCCGGGCCGCGAGCAGGTAGGCGACCCGGTGGGTGAGCACCCGCGTCTTGCCGGAGCCGGCGCCGGCGACGAGGAGCAGCGGTCCGCCCCGGTGCAGCACGGCCTCGCGCTGCGGAGGGTTGAGGCCCTCCAGCAGCGCCAGCGCCCGGGGCGAGCCGGGCCCCGTCCGGGGCGCGGCCGGCGCCCCGCCGCGTGCCGCCTGCAGCCGCTCGCGCACGCCGGCGGCGCCGCCCGCAGGCGCGGGCGGGGCGCTGCCACGGGGCCGCAGCCCGGGCAGGGGGAGGTCGTCGAAGAGGGTGCTCATGGCCGCTCGAGCGTACGTCCGAGGACCGACGGCGGGTCCCGCCCGTGCGGTCGACCGGTGGACGACCGCCCCGGAGGGCGACGGCGGGCGGTCAGCCCGCGGCGAGCGCCAGCCGGACGACGTCGGTGACCCCCACGACGCCGGACTCGACCTCCCGCAGCGGCACCCAGGCAGCCGCGTCCGAGGTGCCGCCGACCTCGACGACCCGGGGCTCGCGCTCGTCGTCGCACGCGCCGCGGAAGACGACGGAGACGCCGTGGTAGTCCTCGAGCGGCCCGCCGGGCGCCCGCCCGGTGAAGTGGGTGGACCCCACGTCGAGCACCTCGCCGACGACGACGTCGAGGCCCGTCTCCTCGTGCGCCTCGCGCCGGGCGCCGGCCCGCGGGTCCTCGCCGTGGTCGAGGCCCCCGCCGGGCAGCGACCACAGGCCCGGCCGCGGCGTGCCCGGGGACAGCCGGGACAGCAGCACGGCGTCGCCCCGGCGGCACAGCACGTAGGCCGCGACGCGCTGGCGGCGCACCGGGACCTCCGGCGCCCCGCTCCCGCCGGCGGCGGGGACCACCTCCGCGTCGTCGACGCGGCGCGCCCCGGCCTCCTCGGCCTCCTCGCCCCCGGCCCGGCCGGCCCCCGCGCCCGCCCCGCCGGCCCGCTCACCCGTGCTCACGCCGGGCGACGCTACGGCAGGCGCCCGGCACCCGTGGGTCGACGGCCGACGGAGCCCGGCCCCCGCCCCTACGCTCGCCCGCATGCCCGACGGAACGCCCGCAGACCTCCCGTCCCGTCCGGCGTCCGCCCGTCCGCAGGACGACGGGCCGGACGACGGGCCGGACGACGGGCAGGACCACCTGCGGCCGGGACGCGAGGTCGGTCGCGCCCGCTGGGCGCCCGCCGTCGTCCGGCGGCGGGCCTACACCGCCGCGCTGCTCGCCTTCCGCCACCTGCCCGCACCCGTGCGCCGGGGCGTGGTCCGCGCGGTGACGCCCGGCTTCACCGTGGGCGCGGTCGTGGCGGTCGAGCACGACGGCGAGGTCCTCTTCCTGCGCCAGCCGCACCGGGTCGGCTGGAGCCTGCCGGGCGGGCTGCTCGACGCCGGCGAGCGCCCCGCCGACGGCGTCGCCCGCGAGGTGCACGAGGAGACGGGGATGCGCGTCGAGGTGGGCCTGCCCGTGACGACGCAGGTCAACGCGCGCGTGCGGCGCGTCGACGTCATATACCGCCTGCGGACGCCGACCCGCCCGCGCGTGGTCGTCGGCGGCGAGGCCAAGGACCACCGCTGGATCGCGCTGGACCGCCTGCCCGAGGCCGACGACTCCACGCGGGAGATCGTCGACCTGCTGCGGCGCTCCGAGGAGCCCGGCTGCTACGACGGGCGGGTGCTCGCGCCGGCGCCGCCGCCGTGAGCCCGGCGGGCGTCGTGCTCGCCGCCGGCGCCGGCACCCGCCTCGCCCCGCTCACGCACCTGCGGCCGAAGGCGCTGTGCCCCGTGGGCGGACGCCCCCTGCTCGACCACGCCCTCGACCGGCTCGTCGCGGCGCTGCCCGCGGCGACCGCCGACCCGCCCGCGCACCTCGCCGTCAACGCCCACGCGCACGCCGGGCAGGTGGTCCGCGCCGTGGGCGGGCGCGCGCACGTGGCCGTCGAGGCACCGGTGGCGCTCGGCACGGCCGGGGCGCTCGGCGGGCTCCGCGACTGGCTCGACGGGCGCGACGTCGTCGTCACCAACGCCGACGCGTGGCTGCCCGAGGGCCTGGACGGGCTGCTCGACGGCTGGGACGGCGAGCGCTGCCGGCTGCTCGTGCAGGAGCTCGACGACGGCCCGGGCGACCCGGTCGTGCGCCCGGCGTCCCGGGAGCGGCCCGTCCGCTACGTCGGCGCGTGCGTCCTGCCCGGGCGCCTCGTGCGCGCGCTGGCCCCGGTGCCCTCCGGCCTGCTCGAGGTCCTGTGGCGTGCCGAGCGCGACGCCGGGCGCCTGGACCTGCACCGCACGGCGCAGCGGGGCGTCGACTGCGGTACGCCCGGCCGCTACCTGGCGGCCAACCTCGCGGCCTCCGGCGGCCGCAGCGTGATCGGCGCCGGCGCCGTGGTCGACGGCGAGCTGGAGCGGTGCGTGGTGTGGGACGGGGCCGTCGTCGGGGCCGGGGAGCACCTCGTCGACGTCGTGCGCGCCGGCGACGACCGGCACCGGGTCACGGTCGGCGGCAGCTCGTCCTGAGTCCTCCAGCGGGCGCCGGGCCGGTGCACGGGCCGGGCGCACGGGCCGGGCGCACGGGGCGGCCACCGTCTAGCGTCGCGGCGTGCCCAGCCTCTACGTCGCCTCGGTCGAGGGCGAGACCCGGAAGTCGACGGTGGCGCTCGGCGTCCTCGCCGCGATGCGCTCCGCCGCACCGGGGCGCCGCGTCGGCGTCTTCCGCCCCCTGGTGCGCGATGAGGGCGGTCGCGACGACGTCCTCGACGTCCTGCTCTCCGAGCTCGCCGACGGGGGCGAGGTCGACGACGCGACCTACGCGGCGAGCGTCGGCGTCGGCTACGAGGACGTGCGCACCGACCCCGGCGCCGCGCTCGACGAGGTGGTGGCCCGCTACCGCGCCCTGGCGGCGGGCTGCGACGAGGTGATGGTCCTGGGCAGCGACTACACCGACGTCGCCGGCCCCACGGAGCTCGCCGTCAACGGCCGCATCGCCGCGGACCTCGGCACGCCAGTCCTCCTCGTCGTCAAGGCCCTCGGCCGCTCGCCGCGCGAGGTCCGCGCCGTCGCCGAGGTCGCCCGGGCCGAGGTCCTCGCCCAGCACGCGAGCGTCGTCGGCGTCGTCGCCACGCGCGCCGACCCCCACGCCCTCGGCGACGTCGTCGCCGCGCTGGAGGAGCCGGGACGGCGGGACGCGCCCCACCCCCCGCCCGCCTTCGCCCTGCCCGAGGACCCGACGCTCACCTCGGTGGGGGTCCGCGAGCTCGTCGAGGCCTGCGACGGGCGCCTCGTCCTGGGGCCCGAGACGGGCCTGGACGAGCGCGCGGGCGGCCTCGTCGTCGCGGCGATGTCGATGCCCCACGCCCTCGAGCACCTCGTGGACCGCGCCGTCGTCATCGTCCCGGGCGACCGCAGCGAGGTCGTCCTCGGCCTGCTGACGGCGCACGCCTCGGCGACGTTCCCGCAGCTCGCCGGGGTCGTGCTGACCGGCGGCTTCGCCCTGCCCGAGGTCGTCGTCCGCCTCCTCGAGGGCCTCGGCGAGGCGCCCCCGGTCGTCTCCACCGAGCTGGGGACGGTCGAGACCGCCGCCCGGCTGCTGGCCGTCCGCGGCCGCCTCTCCCGTCGCACGGAGCGCGCCCGCGAGCAGGTCCGTGCGGCGCGCGAGCTCTTCGCCGCCCACGTCGACGGGCCCCGGCTGCTGGACCTCGTGGCGGGGGCACGGGTCGAGACGGTGACGCCGCGGATGTTCGCCGCCGTCCTGCTCGAGCGGGCGCGCAGCCGTCGGATGCGGGTGGTGCTGCCCGAGGGGCTCGAGCCGCGGGTCCTGCACGCCGCGGCAGAGCTGCGGCGCGAGGGCGTCGTGGACGTCGTCCTGCTCGGCGACGAGGTCGAGGTGCGCGCCCTGGCCGAGGAGGTGGGGGCGGACGTGGCGGCGGTCCCGGTCGTCGACCCGGCGACGTCGCCGGACCGCGAGCGCTACGCCGCCGAGTACGCGCGGCTGCGGGCGCACAAGGGCGTCACGCCCGAGGCGGCGCCGGCGCTGCTCGAGGACGTCACGCGCTTCGGGACGCTCATGGTCCACCTGGGCGACGCCGACGGGATGGTCTCCGGGGCCGTCCACACCACCGCCGAGACGCTGCGGCCCGCGTTCGAGGTGATCAGGACGGCCCCCGGGCGCGACGTCGTCTCCAGCGTCTTCCTCATGTGCCTGCCCGACCGCGTGCTCGTCTACGGCGACTGCGCCGTGAACCCCGACCCGGACGCCACCCAGCTCGCCGACATCGCGGCGAGCAGCGCGGACACCGCCGAGGCGTTCGGCGTCGACCCGCGCGTCGCGATGATGAGCTACTCGACGGGCGGCTCCGGCAGCGGCGCCGACGTGGAGAAGGTGCGGCGCGCCACCGCGCTGGTCCGCGAGCAGCGCCCGGACCTGTCCGTCGAGGGGCCCATCCAGTACGACGCCGCCGTGGACGCCGGGGTCGCCCGCACGAAGCTGCCCGACTCGGCGGTGGCCGGGCGCGCGACGGTCTTCGTCTTCCCGGACCTCAACACGGGCAACACGACGTACAAGGCGGTGCAGCGCAGCGCGGGCGCCGTCGCCATCGGCCCGGTGCTCCAGGGGCTGCGCCGACCCGTCAACGACCTCTCGCGGGGGGCGCTCGTGCGCGACATCGTCAGCACCGTCGTCATCACCGCGGTCCAGGCCCAGGTGCAGCAGGCCGCCGAGCAGCAGGCCCAGCAGCAGTCCCAGCAGCAGTCCCAGCAGCAGGGGGTGGGCGCGTGAGCGTCGTCCTGGTCGTCAACTCCGGCTCCTCGAGCGTGAAGTACGAGCTCGTCGAGGTCGACGGCACCGGCCCCGACGGGGAGGGCGGGGGCGGTCGCTCGCTGGCCTCCGGCCTCGTCGAGCGCATCGGCACCGGGGGCGGGCACCTCCGGCACGAGCGCCGCGACGGCGAGGGGGACGGCGACGGGGGCGGGCGGACCGAGCGGGACCTCGACGTCCCCGACCACGGCGCCGCTCTGCGCGCGGTCGTCGACGCCTTCGCGCAGCACGGGCCCGACCTCGGCGAGGCCGGGCTCGTGGCCGTCGGCCACCGGGTGGTCCACGGCGGGACGCGGTTCTCCGCCCCCGTCCTGGTCGACGACGACCTGGAGCGCGCCGTCGAGGAGCTCTCCGACCTCGCGCCGCTGCACAACCCCGCGAACCTCGAGGGCATCAGGGTGGCCCGCCGCGCCGTCCCCGACGTGCCGCACGTCGCGGTGTTCGACACCGCCTTCCACGCCACCGTCCCGCCGGAGGCGTACACGTACGCCCTCGACCGGGACGTCGCCCGCCGGAACGGCGTGCGCCGGTACGGCTTCCACGGGACCTCCGTCGCCTCGGTCGTGCCGCGCGCCGCCGCGCTGCTGGGACGCCCCGCCGAGGACCTGGCGATGGTGGTGCTGCACCTCGGCAACGGCGCCTCGGCGACAGCGGTGCTCGGCGGCCGCAGCGTCGAGACCTCGATGGGCCTGACGCCGCTCGAGGGCCTCGTCATGGGCACCCGGCCGGGCGACGTCGACCCCGGGGCGCTGCTGCACCTGCTGCGCGCGGGCGGCCTGTCGGTCGACGAGCTGGACCACCTGCTCAACCGCGGCAGCGGGCTCGCCGGCCTGGCCGGTGCCTCGGACGTCCGCGAGGTCGTGCGGCGGGCGGCGGACGGCGACGCCGACGCGGAGCTGGCGCTCGACGTCGTGGCGCACCGCGTCCGGCACTACCTGGGGGCCTACGCGTTCGCGATGGGACGCCTGGACGCCGTCGTGCTCACCGCCGGCGTCGGCGAGAACAGCGCCGAGGTCCGCCGACGCGCGCTCGCCGGCCTCGAGGGCTTCGGCGTCGTCGTCGACGCCGGCCGCAACGCCGAGCTCTCCCGCGAGGCGCGGCGCATCTCCCCCGACGACGCCCCCGTCGCCGTGCTCGTCGTCCCGACCGCCGAGGAGCTGCAGATCGCCCGGGAGACGTTGGCCGTCGTCGGCGCCTGAACCGCGTCGCGGGGGCCGGGGAGCCGGGGGGCGGGCTCAGCCCGCGCGGCCCAGCCGCCGGTAGCGCTCGTGCCGCGCGGCGAGGCGCACCCCCGCGTCCTGGCCCACGAGCCGGGCGACCTCCGCCTCGACGACGCGTCCGAGGCGGCGGCAGAAGGCCTCCGGCTCGGCGGCGGCGTCGGGGCGCTCGGGCACGACGACGTCGACGACCTGGTCGCGGACGAGGTCGGCCACCCGCACGCCCTGCTGCTGCGCCATCTCGGCCGCGTGCCCGGTGTCGCGGTGGACGATGGCGCTGGCCCCCTCCGGCGGCAGCGGCGAGAGCCAGGCGTGCTGGGCGGCGACGACGCGGTCGGCCGGCACGAGCGCGAGCGCCCCGCCGCCGGTCCCCTGGCCGAGCAGGACGCTGACGACGGGCGCCCGCAGGGTGACGAGCTCGGCGAGGCAGCGGGCGATCTCCCCGGCCAGCCCGCCCTCCTCGGCCTCGACGGACAGGGCCGCGCCGGGGGTGTCGATGACGGTGACGAGCGGGAGCCCCAGCTGCCCGGCGAGCGCCATGCCGCGCCGGGCGGCGCGCAGGGCGGCCGGCCCGAGGGGGGCGTCCGGGGTCTGGCCGCGGCGGTCCTGGCCGAGGACCACGCAGGACGCGTCCCCGACCCGGGCCAGCGCGAGCAGCAGCCCCGGGTCGCTCTCGCCGGCACCCGTCCCGTGGAGCGCGACGACGTCGCGCGCCGCGTAGCGCAGGAAGCGCCGGATGCCCGGCCGCTCGCGGCGGCGCGACACGAGCACGGAGTCCCACGCCGGCACGTCGGGCAGCTCGCCGGCCGGGAGGGCGTCCCCGTCCTGCAGCGCGGGGACGCGCGCGGGCGCCGGCGCGAGCAGGACGCCCAGCGCCCGGTCGGCCACGTCGGCGACGCGCTCCGGCTCCACGACCGCGTCGAGCAGGCCGTGCGCGTGCAGGTTCTCCGCCGTCTGCACGCCCTCCGGGAACGGCTGGTCGTAGAGGGCCTCGTAGACGCGCGGGCCCAGGAAGCCGACGAGCGCCCCGGGCTCGGCGACCGTGACGTGCGCCTGGCTGCCCCACGACGCGAAGACGCCCCCCGTGGTGGGGTGGCGCAGGTACGCGAGGTAGGGCAGGCCCGCCGCCTTGTGGGCGGCCACCGCGGCGGAGATCTTCACCATCGTGAGGAAGGCGACGGTCCCCTCCTGCATCCGGGTGCCGCCGGACGCCGGCGCGGCCAGCAGCGGCAGCCCCTCCGCCGTGGCGCGCTCCACCGCGGCGACGAGGCGGTCCGCCGCGGCGACGCCGATGGAGCCGGCGAGGAAGCCGAACTCCCCCGCGACGACGGCGACGCGCCGCCCGCGCAGGCGGCCCTCCCCCGTGACGACGGCCTCGTCGGCGCCCGAGCGCTCGGCCGCGCGCACCAGCTCGGCGGCGTAGCGGGCGGACGCGCGCGGCTGGACGGGCGGGACGTCCCACGAGACGTACGTGCCGTCGTCGAGCACGAGCTCGAGCAGCTCCCTCCCGCCGCGGCGGCGCGGGCGGACGGGCACCGGGGGCGAGGAGGGGTCGGTGCTCACCCGGCGTCCAGCCAGGCGCGGACCGCGTCCCCGTCGCCGTCGAGCAGCGGCGGGGCCCGGTGCTCGCGGCGTGTCGTCTCCGTGCCGTCGGCGTCGAAGAAGCGCAGCGGCGGCCCGGGGAGCGTCACCGTGCCGAGCGTCGCGTGCTCGACGTCGACGAGCAGGCCCTGGCTCGCCGTCTGCTCCCACGTGTAGACCTCGTCGACGGTGCGCACCTTCCCGGCCGGCACGCCGATCTCCGCGAGGTGCGCCAGGAGGTCCGGGGCCGACCACGCCCGGAACACGCCCTCGACGAGGGCGACGACGTCCTCGCGCCGCGCGACGCGCTCCCCGTTCGTCGCGAGGCCGTCGGCCTGCGGGTCGAGGTCGAACCCGGCGCAGAAGCGGCGCCACAGCCCCTCGCTGCCGACGGCGATCTGGACGGCGCCGTCGGCGCAGCGGAAGAGCCCGTACGGGCTGATGGACGGGTGGTGGTTGCCCTGGGCCCGCCCCACCTCGCCGGCCACCGTCCACCGCGTCCCCTGGAAGGCGTGGACGCCGACGACCGAGGCGAGCAGCGACGTCCGCACGACCTGGCCGTGCCCGGTCCGCTCCCGCTCGAGCAGCGCGGCGAGGACGCCGTGCACGCCCGTCATCCCCGCGAGCAGGTCCGCGATGGGCGTCCCGACGCGCTGCGGGTCGTCCGGGGCCGACCCGGTGATCGACATCAGGCCGGCCTCGCCCTGCGCGATCTGGTCGTAGCCGGCGCGCCCGCCCTCGGGGCCGTCGTGCCCGAAGCCCGTGATGGACAGGACGACGAGCCGCGGGTTGAGCTCCAGGAGCCGCTCGGGGGAGAAGCCGAGCCGGTCGAGCACCCCGGTGCGGAAGTTCTCGAGCAGCACGTCGGCCCGCTCGACGAGCGCCGTGAGGTAGCGCCGGCCCTCCTCGGACTTGAGGTCCAGCGCCACGGACTCCTTGCCGCGGTTGCACGACATGAAGTACGTCGACTGGCGCTCGGCCCCGCCTTCCGCGGCGCCGGGGGGCTCGACGAAGGGCGGGCCCCAGCCGCGGGTGTCGTCCCCGCCCGCCGGCGTCTCCACCTTGACGACGCGCGCGCCGAGGTCGGCGAGCACCATCCCCGCGTGCGGGCCGGCGAGCGCGCGGGTGAGGTCGACGACGAGCGTCCCGGCGAGCGGGCCGGCGGGGTCGGGCACGGGGTCCTCCTGCGGTCGGGTCGTGGCGGTGACGGGTCGGGGCCGCACCGGGACGTCGGTCAGGACGTCGTGACGATGAGCGCCAGCCACGTGACGAGCGGCGCGACGACGACGAGCCCCATGCCGAGGATCATCAGCGAGCGGAAGATCCTGTCGCGCTGCGCGGGCTCGGAGTTCGCGACGACGAGGGCGCCGTTGGTCGAGAACGGGCTGCAGTCCACGACCGAGCTGGAGATGGCCAGCGCGACGACGAGGCCGACGGTGCCGATCTCCCCGGCCAGCAGGAACGGCACGGACAGCGGGATGAGCGTGCCGAGGATGCCGGTGGTCGAGGCGAAGGCCGACACGAGGGCGCCGATGAAGCAGATGACGAGCGCGGCCAGCAGCGGGGTGCCGAACCCGGCGACGGCGTCGCCGAAGCGGTCGATCGTGCCCTGCTCGTCGAGCAGGGCGACGTAGGTGACGATGCCACCGATGAGCAGGACGGTGCCCCAGCTCACCTTGTCGACGGCGCCCTTGGCCGAGGCGGGGAAGACGAGCGTGAGCACGACGGCGACGGCCAGCGCGGTGAACCCGACGTCGAGCCCGAACGCGAGCGCGAGGACGGCCAGGAGCACGAGCCCGGCGAGGGTGAGGCTGCGCTGGAGGTCGAGGGTCGGCGTCGGCGCGTCGTCCGCCGTGGTGTCGGCCTCGCCCCCGCGCCCCCCGGAGCGACGCAGCCGCTCGCCGCGCTCGACGAGGGCGTCGGGGGTGCCCGTGACCGGGGTCCGCGTCGCCGCGCCGCTGGCCGCCATCGCCGCCGAGGAGAGGTCGGCGCCGACGGCCTCGCGGTCGAGCCGGCCGCCGTCGAGGTCCCGGTTCCGCAGGACGACGTAGGCGATGACGCACATGACGAGCGCGGTGACGAGGCTGCCGAGGAACAGGCGCAGCGGGAAGGCGTCGAAGTCGTTGTCCGCCACGACGCCGTTGGTGATGACGCCGAAGACGCCGATCGGGCTGAAGGACCCGGCCGTCGCGCCCTGGACGACCATGAACCCCATGAGCACCGGGTTGATCCGGTTGCGCACCGCGAAGGACATCGCGACCGGCGCGATGATGGCGACGGCCGCCGGCGTCACGGCGCCGATGGCGGTGATCGCGCCGGCGACGAGGAACATCGCCCACGGGATGAGCGACACGCGGCCGCCGACGAGCCGGACCGCGGCGTGCACGATCCAGTCGACGGTGCCGTTGTTCTTCGCCAGCGCGAAGAGGTAGGTGACCCCGACGAGGATGACGAAGAGGCTCGCCGGGAAGCCACCGAGCACGTCGGCGACCTCCACGTCGAAGACGGTGGTCCCGACGACGAACGCGGCCACGAGCGCGAGCGCGCCCATGTTGACGGGTCGCACGGTGGCGACGAGGAAGACGGCGGCCAGGACGAGCAGGCCGATGAGGTCAGCGGACACGGGCGGGCACCTCGGTTCGACGGTGAACGGCGGCGGAGCGCGCCCTCGGTGGCGCAGTGGCCTAGCCTCTGGTCCAGCGAGGCTGGATGTCAACGTCGAGGACGACGTCGGCGCGGCGCGGGCGCCGGCGGCGGGCGAGGAGGTGCGCGGTGGCCGAGGGCACGGGAGCGGCCGGGCGTCCGCGCGCCGGGCTCTCGCGCCTGCGCCGCCCGCGCCTGTACGAGCAGCTGGCCGACCACATCACCGCGTTCATCGAGGCGCAGGGCCTGTCCCCCGGCGAACGCCTGCCGCCCGAGCGGCTGCTCGCCGAGCAGCTGGGGGTCAGCCGGGCCACGCTCGCCCAGGCGCTCGTCGCCCTGGAGGTCCGGGGGGTGGTCGACGTCCGGCACGGGGAGGGCGCCGTCCTGCGCGAGGCCGCCGCGGCCTCCGACCTCGAGGCGGCGCTGTCCGCCCACGGGCCGGACGAGCGCGACCTGGCGGACGCCCGGACCACGGTCCTGGCGGCCCTCGTCGCGCTGGCCGCCGAGCGCGCGGACGAGGCGGTCCGCTCGGTGCTGCTCGCGACCGCGGACGAGGGCGCCGCGCAGCCCACCCCGGCGCCCCGGGACGTCGCCGCCGCGCTCGTGCTCGCGGCCGCCGCCTCGCCGACGCTCGAGCGCCTCGCCCGCGCGCTGGGCGCCGAGCCGGTGCTCGCCGCAGCACCGCCGCAGGTGTGGCGCGCCGTCGCCGCCGGCGACGTCGCCGCAGCCCGCGAGCACGGGCTCGCCCTGGCCTCCCGCGACGAGGCCCCGGAGGTCGACGTCCCGCGCGGGTAGCCGGTCCGCCCCGTCCGCGCCCGGCCCACCTCAGAGCGGCGGCCGCCACCCCCGCGCGGCGCCGCCGCCGCTCCCCTCCGGCGGCCCGGCGTCCTGGCGGCTGCCGGGGTCGTCGACCGGGGGCAGCGCCCCGCCCGTCACCGACGGGCCGATGACGGCGCCGAGCACCCCGGCGTTGGGCAGCCGCAGCACGCCCTCGCGCGTGCGCAGCAGCTGGTGCGTCAGCGTGGCGCCGAGGACACGCCCCTCGAGGACGCCGCCGGTCGTCCCGCCGCGCAGCCGCACCAGGTCGCCGACGCCGTACGGCCGGGTGAGCAGGAGGACGACGCCCGCGACGACGTTCCCCAGCACCTGCTGCAGCGCGATGCCCACGACGACGCCGGTCAGCGCGCCGCCGACGAGCAGGCTGCCGAGCGAGACGCCGAGCGCCGCCAGCACGACCAGGACCGTCAGGGCGCTGCCCACCGCCAGCGCGGCCGTGGACGCCAGCGCACCGGCGGCCTCGCCGCTGCGCCGCTCGACGGCGGTGGCCAGGCCCGCCGCCGACGTCCGGACGAGCGCGACCATCGCGGCGAGCAGCACCACCGCGGCGACCACGGCGACGACGACCTCCTGCGACGTCCCCGCGAGGTCCCCCGCCGTCTCGGCGACGACCGACGCCGCGACGGCGACGAGGGCCGGGACGGCGTAGCGCCACAGGCGCGGGGCGATGCGGCGCGACGGCCCGGAGCGGCCGCCCGGGACGCCGTCGGGCGTCACTCCCACTCGATGGTGCCCGGCGGCTTGCTCGTGACGTCGAGGACGACGCGGTTCACCTCGTCGACCTCGTTGGTGATGCGGGTCGAGATGCGCGCCAGCAGGTCGTGCGGCAGCCGCGACCAGTCGGCCGTCATGGCGTCGTCGGAGCTGACGGGCCGCAGCACGACCGGGTGGCCGTAGGTGCGCCCGTCCCCCTGCACGCCGACGGAGCGGACGTCGGCGAGCAGCACGACCGGGCACTGCCAGATGGAGCGGTCCATGCCCGCCTCGGTGAGCTCCTCGCGCACGACCGCGTCGGCGGCCCGCAGGACCTCCAGGCGCTCGCGCGTCACCTCGCCGACGATGCGGATGCCGAGGCCGGGACCGGGGAAGGGCTGGCGCGCCACGATGGCCTCGGGCAGCCCGAGCTCGGCGCCGACGGCGCGCACCTCGTCCTTGAAGAGCGTGCGCAGCGGCTCGACCAGCTCGAACTGCAGGTCGTCCGGCAACCCGCCCACGTTGTGGTGGCTCTTGATCGTCGCCGTCGCGCTGGTCCCGCCGTGCACGGCCCCGCCCGACTCGACGACGTCGGGGTACAGCGTCCCCTGGACGAGGAAGCGGACCTCGGCCCCCTCCTCGCCGGCCCGCGCCACGAGGCCGGCGGCGGCGCCCTCGAACGACCGGATGAACTCGCGCCCGATCGCCTTGCGCTTCTCCTCCGGGTCGGTCACGCCGGCGAGCGCGGCGAGGAACTGCGTCTCGGCGTCCACGACGACGAGGTCGACGCCCGTCGCCTCGACGTAGTCGCGCTCCACCTGCTCGGCCTCGCCGGCGCGCAGCAGCCCGTGGTCGACGAAGACGCACGTCAGCTGGTCGCCCACCGCGCGCTGCACGAGGGCCGCGGCGACGGCGGAGTCGACCCCGCCGGACAGCCCGCACACGACCCGGGCGTCCCCGACCTGGGCGCGGATGCGCTCCACCTGCTCGTCGATGACGCCGGCCGTCGTCCAGCCCGCCGGCACGTCCGACCCGCGGAGGAAGTTCTCGATCACCTGCTGGCCGAAGGTCGAGTGCTTGACCTCCGGGTGCCACTGGACGCCGAAGAGCCGCCGCTCCCGGTCCTCGAAGGCCGCGACGGGTGCGCCCGGCGTGGAGGCCGTGACGGTGAAGCCGGGAGGGGCGCTGCGGACCGCGTCGCCGTGGCTCATCCAGACGCTCTGCGTCTCCGGCTGCCCGTCGAGCAGCACGCTGCCGGGGGCGGCGTCCGTCTCCTGCACGGGCTCGAGCTGGGCGTCCGTCCCGCCGTACTCGCGCAGACCGGTGCGGGCCACGTCGCCGCCGAGCGCGCGCGCCATCGCCTGGAAGCCGTAGCAGATGCCGAGCACGGGGACCCCCGCCTCGAAGAGGTCCGCCTCGACGAGCGGTGCCCCGTCCGCGTACACCGACGACGGACCGCCGGACAGGATGATCGCCGCGGGGTCGCGGGCCAGGAGCTCGGCCACGGAGGCGCTGGCGGGGACGACCTCGGAGTAGGAGTCGGCCTCGCGGACGCGCCGGGCGATGAGCTGGGCGTACTGGGCGCCGTAGTCCACGACGAGCACGGGACGGGACGTCCGCGCCCCGGGCGGCAGCCCGTCGACGGACGCCGGCCCGGCGCCCGGCGCGGCGGCGGCCCGCTGGCCCGGCAGCGGCTCGGCCTGCAGCCCGCTCGGTGCGTCGTCGGGACCGGGGGCCCCGGGGTCGGCGGCGCTGGGGTCGCCGGTGGCCTCGCGGGTGGGCTCGCTCACGCGCGCCAGGCTAGTGCGGGCGTCCGACGGCGGGGGCCGCCGACGCTCAGCGCCGTCCGGCGGCGTCGCCCGGCCCCAGCGAGCGCAGCAGCGCCCGCACCTCGCGGGTCACGCGGTGCTCGACGACGAACGAGACGAACGGCACGACGCCGGCCAGGACGAGGCCCAGCAGGCGCGTCGGCCCCCAGCGCAGCCGCGACCACATGTCGACCACCGTGACGAGGTAGACGATGTAGATCCACCCGTGCGCGATGGCCACCCAGCTGCCGAGGAGCTCCGGGCCGAAGACCTCGCGGACGACGAGCTGCACGGTGACCACCAGCAGGAACACCCCGGTGACGATCGCCATCACGCGGTAGCGGGTCAGCGCGGGCCCGAGGCTCGCCTCGCGCAGGCGGCGCTCGCGGGCCGCGCCGGGCGCGGCCCCCGACGACGGAGGGCTGGACGGGGAGCTCACCGGGAGGCCTCCTGGGGGCGGCGGTCGGCCGGGTCGGTCCCGGCGCGCGGGTCGTGCGTCTGGTGGGCGGCGTGCGCGGCGAGCCGCTCGTCCGCCTCGTCCTCGGCGCGCTCGCGCTCGCGGCGGCGGACGTCGTGCACGACGCGCAGCCACATGAGGACGGCGAAGCCGGCGAAGACCCACCACTGGAAGGCGTAGGAGACGTTCTGGAGGTTCGTGCCGGTCTCGCGCTGCGGCGGCGGCACGGCCCCGAGCCCGGCGAGGGGCTCCTGCGGCACGAGGTAGCCCGCGTAGATGGGGCCGCCCCAGACGTTGAGCAGGTCCGCCGAGCTCGCGGTCGCCAGCTCCCCGGCCGGCAGCCCCGCGGTCCCGCGCGGGTCCTGCGAGACGGCCAGCTCCCCGGTGACCTCGACGTCCCCGACGGGCGCGGCCGGCAGCGGCTGCCCCGCCGGCAGGAAGCCGAGGACGACGGGCAGCCGGGCCGGCCCGGCGCCGTCGGACGCCGTGCCGTCCACGTCGAGCGCGGCGATCACCCACGCGCCGTCGCCCGCACCGCCGTCGGCCGCCCGGTCGACGACGCGCTGCGACGGGACGTCGGCCCAGGTGCCCGTGGCCGAGACCGGGCCGGCGACGGCGTCGGCACCGAGCTGCTCCTGGGGGGCGAGCACCTGCGAGATCGGCACCACGGCACGCTCCGGCGGCGCCTGGTCGGCCGACCGGGCACGGCCGATCTGCCAGGAGCCGAGCTCGGCGAAGACGACGGCGAGGCCGAGCGCGAGGGCGAGCAGCGCGAGCATCCGCGGGCGCAGCGCCGTCCGCACGGGGCTCTCCTGCGGCGCGGGGCGGGCCTCACCGGTGGGCACCCCTCCACGGTACGGACCCTTCCTGGGCGCGGGCCCAGCGCTCCCCCCGGGGCCGGGGGCGCTCAGCGGCCCGTCGGGTCCAGCTCGTGGAAGCCGACCCCGGTGAGGCGGACGGCCTCCTCCCACAGCCAGCGGGCCATGTCGACGTCCTGCGCCCGGGCGGAGGTGCCGACGCGCACCGGCGGGCCGCTGCGCTCCCCCGCGCCCGAGGGGCCGTAGTACTCCCCGCCCACGACGTCGGGCGCCGTCGCGGCGCGCAGGACCGGCCAGGCGCCCTGCTCGGCGCTCTGCATGACGAGCTCGCCGACCTTGCCCAGCCCCCGGCGCACCGGTGCGGGCAGCCGGCCGAGCGGCCCCCCGGTGAAGAGGTTGGTCGCGGAGATGCCGGGGTGGGCCGCCACGCTCAGCAGCTCGCGGCCCGCGCGGTCGGTGCGCCGGTCGAGCTCGAGCGCGAACATCAGGTCGGCGAGCTTGGACTGCCCGTAGGCGCTCCACGCCTCGTACCGCTTCTCCCGCATCAGGTCCCGCGGGGTGATGCGGCCGAAGCGGTGCGCCACGCTGGACAGGCTCACGACCCGCGGGCGCCGTCCCGCGGTCTCGCTCTGCAGCAGCGGCCCGAGCAGCCGCCCGGTGAGGGCGAAGTGGCCGAGGAAGTTCGTGCCGAGCTGGAGCTCGAACCCGTCCTGCGTGCGCCCGTGCGGCACGGCCATGATCCCGGCGTTGTTGACGAGCAGGTCGAGCCCGTGGGCGCCGAGGGTCGCGGTGAGCCGGGTCCCGAGGTCCGCCACGCTGGCCAGCGACGCCAGGTCGAGCATCTGCAGCTCGACCTGGGCCTCCGGCGCTCGCCGGCGCACCTCGGCGACCGCCGCGTCGCCCTTCTCCTTCGAGCGGGCCGTCATGACGACGCGCGCGCCGGCGGCCGCCAGGACCGCCGAGACCTCGAGCCCGAGGCCGGAGTTGGCGCCCGTCACGAGCGCCGTGCGCCCGGACTGGTCCCCGACCTGCTCGGGCGTCCACGCGCCGGTCGGCCCGGGCGCGGGGGTGGGGGCGTCCGTCTCGCTCGTCATGGGCCCACCCTGCCAGCCGGCTCCGGGGCGGCGACCGGCGACCGGCGTGCCGTGCCCCGAGCAGCGGTGCGCCGCGCCGGTCAGGCCGGCTGGTACGGGCTGACGACGACCTCGCAGCGCTGCATCTCCTTGAGGTCGGAGTACCCGGTCGTCGCCATGGCCCGGCGCAGGGCGCCGACGAGGTTCGTCGTCCCGTCGGCCGTCCGCCCGGGACCGGTGAGGATCTCCTCCAGCGGCCCGGCCGTCCCGACGTGCACCCGCTCGCCGCGCGGCAGCTCGGTGTGGTGCGCCTCCGGCCCCCAGTGCCACCCGCGGCCCGGGGCCTCGACGGCGCGGGCCAGCGCCGTCCCCAGCATCACGGCGTCCGCCCCGCAGGCGATGGCCTTCACCAGGTCGCCGGAGCGCCCGACGCCGCCGTCGGCGATGACGTGCACGTACCGGCCCCCGGACTCGTCGAGGTAGTCCCGGCGGGCCCCCGCCACGTCGGCGACGGCGCTGGCCATCGGCGGGTGGATGCCGAGGGTCGTGCGGGTCGTGCTCGCCGCCCCGCCGCCGAAGCCGACGAGGACGCCGGCGGCACCCGTCCGCATGAGGTGCAGCGCCGCGGTGTGCGACGCCGCGCCGCCGACGACGACGGGCACGTCCAGCTCGTAGATGAACTTCTTGAGGTTGAGCGGCTCGGTGCGGCTCGAGACGTGCTCGGCGGACACCGTCGTGCCGCGGATGACGAAGAGGTCCACGCCGGCGTCGACGACCGTCTTCCACAGCTGGGCCGTCCGCTGCGGGCTCAGGGCCCCGGCGACGGTCACCCCGGCCTCGCGGACCGTCCGCAGCCTCAGCGCCACCAGCTCCGGGTCGATCTCGCGGGCGTAGATCTCCTGCATCCGGCGCGTCGCCTCCGCCGCGGGGAGGCCGGCGATCTCGGCGAGCAGGGGGTCCGGGTCCTCGTAGCGCGTCCACAGCCCCTCGAGGTCGAGCACCCCGAGGCCGCCGAGCCGGCCCACCGCGACCGCCGTCGCCGGGGACGTCACCGAGTCCATCGGCGCCGACAGCACCGGGACCTCGAAGGCGTAGGCGTCGATCTGCCAGGAGGTGGACACGTCCTCCGGGTCGCGGGTGCGCCGGCTCGGCACCACCGCGACGTCGTCGAAGGAGTACGTCCGGCGTCCGCGCTTGCCGCGCCCGATCTCGATCTCGCTCACGCCCGGAGGCTAGCGGCGCCCGTAGTTCGGCGCCTCGACCGTCATCTGCACGTCGTGGGGGTGGCTCTCCTTGAGCCCCGCCGGGGTGATGCGCGTGAAGCGCCCCCGCTGCTGCAGCTCGGGCACCGTGCGGGCGCCGGTGTAGAACATGGACTGCCGCAGGCCGCCGACGAGCTGGTGCGCCACGGCCTGCAGCGGGCCGCGGTAGGGCACCTGGCCCTCGATCCCCTCGGGGATGAAGGCGTCGTCGTCCACGTCGCCCTGGAAGTAGCGGTCCTTGGAGTACGAGCGCGCGCGCCCGCGGGTCTGGGCGGCGCCGAGCGAGCCCATGCCGCGGTAGCCCTTGTACTGCTTGCCGCCGATGAAGACGAGGTCGCCCGGGCTCTCGTCGCAGCCGGCGAGCAGCGACCCGAGCATGACGGCGTCCGCACCGGCGACGAGCGCCTTCGCGATGTCGCCGGAGTGCTGCAGGCCGCCGTCGCCGACGAGCGGCACCCCGGCCGGCCGGCACGCCTGCGACGCCTCCCAGATCGCGCTGATCTGCGGCACCCCGACGCCCGCGACGACGCGCGTCGTGCAGATCGAGCCGGGCCCGACGCCCACCTTGACCCCGTCGGCGCCGGCGTCGACGAGCGCCTGGGCGCCCTCGCGCGTCGCCACGTTGCCGCCGACCACGTCCACGTGCGCGGCGGCCGGCTCGGCCTTGAGCCGCGCGACCATGTCGGCGACACCACGGCTGTGGCCGTGCGCGGTGTCGACCACGAGGACGTCGACGCCGGCGTCCACGAGCGCCATCGCGCGCTTCCACGCGTCGTCGAAGAAGCCGACGGCCGCCCCCACGCGGAGGCGGCCGGCGTCGTCCTTGGTGGCGAGCGGGTACTGCTCGCTCTTCGTGAAGTCCTTGACGGTGATGAGACCGCGCAGGCGGCCGGCGTCGTCCACGATGGGGAGCTTCTCGACCTTGTGCTGCCGCAGCAGCTGCATCGCCGTGCCCCGGTCGGCCCCGACGGGCGCGGTCACCAGCGGCATCGGCGTCATGACCTCGCGCACGAGGCGGGTGTGGTCGGCCTCCCAGCGCAGGTCGCGGTTGGTGACGATCCCGACGAGCACCCCGCCGCCGTCGACGACCGGGAGCCCGGAGACCCGGTAGCGCGCGCAGGCCGCGTCGACCTCCGCGAGCGTCGTGCCGGGCGTCGTGGTCACCGGCGCGGTGATCATGCCGGCCTCGGACCGCTTGACGAGGTCGACCTGGTCGGCCTGGTCCTCGACGGAGAGGTTGCGGTGCAGGACGCCGAGACCGCCCTGGCGCGCCATGGCGATGGCCATCCGCGACTCGGTGACCGTGTCCATCGCGGACGACAGCAGCGGGACGCGCAGCTCGACCCGACGGCTCACCCGGGTGCTCGTCTCGGCCTCGCTCGGCACGACGTCGCTCTCCCCGGGCAGGAGCAGCACGTCGTCGTAGGTCAGCCCCACCCGGGCGAAGGGGTCGGCGGGCGTGTCCGGCACGGAGGGCTCCCTGGGCGGTGGGGACGGCGTCACGCGCGGCGCTGCGCCCCTCGATCGTACGACCGCCCCCGGGGCCGGGACGACGACGCGTCGCCCCGGTCCGGCCGCGTCAGCGCACGAGGCCGGCGCGGAACCCGATGGCGACGGCGTGCGCGCGGTCGGCCGCCCCCAGCTTGCGGAAGAGCCTGCGCGCGTGGGTCTTCACGGTGTCCTCGGACAGGAAGAGCTCCTTGCCGATCTCGCCGTTGCTGCGACCCCGGCTCATGCCGGCGAGGACCTGGTGCTCGCGCTCGGTGAGCACGGGCACCTCCTCGCCGCGGCCCGCGGCGACGGCACTGCGACGCGCCTCGCTCACGGCGAGCGCGTGGTGCAGGACGGCGGTGAGCTCGGGCGTGCTGGGCTCGCGGACGAGGATGGCGCAGGCCCCCGCGGCCATCGCCGCGCCGCCCGTGTCGCCGTCGCCGGGCGCGACGACGGCGATGACGGCGGTCTGGGGGCGGGTCTGCATCCAGGAACGGACGTGCTCGCCGGCGCGCGGGTCGGCGCACGACATCACGACCACGTCCGGCGGGCCGCCCGGAGCGGTGCGGGCGGCGACGCCACCACCGGCCGCGCCCGCCGTGCGGGAGACACCGGGGACGGAGCCGACCTGGCGGCGCAGCGCCTCCCGGGTGGGGAGGACGTCGTCGCAGACGAGCACGGTGGACACGGGTACCTCCGGGTTGTCGACCGCGGGCGCGGTCTTCTTGCCCCGTTGATCGGCACCCGGGGCCCCGGACCTGAGCAGCACCTGCACCGGCGACCGACCGGCCGGGGGCCGCCGCCTCGTGGGCGTCGGGGCCGGGGCCGGGGCGAGGGCTCTCGTCGCGGCGTCGCGACGCGGTGCCGGCGTCCGGCCGGCTGCGGGTGTCCCGTGGCTCATGCCGCAGGTTCGTGGCGCGGCGTCCCCCGGATGGGGTACGGGGGCGCTCAGGCGGACGCGACGGCCGCCACGACGTCGCCGAGGTCGGCGACCTCCTCGGACCCCGGCACCACGGCCGCCTCCCAGCCCCGCCCGACGAGCACGACGCGCGCCCCGCGCGGGTCCACGAGCCGGGCGGTCTCGTCGACGCGGTCGGCGGGGACGGGCGTGTCGGCGACGAGGAGCAGGGTCGTCGCGTCGACCTGCTCGGCGACGGCAGCGGCCCGCTCGGCGGGATGGGCGCCCGGCAGGACGGAGCTGGCGACCCCGTGCTCGCGCAGGGCCGCTGCGACGACGTGGGCGAGGAGGTCGGCCGCGGCGGCGGGAGGCCCGGCGGCCGGCTGCGGCGGGTCGGCCGCGCAGGGGCTCAGCACCAGCGTCCGGGCGGGCCCCTCGCCCACCCCCCGCGCGCCGTCGTCCGGACCGCCCTCCGCGGCGCTCCGCAGCGCCTGCAGCAGGGCGGCCTCCAGGACCAGGGCCGGGGACCGGCCCGGCGCCACCGCGCCGACCCGGTCGGAGAGGACCTGAAGCACCGGGCGCACGAGCGAGGTCCACGTCTCGAGGACACCCCCGACGGCCGTGTGCGCCTCGAGCTGGCGGGCGCACTCGGCCTGCTCCAGGGCGCTGGCCGCCCGGGCCAGCGAGCGCACCGACGGCGTCGTCGTCCACGCCGGCGGCGGCCCGCGCCGTGCTCCGGCGCCCGGCCCGCCGCTCCCGGTCGTGCCGGAGGTCGTCCCGGCGGTCGCGCCGGCCGTCGCCGGCACGGGCGCCTGCAGGGCGACCCGGGCGGCCTCGGCGGGCGAGTACCCCTCCAGCGTCATGCGCCGCATGACCATGAGGCGGTCGAGGTCCGCCAGCGAGTACTGCCGGTGGGCGCCCGCGGTGTGCGCCGAGGGACCCAGGCCGTAGCGCCGCGCCCACGTGCGAAGGGTCGCCGGCGCGACGCCGAGCCGCCGGGCGACGGCTGCGACCTTGAGCGTCGGGGACGCGTCCGGTGCCACCTCCGGGTTCGGCGCCGCCGCCGCGACGGACGGGTCCGCCTCGCCGTCGTCGGGGACCACCACCGCACGTCCCTCCTCGTCACCGCTCGGACCGCCCCCCGGCTCGCCGTCGACCCCGCGGGAGGGCGGGGAGGCGACGGCGGCAGCGGGGGGCACGTCGCCAGGCTGGCCGCTCGGGGCGCCCGCGGCCACCCGGCGCGCCGCACGGCGCTCTCCCGACGACGGGATCACGACCCGTCGGCGACCGCCCCCTGGCACACGCCTGGCAGCGGGCTGAACAACTCCGAGGAGGTGCGGGGAGGTCCTTGAACAACTTCTGGAACGGTTGTAGCGTCCACGCCATCGACACCGCGTCGGGCCCTCCCCGGGTCCGGGCGACCGGCACCGCCCCGCTCGGGGCACGACCTGCAGGAGCACCCCATGGCTGAGATCTCACGCCTCCCCGGCCCCGTCGCCGACCTGTGGGAGTGGCAGATGCAGGGCGCCTGCCGCGAGGCCGACGACACCCTGTTCTTCCACCCGGAGGGCGAGCGCGGCCCGAGCCGCCGCAACCGCGACAACGCCGCCAAGGCCGTCTGCGGGTCCTGCCCCGTCGTGCGGCAGTGCCGCGAGCACGCGCTCGCCGTGCGCGAGCCCTACGGCGTCTGGGGCGGCATGACCGAGGACGAGCGCGAGGCCGAGTACTCGCGCCGCCGCAGCGGGGCGCGCACCCTGCCCCTCGCGAGCTGACCTCGCCGCAGGCCGCCTGCCGGCGCCGCACGCACGAGAGCCCCGCACCTGGTCAGGTGCGGGGCTCTCGTGCGTGCGGCTCGGTACGGGGTCAGTGGCTGTGCCCGTGCCCCGCCGGCGCCTCCTGGCGCTCCTTCTTCTCGACGACGAGCGTCTCGGTGGTCAGCACCAGCGAGGCGATCGACGCCGCGTTGACGAGCGCGGAGCGGGTCACCTTGACCGGGTCGATGACGCCGGCCGGCACGAGCTCCTCGTACTCCCCGGTGGCGGCGTTGAGGCCCTGCCCGCCGCCGAGGGTCCGGACGCGGTCGACGACGACGTAGCCGTTCAGACCCGCGTTCTCGGCGATCCAGCGCAGCGGCTGGTCGACGGCCCGGCGCACGATCCCGACGCCGACCGCCTCGTCGCCGGTCCGCCCGAGGTCCCCGTCCAGCGCGGAGGCCGCCTGCACGAGCGCGGAGCCGCCGCCCGCGACGATCCCCTCCTCGATGGCCGCACGGGTCGCCGAGACGGCGTCCTCGATGCGGTGCTTCTTCTCCTTGAGCTCGACCTCGGTGGCCGCGCCGACCTGGATGACGCAGACGCCGCCGCCGAGCTTCGCGAGCCGCTCCTGGAGCTTCTCGCGGTCCCAGTCGGAGTCCGTGCGCTCGATCTCGGCCCGGATCTGGTCGGCGCGGGCCGCGATGTCCTGCGCCCCGCCGCCGCCGTCGACGAGCGTCGTGTCGTCCTTCGTCACGACCACGCGACGGGCGGAGCCGAGGACGTCGAGGCCGACCTGGTCGAGCTTGAGCCCGACCTCGGGGCTGACGACCTGGGCACCGGTGAGGACGGCGAGGTCCTCCAGCATCGCCTTGCGGCGGTCCCCGAACCCGGGGGCCTTGATCGCGGCGGCCGTGAAGGTCCCGCGGATCTTGTTGACGACCAGCGTCGACAGCGCCTCGCCGTCGACGTCCTCGGCCACCACGAGCAGCGGCCTCGAGGTCTGCAGGACCTTCTCCAGCAGCGGCAGGAGGTCGGCCACCGCGCTGATCTTGGTCGAGCTGATGAGCACGTGGGCGTCCTCGAGGACGGCCTCCATGCGGTCGTTGTCGGTGACGAAGTGCGGCGACAGGTAGCCCTTGTCGAGCTGCATGCCCTCGGTGAACTCGAGGTCCATCGCCGTGGTCGAGGACTCCTCGACCGTGATGACGCCGTCCTTGCCGACCTTGTCGAACGCCTCGGCGATGAGCTCGCCGATGACGCGGTCCTGGCTGGAGATCGCGGCGACGTGGGCGATCTCGTCCTTGCCGTCCACGTCGCGGGCGGCGCTGCGCAGCGCCTCGCCGACCGCGGTGACCGCCGCGTCCATGCCGCGCCGCAGCGCGTCCGGGGAGGCGCCGGCCGCGACGTTGCGCAGGCCCTCGTGCACGAGCGCCTGCGCGAGGACCGTCGCCGTCGTCGTGCCGTCGCCGGCGACGTCGTTGGTCTTGGTGGCGACCTCCTTCGCGAGCTGGGCGCCGAGGTCCTCGTACGGGTCCTCGAGCTCCACCTCGCGGGCGATCGTCACGCCGTCGTTCGTGATCGTGGGTGCGCCCCACTGCTTGTCGATGACGACGTTGCGGCCGCGGGGGCCGAGCGTCACCTTGACCGCGTCGGCGAGCGCGTCGACGCCGCGCTCCAGCGCGCGTCGCGCGTCGTCGTCGAACTGCAGGGTCTTGGCCATGCTGCTCCGTCCTGGGGGTGGTGCTGGTGGGTGCTGCCGGGCGTGCGCTCGCGGCACGGTGGCGTGCGGACGCACGAGCGCCCCGGGGACCGGCGGGCCGGTCCGCCGGGGCGGTCGTGGTGGCGCCGGTGGGCGGTGCGCGTCAGCGGGGGGACGCGCTCACCCGGCGGGCGCCGGCGGGTGCTGCGTCGTCAGGAGACGACCGCGAGCACGTCGCGGGACGAGAGGATCAGCAGGTCCTCGCCGCCGTAGGTGACCTCGGTGCCGCCGTACTTGCTGTAGATGACCTTCTGGCCGACCTCGACGTCGACCGGCACGCGCTGGCCGTTGTCGTCGACGCGGCCCGGGCCCACCGCGAGGACCTCGCCCTCCTGGGGCTTCTCCTTCGCGGTGTCCGGGATGACCAGACCCGACGCGGTCGTCTGCTCGGCCTCGACGGCCTTGACGACGATGCGGTCCTCGAGCGGCTTGATGGAGACCGACACTGTGCGGACCTCTCCTTCGTGGGGCTCCCCCGAGGGAGCCGGTGACGTGGGCAGGCGCGGGTGGGTCCGTCCGCCGTCGCGGGGGTCGGCCGGCCCTGCCGTGCGCCGTCCCGACTCTAGAGCGGCGGTTAGCACTCGGTCAATCGGAGTGCCAGGACGCAGGGCCTCCGCCACGCCGTGCCCACCCGGGCCGCCGTGGCAGCATCACCGTCGTGGAGGATCCCGCCGTCGCCGGGCTCGCGGCGGTGCTGACGCCGGCCGGGCTCGCCCTCCTCGACGCGCTGCCGCCCTACGGGGAGGTGGACGGGCTCGTGCTCGGCGAGCGGCTGCGGGCGCAGGGCCACGACCCCGTGCTCGTCGCGGCCGCCCTCACGCAGAGCCGGCTGCGCGCCCGGGCACGCGCGAAGTTCGGCTCCTTCGCCGACGACATGCTCTTCACCGCGGCCGGTCTCGAGCAGGCGACCCGGCTGCCCGTCGCGGCCCGGCACGCGCACCGCTTCGTGGCCGCGGGGCTCGCGCGCGTCGCCGACCTGGGCTGCGGCGTCGGCGGGGACGCGAGCGCCCTGGCCGGCCTGGGTCTCGGCGTGCTCGCGGTCGACTCCGACGAGCCCACCGCGGCCGTGGCCGCCGCCAACCTCCGCCGCTTCCCCGACGCCCGCGTGCGCTGCGAGGACGTCACCGCCACGGACCTCGACGGCGTGGACGGCGTCTGGCTCGACCCCGCGCGGCGGGACGAGCGGGGTCGACGGGTGCTGGACCCCCGCCGCGCCAGCCCCCCGCTGTCCTTCGCCGAGGGGCTCGCGCGCGAGCGGCCCGTCGGGGTGAAGGTGGCCCCCGGCATCGACCACGACCTCGTGCCCGCCGGGTGGGAGGCCCAGTGGACGTCGGTCGACGGCGACGTCGTCGAGGCGGCCCTGTGGAGCGGCGCCCTGGCCCGGCCCGGCGTGCGGCGCAGCGCGGTCGTCGTCCGCGGGGGGACCGCCGCGGTCGTCGACGACACGGCCGACCCCTTCGCCGCCTCCGCGCCACCGGTGGGCCCCGTGGGCCGGCACCTGTACGAGCCCGACGGCGCCGTCGTCCGCGCCGGTCTCGTCGGCGCGGTCGTCGCCGCCCTCGACGGCCGCCTCGTCGACCCCTCGATCGCCTACGTCACCGCGGACGCCCGCCTCGAGCTCCCGTCGGCGACCGGCTACGTCGTCGACGAGGTCCTGCCCTTCGGGCTCAAGCCGCTGCGCGCGCGGCTGCGCGAGCGCGGCGTCGGACGGCTGACGATCAAGAAGCGGGGGACGGCCGTCGAGCCCGAGGAGCTGCGCCGGCGCCTGCGCCTGTCGGGCCCCGAGGAGGCGGTCGTCGTGCTGACGCGCGTCGCCGGCCGCCAGAGCGCGCTGCTGTGCCGGGCGCTGCCGACCCCGGGGCGGGCGACGCCCGACGCAGGGGGCTGACCCGCCCGGTCGCCGCCCTCAGCCCCCGACGAGGACGGTGCCGACGGGCAGCGACGAGTCGCCGCCGAGGTCGGCCGGCGACGGCGGCAGACCGCGGGCGACCACCTGGGCGCCGAGCGCGGCGACCATGGCGCCGTTGTCGGTGCACAGGCCCAGCCGGGGGACGCGCAGCGCGATCCCGGCCTCGGCGCAGCGCTGCGCGAGGAGCTCGCGCAGCCGCGGGTTCGCCGAGACGCCGCCGCCCAGCAGGAGGGAGTCCAGGCCGTGCACCCGGCACGCGTCGACGGCCTTGCGGGTGAGGACGTCGACCACGGCCTCCTGGAAGGAGGCCGCGACGTCCTCCACCGGCACGGTGCGCCCGGCGGCCTCGCAGGCCCGGACCCAGCGCGCGACCGCGGTCTTGAGGCCGGAGAAGGAGAAGTCGAAGCGGTGCCGCTCCAGGTCCCGGGCCGAGGTGAGGCCACGGGGGAAGGCGATCGCGCGGGGGTCGCCGTGCTCGGCGGCGGCGCTGATCGCCGGGCCGCCCGGGTACGGCAGGCCGAGCAGCCGCGCCGTCTTGTCGAACGCCTCGCCCGCGGCGTCGTCGACGGTCTCGCCGAGGAGGCGGACGTCGGAGGCGATGTCGACGACGTGCAGCAGCGAGGTGTGCCCGCCGGAGACGAGCAGCGCGGCGCACGGCGTCGGCAGCGGCCCCCCGTCGAGCGCGCAGACGGCGACGTGCGCGTCGAGGTGGTTGACGCCGTGCAGCGGCACGCCCAGCGCCCACGCCAGCGCCTTCGCGCCGCCGACCCCGACGAGCAGGGCCCCCGCGAGGCCGGGCCCGGCGGTGACCGCGACGGCGTCGACGTCCGCCAGCGTCACGCCGGCCTCCTCGCACGCCCGCCGGACCGTCGGGACGAGGGCCTCCAGGTGCGCGCGGCTCGCGACCTCGGGCACGACGCCGCCGAAGCGCGCGTGCTCCGCGACGCTGCTCGCGACGACGTCGGCGAGCAGCGTCGTCCCGCGCACCAGGCCGACACCCGTCTCGTCGCAGGACGTCTCGATGCCGAGCACCAGGGGCCCGCCCCCGGCCGTCACAGGGCGTCCTCCAGCGAGCCACCGCGCCGGCGCGCCCGCTGGACGCGGGAGCGGACGAACAGCACGAGCACGACGGCGACGACCGCGACGAACAGGTAGTCGACGTAGCCCGCGTACTGCTCCACCCGCTCGAACTGCGACCCCAGGGCGTAGCCGCCGCCCACGAGCAGCCCGTTCCACAGCAGCGACCCCGCGGCGGTGAGCAGCACGAAGCGCACGAGCGGCATCCGGGTCGTCCCCGCCGGGACGGAGACGAGGCTGCGGACCCCCGGCAGCAGCCGCCCGACGAAGACCGACGCGCCGCCGTGGCGGTGGAACCAGTCGACGGCGTGCTGGACCTCCTCGCGGTCGACGAAGGGCACCTTCGCCATCCACGTGACGGCGCGCTCCTCGCCGAAGGCACGGCCCACCCCGTACAGGGCGAGCGCCCCGACGACGGAGCCGAGGGTGGCCGCGACGAGCGCCAGGACGAGGCTCATGCCGCCCTGCGCGGCGATGAAGCCGGCCAGCGGCAGCGTCACCTCGCTGGGGATCGGCGGGACGACCGTCTCCAGCACGGTGGCGACGAAGACGCCCGGCTCGCCGATCCAGGCGATGAAGCGGGCGAGGGCACCGGACAGGCCGGTGAGACCGCCCACCGCGTCGTCGACGGAGCCGGCCGAGGAGGCGGGCACCAGGAGGGCGGTGGTCATCGGGCGGGCGCTCCAGCCGTGTCGGCAGCGGTCGTCGGTCCGTCGTCGGCGCGGGGGCGTCGGCGCAGGACCAGCGCGTCGGCGCCGCTGCCGTAGTAGTCGCGGCGGCGGGCGAGCAGCTCGAACCCGTGCCGCGCGTACAGCCGCCGGGCGGCGGCGTTCGTCGCGTCGACCTCGAGGAGCAGCGCCGCGGCGCCGGCCCGCTCGGCGTGCTGCTCGCACGCCCGCAGGAGGGCGTCCCCGAGGCCGCGGCCACGGGCGGCCGGCGCGGTCGCGACCGTCTGCACGTCGGCGTCCGGCCCGGCGGCCGCGACCCCCGCGTAGCCGAGGAGGACCCCGTCCGCGTCGCGCGCGCACCAGTAGGCGCGACCGTCGGCGGCGAGCTCGGACCAGAACGTCTCCGCGCTCCACGCCGTCGGGCCGAAGACCTGCGCCTCCAGCGCGGCGACGTCGGCGACGTCCCACCAGCGCAGCGTCCGCAGCGGGGGCGCGGACGACCCGGCCGCGACGCCGCCGGCACCCGTCACGGCGCCACCGACGCGGGGAGCGGCGGGGGCGTGCGGTCGGCGACCGCGACGGCGTCGGGACGCCGCAGGTACAGGGGTTCCACGGGGACGAGCCGCAGCGCGCCCCGCCCCGCGAGCGCCTCGGCCGCGACCCGCCCGACCCACGCCGCCGTGACGCCGAGGTCGGCGCGGACGTCGGCCGCCGGGAGCGACTCCGGGTAGAGGCCCGTACCGGGCCCCACCCACGCCGGCGCCTCGCCGGCCACGTCCCGCGCCGACCCGACGTCGGGGCCCGCGACGCGCCGCGGCCCGGCCGCACCGGGCCCGGCACCGTCCTCGGAGGTCGCCCGGCAGCTCTCGTAGGTCGCGTAGGTCGCCCAGTACACCTCGCGGCGCCGGGCGTCGGTGGCGACGCCCAGCCGGCCGCGGACCCCGTCCGCGGCCGTCGACCAGGCAGCGAGCGCGGCCGCGTCGAGGCTGCAGACGCCGTGCACCGGCACGTCGAGGGCCAGGCCGAGGACCAGCGCGGCGGCCATCCCGACCCGCAGGCCGGTGTAGGGGCCGGGACCGACGCCGACGGCCACGGCGGTGACGTCGGCCCGCCCGGCGCCGGCGGAGGCGAGCACCTGCTCCACGAGGGGCTGCAGCACCTCGGCGTGCCGGCGCCGGTCCGGCGACGCGGCCGCGGCCAGGACGACGTCACGCTCCAGCAGGGCCGCGCCCGCGGAGGCGGACGTGTCGAGGGCCAGCAGCACGGCACCAGGGTAGGTGCCGTGCCGCCGGCCCCCGGGTCGTGGCCCGTGACCGCCCCGCCCGGGTCCCGCGCGGTCGTGGGCCGGCGGGCTAGGTTCCCCGGGTGCACGGCAGCGCGGACGCCGACGGCGGCACGTCCTCCGGAGCCCGGCCCGTGGGTGCGGACGACGCGTGGCCGTCGCTGCTCGACGGCCGGGTGCCCGCGGACGTCGCCGGACCGGCGTCCGCGGAGCTCGTGTCCCGCTACGGGCCTCTGGTCGCGGCCGGGCCGCGGCTCGTCCTGGCCCAGCTCGGCCAGAGCCTGGACGGGTTCGTCGCGGCCCGCACCGGCGACGCCGTCTTCGTCACGGGCGAGGAGGACCGGCGGCACCTGCACCGGCTCCGGGCGCTCACGGACGCCGTCGTCGTGGGCGTCTCGACCGTCGCGGCGGACGACTGCCGCCTCACGGTGCGCGAGGTCGCCGGCCCCTCCCCCGTCCGCGTGGTCCTCGACCCCCGGGCCCGGCTGCCGCGCGGGGCGAGGCTGCTCGGCGACGACGGGCCCCGGGTGCTGTGGTGCGTCGGGCGGGCACGGGCGCCCGAGGCCGCCGCCGAGGGCCGGAAGGCCGAGGTCGTCGGCCTGCCGACCGCGGACGGACGCTTCGCCCCGGCGGAGGTGCTCGCGACCCTCGCGGCCCGGGGCCTGGGGCGGGTCCTCGTCGAGGGCGGCGGCCGGACGGTCTCCGCCTTCCTCGCCGCCGGCGTCCTGGACCGCCTGCTCGTCACGACGGCACCGCTGCTCGTCGGCGACGGCGTGCCGGGCCTGCGCTTCGCGGGCGAGGACCGCCTCGCCGACGCCCTGCGCCCACCCGCGCGGCGCTTCGCCCTCGGGGCGGACTCGTGCCTGGAGCTGGACCTGTCAGCCGTCCGCGGCCGGCGCCCGACCTGAGGCGTCCGCGCGGCCGGGGTCGTCGCCGCGCCCCGGGGAGCCGCGGCCGCCGCGCACGACGTCGCGCAGGAGGAGCAGCACCCCGGGGACCGCGGAGACCGCGACGAGCAGCCCGTAGGCGACCGCCGCCGCCACCCCGTCGGACGCCGCGAGCCCCGTCCCGGCGGCGGTCGCCCCGGTCACGACCTCGCGCGGGCCGAAGCCGCCGACGCTGACGGGCACGGCCATGCCCGCGAGCGCGGCCACGGCGAGGGCGACGACCTGGCCCGCGCCGAGCCCGTCGAGCACCTCGGTGGCGGCGACCGAGAACAGGAGCAGGAGCGGCACGACGGCGAGCACCGACCACCCCACGACGGCGAGCCGGGTGCGGCCGTCGACGCGCCGCAGGGCCGGGACGGCGACGCCGGCCGACACGAGCGCCGCCGCGCCGAGCAGCGCCCCGCCGACCCGGTGCACGGGCGCGACCGCGAGCGCGCCGGCGGCGAGGACGAGCGCGAAGCCGGTCGCGCGCTCCCCGAGGACCGCGGCGGCGCTGGCCCGCAGGCCGCCCTGGGCGGCGCCGCGCCCGCGCACGGCACGGGTGACGCTGCCCGCCACCCCGCTCGGCAGCAGGACGTCGAGCGCCTGGGCCCGCAGGTACTCGGCGAAGGCGCGGGTCCGCGTCATCGCGGCGGCGCCGGGGTAGCCGCGCAGCACCGCGCGCCAGCGCATCGACTGGGCGGCCGTGGCCGTGGTGCCCAGGCCTAGGGCCGCGACGACCGGCCAGGGAGCGAGGACCCTCGCCCCCTCCCGGAAGGGCTCGCCGCCGACGACGAGGACGACGGCGCCCAGCAGGAGCAGCGCCGCCGCGGTCCGCCAGGCGGCGCCCCACCGGCGGCGGGCGGCCGACCGGCCCGGCTGCTCGGGCGTGCCCGGCTCTCCCGCCGGCGGCGGCGCGGGCGGGGCGGCGGCGCGGTGCCGGCGGTCAGCCACGTCGGTCGTCGCCGGCGGGCAGGGCGAGCACCTCGACGTGGCCGACGACCGCGCCCAGCCGACCCGCGGCGACCTGGGCCTCGCGCTCGGCGGTCCAGGCGGCGGCCCGGTCGGCGAGGCCGGCGTCCTGCTCCACGGCGGCTGCCGCCCTCCCGCGCACCCAGGCGAGGAGCAGCGCGGCGTCGTCCGCGCCCGGCGGCCCGGCCGTCCCGAGGAGCCACGGGGAGGCCGCCGTGCGCACGCCGTGCCCCGCGGCGCGCAGCCGCTCCACGACGAGCGGCGCCGCGTCGGGGCCGAGCCGGCCGCCGCGGCGCTGGTGCGCGTCGAAGGCCGCGCCGAGCGCCGCGTCGTCGGGGTGCGGCGGGTCGAGCGCCACCTCGCCCGTCACCGAGAGCGAGAGCAGCAGCGGGACGTCGGCGGCCAGCGCCGCCCCCACGAGCACGTCCGCCTCCACGGGACGCAGCAGGTCGAGCAGGGCCGTCGCCGTCAGCAGGTCCACGCGGTCGGCGCCGGCCGCGCCACCCTCGCGCACGAGGCCTGCGGCGTCGTCGAGGTCCCCGACGACGCGGACGGCGCCGCCCCCCGTCGCGCCCGGCGTCCGGCCCGCGACGTCCAGGAGGTCGGCGTCGTGGTCGACGAGCGTCCAGCGCGTCGGGAGGCGGCCCGCCCCGGGCGTCCCCAGCCGCGCCGCGAGCCAGCGCGCGCCGGCGCCGGTCCCCGCACCGGCGTCGAGCACGTGCAGCGGACGCCCCGGACGGGGCTCCGACCGGCGGGACAGGTGCTCGCCCAACGCCGGCAGGAGCTCGTCGGCGACGGCGTCCCGGGCCCGCACGTCCGCGGGCTCCCGCAGCGCCAGCCAGTCGGGGGCCACGGGACGCTCCGGCGGGGGACGTCCTCCCCGGCCCCCCGCCGCCGTCACGGGACCACCCCAAGGGCCTCGGCGACCCGCCGTGCCGTGTGGTCCCACCCGGCCAGCCCGGCGCCCCGACGGCGGGCCGCCGACCGGGCCCGACCCAGCGGGCCGTCCGGGTCGCCGCCGGCCTCGAGCAGGCGGCGCAGCGCGGCGGCGAGCGCCGCCGGGTCCCCGGGGGCGACGACCGCGCCCGGCGGGTCCGCCGCGTCCGACCCCGGCGCGCCGACGCCGAGCACCTCCTCCGTCCCCGTCCCGGCGCCGACGACGGCGGGCACGCCCCGGGCGAGGCCCTCGGCGACCGCCATCCCCCACGTCTCCGCGTGGCTGGGCGCGAGCACGAGGTCCGCCGCGCTGCGGACCGCCTCGAGGGCGGCGCCGGCCAGCGGCCCCGTGAGGGCGACCCGGTCCTCGAGCCCCGCGGCGGCGACGGCGGACCGCACGCCGAGCGCGTAGCCGGGGTCGGCGGCGTCGTCCCCGACGAGCGCCGCCGTCCAGGGCAGGTCGACCACCTCGGCCAGGGCCGCCACGACGACGTCCTGGGCCTTCCGCGGCGAGAGGGTGGCCAGCTGCAGCAGGAACGGGGGCGTCGACCCGCGGGCGGGCGCCGCCGGGTCGGTCCCGGGCTCGGCCACGACCACGGGACCCCCGGCGGCTCGAGCGCCGGACGCCAGGTGCTCGGCCGCCCACCGGCTCGTGACGACGACGCCGCGCACCGCGGCGAGCGCCCGGTCCTCCAGCGCGACGAGGTCGGCGACGTCGTCCCCCGCCGCGGAGCCCGGGGCGCCGACGTGCTCGAGCGCCAGGGGCAGGTGCAGCAGCAGGTGGACGGCGGCGCCGGCGGCCGTGGCGGCCTCGAGCGCCTCCGGGGCGCCCGCCCCGACCAGCCCGTCGACGAGGACGGGCCCGCGGGCGTCGGCGAGCACCTCGGCCAGCCGCCGCCGGTCCCGCGCCGACCCGCGGGGCCAGGCGCCCTCGACGGGCACGACGCGGACGTCGACGCCGAGGTCCGCCAGGGCCCCGGCCAGCCGCCGGTCGTAGACCGTGCCCCCCGTCGGGGCGTCGAGGTCGCCCGGGACGACGAGCAGGACGGGGGGCCTGCGGCCGGCGACGCTCACGACGTCCCCGCGCCGTCCCGGCCCCGGAGGTCGACGCTGACCCCGGCGCTCGCGCGGGGGTTCTCCCGCAGGACGACGTCGAGGCGCGTCAGCGCGGGCAGGTGCGGCGCGAGCGCCGGCGCGGCCAGCAGCCGCTCGGCGACGTGACGCGCCACGACCTCGGTCGTCGACAGCACCCCCGCGAAGGCGGGGTGCTCGTCGAGGTCGCGGTAGTCGAGGTCCGCGAGGACGGCCCGCAGCGCCGAGGCCGCGGCCCCGAGGTCGAGCACGACCCCGGTCTCGTCGAGACCCGCCCGCCAGAACGTCGCGGCGACGTCGTAGGTCGCGCCGTGCGTGCGCTGGGCCGGCCCGAAGGAGGGGTGCGGCAGCGAGTGGGCGACCATCACGTGGTCCTCGACCGTCACCGCGTAGGTGGCGCCCGCGAGGGTCGGCGGCCCGCCGGCCTCGTCCCGGTCGGTCATGCGCTGGTCTCTCCTCGGTGGTCTGCGGGCCCGACGGCGGTCGCCGTCCCCTGCGACGACGAGCCCGGCGCCCGGGCCGTTCCCGCGCTCGTCCCGGCGGGGTGGTCGACGACGAGGCACGGCTCCACGGGGTCGCCGGCCGCCAGGCGGGCCATCGCCCCCGGCAGGTCGGCCAGCGGGACGGACGGTGCCAGCAGCGCGTCGAAGGCGTCGTCCGCCAGGGCGTCCAGGGCCAGCGCGAGCCGGTCCGCGGTCGTCCGGCGCACGCGTCGCGCGGGTGCGACGGCGCCGACCTGGCTGGCGCGGACGACGAGGCGCCGGGCGTGGAAGTCAGCGCCGAGCGCGACGGGCACCTCCCGGTCGCCGTACCAGGACATCTCGACGAGCTCCCCCTCGTCGCCGAGCAGCGCGAGCCCGCGGGACAGGCCGGCGCCGGACGCGGAGGCGTGGACGACGACGTCGCAGCCGCCGGCCGCCTCGTCGGGGTGCACGACGTCGACCCCGAGCCGCCGCGCGACCTCGGCCCGCGCGGGGTCGGGCTCGAGCAGCTGGAGGCGGGCGAGGGGGAAGGAGCGCAGCAGGGCCGCCACCGAGCCGCCGACCATGCCCGCGCCGATCACCGCCACCCGGTCGCCCCAGCGCGGGGCCGCGTCCCACAGGGCGTTGACGGCCGTCTCCACCGTGCCGGCGAGCACGGCCCGGCGGGAGGGGACGGCGTCCGGGACCGGCGCCAGCGCGCCGACCGGGACGACGAAGCGGTCCTGGTGGGGGTGCAGGCAGAAGACCCGCCGACCCCGCAGCTCCTCGGGGCCCTGCGCGACGACGCCGACCGCGAGGTAGCCGTGCTTCACGGGCGCCTCCGCGCTCGGGGCGCGCAGGTCGCCCACCTGGAAGGGCGCGCGCATCCGGTCGGCCACCGAGGCGGGGACGCCGCCGCGGTGCACGAGCAGCTCGGTGCCGCGGCTCACCCCGGTGTGGAGCGTCTCGACGAGCACCTCGCCGTCGGCCGGCGCGGGCAGGTCCTCGGTCCGCAGCTCGCCGCGACCGGGCCCGGTGGTCCAGTAGGCGGTGGCGCGCAGCGACGCGGCGGCGCGCGGTGGCGCGGTGTCGACCCCGGACCTGACCATCGTGCCGTGACCCTACGTGCGCGCCACGACCGTGTCCCCGCCCCGGGGACGCGCCCGGGGACCGCGGTGCGTGACGGCCTGGTGGCGGCCGCCGTCTCGGTGGCGCTCGGCGCGGGGCTCGCGGTCCTCGCCGGCACGGCGGTGGCCCGCGGGACGACCGCCGTCCTCGTCGGCGTCGCCGTCGTGGCGGTCGCCGCCGTCGCCGTCGGCTCGCGCCGGGACCGGTGGAGCGGGCCGGCCGACCGCGTGACGCTCGCGCGCACCGTCCTCGTCGGCGGCTGCGCCGGCGTCGTCGTCCTGGCTCTCGGCGGGGACCTGCCGGAGCGCTCGTGGTGGCTGGTCGCCCTCGCGGCCCCGGCCGCGCTGCTCGACGCGGTGGACGGAGCCGTCGCGCGCCGGACCGGGACGTCGAGCCCGGCGGGCGCCCGGCTGGACATGGAGGTCGACGCCGCGCTGCTGCTCGTGCTGTCCGTGGCCGCCGGCGCCGCGCTGGGGTGGTGGGTCCTGGCGGTGGGGGTGATGCGCTACGCGTTCGTCCTCGCCGGCCGCGGACGTCCGCAGCTGCGGGAGCCGTTGCCGTACAGCCTCGCGCGCCGCGTCGTCGCGGGCGTGCAGGCGGCTGCGCTCGTCGTCGCGCTGGTGCCTCCCGTGCCCGCGGCGCTCGCCACGGCCGTCGTCGCCGTCGCGCTCGCCCTGCTGCTGTGGTCCTTCGGCCGTGACGTCGTGGCGCTGGAGCGGCGCCGACGGTGAGACTCCCTCGACGGACGTCCGGTCAGGAGAGCTTCCGGTCAGAAGGGTGGGGTCTCGGCCTCCCACCACACCCGACGGTCCTCCGCGCGATCGGCGGCGGCCCCGCCGGCACGCTCCTGCGCCTGCTCCCCCTCCTCCTGCTCCCCCTCTTCCTGCTCCGCGCGCTCCTGGGCGTGCGCCGCCCGGCGCGTGCGCTCGGCGTCGTGCGCCGCGACGTCCTGCCGCGGGTAGCGCTCGCCCGCCGCACCCGCCGGGCGCGGCGGGCGCCCGTCCACGGCGCGGGACCCGCGGACGTCGTCGTCCCTGCGCCCCGGCGGTGAGGGCAGCACGGGTGAGGGCAGCAGAGGCGTCGCGGGCACGTCGTGGACCAGGCCCAGGGGCGAGGTCCAGCGCGTGCCGGTGTCCCGCGGGTCGTCGGTGACGGGCCTCGGCTGCCAGCCGAGGTGGTGCTTGGCACGGTGGTGGCGCCGGCAGCGGGGCCGCAGGTTGGTCTCGCACGTGGTGCCCCCGGCCGACCAGGCGACCTGGTGGTCGAGGTCGCACAGCGTCGCGGGTCGGCGGCAGCCCGGCGCGTCGCACGTCGGGACGCGGGCGCGCACGAACCGCACCACGTCCGGCCGTGGTCGGTAGGCCCCGCCGTTCTCCGCGGTCGGGCACCCGGGGTGGGTCGGGGGCGGCGTCCGACGTCGGTCTGCGTGGTCGACCCGGGAGCCGCCGCCTGCGGCCCTCCTCCTGCGGGAGCGGTCGGCCTCGGCGAGGGTCGGCTCACGTCGGCGTCGCCTCCGCCGACTCCCTCGACGACCGACCTCCGGGTCGGGGCCCCCGCCGTCGTCGTCCCGCTCCCATCGCCTCAGGTGACCGTCGAGGCCGAGGACCGTGCCCGTCCAGGGGTCGGTGAGCACCCGCCGGTAGGGCGACCCGGCGGCGAGCAGCTCCCGGACGGCCTCCACCGGCACCGGGCCGTGCCCCGCGAGCGCGGCCGGCTCGTCGTCCAGACCGGCCAGCGAGGTGAGGGCGACGACGACCTGCGGTCCCGCCGGCGCAGCGCGTCGGCGCGGACCAGGTACGGCGGTCCCTGCGCCCGCAGGGCCCGGGTCGCGCGGGTCGTGGTCCTCCTCACCGGTGCGCGAGGCCGCCGGCACGTCGTCGGGACCTCCCGACCTCAGCACCAGGTCGACCAGGGCGTCGAAGCGGCGCGCGTCCGCCGAGCGGCGGTCCGGCAGCCCGTCGCCCTCCGCCCGCAACGGGTCGAGCCCGGCCGCCGTCGCCCCGTGCGGGTCGTCCCCGCCCGCCCCGCCGAGCCGGGAGCCCGCCATGGTCGTGAGCCGCTCGTGCAGGGCGACGAGGTCGACGGCGGGGCCGGTGGCGCAGAGCTGGGCCATGCCGTCCTCGAGGGGGAAGACCCGCACGCAGCGTTCCCGGGTGGCCTGCCGACGGCGGCGCGCCGCCTCGGCGGAGCCCTGCCGGGCGAGGAGGTAACGGATGCGGGCGGCGAGCTGGGCCGTCGTCAGCGGACCGAGCGCGTCGACGAGGAGCGCGTCGAGGGCCCGCGCCTCCGCCGACGGCAGGTGGGCCGTGCCGCGGACGACGACACGCGCCCGGGCGGCGTCGACGCGTCCGGCCTCCAGGGCCGCCATCGTCGTCGGCAGGTCCGTCGTCAGCGCGAGCGCCTCCTCGACGAGCCGCCCGGCCGCCGTCGCCGTCAGGTGCAGCGCCGCGGCGACCTCCATCTCGCTCGCCTGCTCGGCCGCCCCGACGCCGCCGTACCCGTCGTCGACGGCCAGGTCGCCGGCCGCACCGCCCACCCGGCCCATGAGCTCGACGAGGTGGGCGACCCGGCGCAGCTGCGCGGCGTGCCGGCGGGCGTCCTCGGCCGCCTCCCGCCGCACGGCGTCCACGACGGCGCGGGCCTCCCGCCGGGCGAGCGGCAGGTCCTCGGGCGAGAGGTCGCTGACCACCCGGCCCCCACCCCCTTCCGCACCGGTATCGAACGTACGTTCGACCTGTCCTCTGAGCGTAGCGGTGGGGTCCGACAACGACCCGCGACGCCCGGTCGGCTGGCGCAGGACCCCGCCGGCCACGGCGCCGGGCCGGCGTCGGCCGCTGGTCGCCGGCGGCGACGACCCGGCGCCTGCTCCACCGACAGCCCCTCGCGGGTCGTCCCGATGCCCGGGGTGGGACGAGCGCGCCGGCGTCCGCCGGTCCGAGGAGCGCCGTCGGCCGGGTGCTGCTTGCCTGTCCGGATGGAGGCCTTCCGGGAGCTGACGGTGTGGTCGGGGGAGGCGGAGCTGTCCGTGCGCACCGCTGGAGCCGGCCCGACGACGTTCCTGCTGCACGGCTTCCCCCAGACCCACCTCATGTGGCGCGACGTCGCCGTCGGCCTGCTGGCCGACTTCCACGTCGTGCTCATGGACCTGCGCGGCTACGGCGCCAGCAGCTGCCCGGCCTCGAGCGCCGACCACGAGCCCTACTCGAAGCGGGCGATGGCGCGTGACGTGCTGGCCGTGGCCGACGAGCTCGGCGTCGAGCGCTTCGCGGTCGTCGGCCACGACCGCGGGGGCCGAGTCGCCTACCGGGCGGCTCTGGACCACCCCGAGCGCGTCACCGCGGTCGCAGCCCTGGACGTGGTGCCCGTCGAGGCCGCCTGGGAGCACGCCGACGACCGGTTCGCGCTGGCGTTCTGGCCCTGGTCGCTGCTCGCCCAGGAGGCGCCGCTGCCCGAGCGCCTGCTCACCGGCTGCCCCGAGGCGGTGGTCGAGGACGCCTTCGGCGGGCAGTGGGGCACCCCGCCCGACACCTTCGACCCCGCGGTGAGAGCCGCCTACCTGGAGCCGCTGCTGGCCCCCGAGCACGTGCACGCCATCTGCGAGGAGTACCGGGCTGCCGCGTCGATCGACCGTGAGCACGACCGCGCCGACCGGGCCGACCGACGGCGCATCACCTGCCCCCTGCTGGCGTTGTGGAGCGGCGCCGGGCCGGTGGGCTCCTGGTACTCCGACCTCGGCGGCCCCCTCGCGCTGTGGGGCCACGTGGCCGACCGGGTCACCGGGCACGCCGTCGATGGAGGCCACTTCTTCCCCGAGGAGGACCCGGTCGGCACCGCCCGACGACTGAGGACCTTCCGCTCGACCTCGGGTAGGACGCGCCCAGGGCGACCGTGGCACGACACCGTCACGACCCTCGGCACCGAGGCCGTCGAGCGCTCGTCGGGGTGCCCCTCGACGACCAGGAGCCGGACGACCACCGGCGCCGAGACCGGCAGGGGGGTGCGCCCGCTGCCCGACCTGACCCCAGAGAGGGCTCCCCGGGCTCGTCACCTCTCAGTGCTCGTCAGCTCTCAGGGCGCCAGTCCCGCCCACCGCTGCCCCACCCCGCGGAGCACGGCGGTGCGGCGCTCGTCCACCTCGCCGGTCTCCGCCGGGACGTCGGGGGCGACGCGGACGTCGCGGTGCAGGTCGACCTCGAGGCGGTCCCCCGCGAGGTCCTCGACGAGCCCGCGGCCCCACTCGACGACGACGACGGACGCCGCGAGGTCGGTCTCCAGGTCGAGGTCCTCCAGCTCCAGGGCGTCGGCGAGCCGGTAGGCGTCGACGTGGACGAGGGCGGGCCCGCCCGCGAGCGAGGGGTGCACGCGGGAGAGGACGAACGTCGGCGACGTCACCGGCCCGCGGACCCCCAGGCCCTCGCCGATCCCCTGCGTCAGCGTCGTCTTGCCGGCGCCGAGGTCCCCGGACAGCACGAGGAGGTCACCCGCCCGCAGCACCCGCCCGAGCCGCCGGCCCAGGTCGCGGGTCGCCTCCGCGGTGGGGAGCCGGAGCACGTGCTCGACCACCGGGGCGCTCACGCCGTCCCCCCGGCCCCGCCCCCGGCGGCGTCGTCCGGGGCGTCGACGGCACGCCCGCGGTCGTGCGTCACGAGCCGCTCCCCGCGCCGCAGGAGGCCCTCGACGGCCTGCTGGACGACGTCGGGGTGCTCCAGCGGCACGAGGTGGCCCGCCTGCGGGACGACGACGTGCTCGGCGCCGGGCAGCCGGCGCACGATCTCCTCGCTGTGGGAGGGCGGGGTCAGCAGGTCGTCCGCGCCGACGAGGACGAGCACCTCGCCGCCGGCGAGCGCGTCGAGCGCCTCGGCCTTGTCGTGCCGGGCGAAGGCGGGGAAGAAGTCGTCGATGACCTCGATCCGGGTGGCGGCGATCATCCGCGCGGTGAAGTCCACGACGTCCTCGGGCACGTCCGAGGCGAAGGACCAGTGCCGCACGAGCAGCGTCTCCAGGTCGCCGCCGAGGGCCCGGGTCCGCTCGACCAGCGGCGCCCGGCGGCTCAGCAGGCCCAGGGCCGTCGGCGCCACGCGCCGCAGCGCCGGCGCCAGGGCCGCGAGGCCGAAGTCGTTGGCCTCCATGCCGCCCGCGCTCGTGCTGACGAGCGCCGTCGCGACGACGCGCTCGGCGACCAGGTCGGGGTCGCGCGCCGCCAGCGCCATGATCGTCATGCCGCCCATCGAGTGGCCGAGCAGGACGAGCGGCCCCCGTGGGCACGTCGCGGCGAGGACGGCCTCGAGGTCCTCGCCGAGCTGGTCGATCGTCGCGGACCCCACCGGGCCGCGCTCGGAGCGGCCGTGCCCGCGCTGGTCCCACAGCACCAGGCGGTACCGCCCGCGCAGCGCGAGCCGCTGGGTGTGCCAGAAGTCCAGGTTGAGCGCGTAGCCGTGGGACAGGACGACGGTGGGCCGCCCCTGCTCGGCCGCCCGCCGGGCCTCGTCCTCCGGCAGGTCGTCCACCTCGGCGTGCAGCTCGGTGCCGTCCCCCGCCCGCACGACGACCGGACGGCCGCGCAGCGACCCCAGCGGCACCTCCCGCCGCGGCGACCGGTGCCCCGGCAGGACCGGTCGTCCGACGGCGAGCCGCTCGGCGCCGTACCCCAGGACGGCGCCCGCCCCGGCGGCGGCCAGCCCGACGCCGAGCGTCACGAGCCGCAGGCTGCTCACCGTGCCGCCGCCGGGACGCCCTGGTCCGCGAGCGCACCGACGTACCGGCGCGGGACACGGGCGCCGATGCGCGTGACGACCTCGTAGGCGATGGTCCCCGCGGCGTCCGCCCAGTCCTGCGCCGTGGGCCCGCCACCCGCCCCGGTGCCGAAGACCTCGACCTCGTCCCCGGCCCGCACGGCCCGCGCGGCGTCGTCGTCGCCGAGGTCGAGGACCACCTGGTCCATGCACACGCGACCCGCGACGGCGTAGCGGCGGCCGCGGACCTGCACCGGGCCCCCGCCGCTCGCGTGCCGGGGCAGCCCGTCGCCGTAGCCGAGCGGGACGAGCGCGAGGCGCGTCGGCGCCGCGGTCGTGTGCGTGTGCCCGTAGGAGACGCCCTCGCCCGCGCCGACGTGCTTGACCAGGGCCAGGCGAGCACGCAGCGTCATCGCCGGGACGAGGCCCAGCCCGGCGGCGGAGGCCCGCCCCGGCGCCGGCGAGACGCCGTAGACGGCGACGCCGGGACGCACCAGGTCCAGGTGCGTCGCCGGGTGCGCGAGCACGCCGGCGGAGTTCGCCAGGTGCCGCAGCGGCGGGCGGACGCCGGAGCGGGCGGCCACCTCGGCCGCCTCGGCGAGGCGCTCGACCTGCCGTCGGGTCAGGCCGTCCTGCGCCGGGTCGTCCGCCGAGGCGAGGTGCGACCACAGCCCGACGACCTCGAGCGACCCGTCGGCCTGCGCGGTCGCCGCGGCGCGCACGAGGTCCGGCCAGTCGTCCGCCGTCGCGCCCCCGCGGGACAGCCCGGTGTCGACCTTCAGGTGCACCCGGGCGGCGCAGCCCGTGCGGCGGGCCGCGGCGGCGAGCGCCTCGACCGCCCAGGGCGCGGACGCGGAGACGTCGACGTCGGCCGCCACGGCCGCGGTGAGGTCCTGGCCCGGGACGACGAGCCACGCCAGCACCGGCGCGGTGACCCCCGCGGCGCGCAGCGCGAGGCCCTCGGCGAGGTGCGCGACGCCGAGCCAGGTCGCCCCGCCGGACAGCGCCGCGAGCGCCGACGGCACGAGGCCGTGGCCGTACCCGTCGGCCTTGACGACGGCCATGACGTCGGCGCCGCCCGCCCGCTCGCGCAGCACCGAGGTGTTCGCCGCGACGGCGTCGAGGTCGACGACGGCCTCCGCGGGCAGCACGGCGTCGGCGGCGCCCGTGGGGCCCGGCGGCTGGTCGTCCGTCATCGCCGGTCAGTCTCGCACCGGAGGACCTCCGGGGAGGTCCGCCAGCAGCGCGGCGACCACCTCGGGCACGGCGTGCAGCACGGCCTCGGCGTGCAGCGGGCCACCGCCCGAGGCGGCGTGCGCCGCCAGCCCGTGGACCGCGGCGCCGACGGAGCCGGCGTCGACCAGGTCCAGGCCCAGCGCCGCGAGCGCCCCGACGACGCCGGCCAGGACGTCGCCGCTGCCGGCCGTGGCCAGCCAGCCGGTGCCGTCGTCCTGCGCCCGTACCGGCCGGGCCTGCTCCCCGGGCGCGACGACGAGCGTCGTCGACCCCTTGAGCAGGACGACGACGCCCGCGGCGTCCGCGGCCCGGCGCGCGTGCTCCAGCGGGCGCGCCTGCACGTCCCCCCGCGAGCACCCGTGCCCCAGCAGGTCGAGCAGCCGCACGAGCTCGCCGGCGTGCGGGACGACGAGCGTGCCGCCGTCCCCGCGCTCGCCGTCGGCGAGGGCGTGCACCAGCGCGGGCAGCGCGCCGGCGTCGACGACGCACGGGACGTCCTGCGCCAGGGCGTCCCGCACGTGCTCGTCCTGGCCCTCGTCGTCCGGGTCGACGCCCGGCCCGAGCAGCCACGCCTGCACGCGTCCCGCACCGGGGACGACCTCGGGCCAGCGCGCCCGCACGAGGTCGGTCGGCGGGGTCGGCCCGAGGTAGCGGACCATCCCGGCGCCGGCCCGCACGGCCGCGCCGGTGGAGAGCACCGCGGCGCCGGTGTACTGCGCCCCGCCCGCGACGACGCCCAGGACCCCGCGCGAGTACTTGTCGCTCTCCGCGGCGGGCACCGGCCACCGCGCCGCCAGGTCGACGGCCTCCAGCCGCTCCGTCGCGGGCACGCCGAGGTCGTCGGCGCGCAGCCCGACCGGCGCGGGCACGACCCGGCCGGCCAGGGCGGAGGCCGGCGGCAGCAGGAGCGACGGCTTCGCGGTGCCGAGCGCGACGGTGACGTCCGCCCGGACGGCCGGCACGACGCCGTCCACCTCGTCCGGCAGCGCACCGGTGCTCACGTCCGCGCCGCTCGGGACGTCGACGGCGACGACGACGGCCGCCGAGCGGGACGCCGCCGCCGCGAGCGCCGCCGCGGCGTCCCGCAGCCCGGGGCGCCCGCCGGTGCCGAGCAGCCCGTCGAGCAGGACGTCGGCGGCGGCGACGGCCGCCAGACCCCGCTCCCCCGCGCCGTCCTCGACGACCCGTCCCCCGGCCGCCCGCAGCGCCGCGAGGCCGCCGGCGTGGACCCGCTCGGACGTCAGCAGCGCCGTGACGGCCGCGCCGCGACGGGCCAGCAGCGCGCCGGCGTGCAGCGCGTCCCCGCCGTTGGTCCCCGGGCCGACGAGCAGGACGAGGCGCGAGCCGTAGACCCGGCCGGCGCGCCCCCGCAGCTGCTCGCCGACGACCCGCGCGACGGCGGACGAGGCGCGCCCCACCAGCGTCTGCAGCCCCTCGGGCAGGTGCTCCGCGGCCGCCTCCTCCGCGGCGCGGACGGCGGCTGGGGCGTGGGCACGGATCACAGGTCCTCCTCGGCTCGCGGCTGCGGGTCGGCGACATCCTCGCCGTGACCGGCTGCGCCGTCCTGCGCGCGCTCCGCCCCGTGCGCCTCCACCACGACGAACGCCGTGGCGATCCCGCCGTCGTGGCTGAGGGACAGGTGCACGGCGCCGACGCCGAGCGCGGCGGCCCGGGCGGCGACCGTGCCGGCGAGCTCCAGGTGCGGGGCGCCGTGCTCGCCGCTGCGGACGCGGGCGTCGCGCCAGCGCAGCCCCGGCGGCGCGCCGAGCGCCTTGGCGAGGGCCTCCTTCGCGGCGAAGCGCGCCGCGAGCGAGCGCACCGGCAGACCGGCCTCGTCGTCGTCGAAGAGCCTGCGGCGCAACGCGTCCCCGTGGGCACCGTCGCGCGCGAGGACCCGGGCGAACCGTTCGACGTCGACGACGTCGACGCCCACGCCGACGACGCTCACCGATGGGCTCCTGCGCCGCAGCCCCGTCGGCGTCGGCTCACTCGACGGTGACCGACTTGGCGAGGTTGCGCGGCTGGTCGACGTCGAGGCCCTTCGCCCCGGCCAGCTCGGCCGCGAAGACCTGCAGCGGCACCACCGTCAGCAGGGGCATGAGCAGCGGCGGGCACGCCGGGACCCGGATGACCTCCTCCGCGTAGGGCACGACGCCCTCGTCGCCCTCCTCGGCGATGACGAGCGTGCGCGCGCCGCGGGCGCGGATCTCCTGGATGTTGGAGACCACCTTGCCGTGCAGGCCGTGCGGGCTGGCCGGCGGCGGCACCACGACGAAGACGGGCTGGCCGGCCTCGATGAGCGCGATGGGCCCGTGCTTGAGCTCGCCGGCCGCGAAGCCCTCGGCGTGGATGTAGGCGAGCTCCTTCAGCTTGAGCGCCCCCTCCAGGGCCACGGGGTAGCCGACGTGCCGGCCGAGGAAGAGCACCGAGCGGGAGTCCGCCATGAACCGGGCGATCTCGCGGACCCGCTCGAGCCCGTCGAGCACGGTCTGGACCTTCTCCGGCATCGCGTGCAGCTCGTCGAGGACCTCCTTGACGACCTCGGGGGCCGCCGTCCCCTTGAGCGCGCCGAGGTACAGCCCCAGCAGGTAGCACGCGGTGATCTGGGCCAGGAAGGCCTTCGTCGAGGCGACGGCGACCTCCGGCCCGGCGTGCGTGTAGAGCACGGCGTCGGACTCGCGAGGGATCGTCGCGCCGTTGGTGTTGCAGATCGACACGGTCCGGGCGCCGAGCTCGCGCGCGTGCCGCACCGCCATGAGCGTGTCCATCGTCTCGCCGGACTGGGAGATGGAGACGACGAGGGTGCGCTCGTCCACCACGGGGTCGCGGTAGCGGAACTCGTGCGCGTACTCGACCTCGACCGGGATCCGGCACCAGTGCTCGATCGCGTACTTCGCGATCTGACCGGCGTAGGCGGACGTCCCGCACGAGACGACGACGACCTTGTCCACCGCGGCCAGCTCGGCCGGGTCGATCCGGACCTCGTCCAGCACGAGCCGGCCCGCCGCGTCGCTGCGCCCGAGCAGGGTGTCGGCGACGGCCCGGGGCTGCTCGTCGATCTCCTTCGCCATGAAGGACGGGTAGCCGCCCTTCTCGGCGGCCTCGACGTCCCAGTCGACGTGGAACGGCGAGCCCTCGACGGGCTCGCCGTCGAAGGTCGTGATGCTCGCGCCGTCGGCGGTGATGGTGACGACCTCGTCCTGGCCGAGCGCCAGGGCCGAGCGCGTGCGCGAGATGAAGGCGGCCACGTCCGAGCCGAGGAAGGTCTCGCCGTCCCCGAGCCCGACGACGAGCGGCGAGCTGCGGCGGGCCCCCACGACGACGCCCGGCTCGGCGGCCCGGACGGCCAGCAGCGTGAACGCGCCCTCGAGCCGCCGGCAGGTCCGCCGCATCGCCTCGGCGAGGGCGGCGCCGCCGCCGAGGCCCTCCGCCAGGACCTCCCGCAGGCGGGCGGCCAGGACGTGCGCGGCGACCTCGGTGTCGGTCTCGGAGACCAGCTCGGCGCCCGCGGCCTCGAGCTCGGCGCGCAGCACGGCGAAGTTCTCGACGATGCCGTTGTGGATGACCGCGACCTCGTGCCCGCCCTCGCCGGCGACGTGCGGGTGGGCGTTGCCGTCCGTCGGGCCGCCGTGTGTGGCCCAGCGGGTGTGCCCGATGCCCGTGGCCGCCGCCGTCATGGGGGACGCCTCGAGCAGCGCGCGCAGGTTGGCGAGCTTGCCGGCCTTCTTGCGCGTCTCGAGGCCGTCGGCCGTGACGAGCGCGATGCCGGCCGAGTCGTAGCCGCGGTACTCCAGCCGCGCGAGCCCGTCGACGACCACGCCCAGCGCCCTCTCGTCGTCCGGCGCCCCGACGTATCCCACGATCCCGCACATGCGTGCCAGCGTAGGTGCGCGCCCGCCCGGCCCCCGGCCGCCGCGCTGGTCGGCCCGCCGCCCCGCCCCCGCCCCCGCGGCTCGTCGCCGCCCCCGGCCCGCGGCCTGGCAGCATCCACGCCCGTGGCCGCCGACCCCTCCCCCTACGTCGAGCTCGACCGGGACGCCTGGAGCGCGCTGGCGCCGGCGACGCCGCTGCACCTGTCCGAGCAGGACCTGGCGAGCCTGCGCGGCCTCGGCGAGCCCATCGACCTCGCGGAGGTGGAGGAGGTCTACGTCCCCCTCAGCCGCCTCGTGCAGCTGTACGTGGAGGCCGCGCGCGCCCTGCACGCCGCGCGCGCCGGCTTCCTCGGGGAGCGGACGAGCCCGACGACGTTCGTCATCGGCGTCGCCGGCTCGGTGGCCGTGGGCAAGTCGACGACGGCGCGGGTGCTGCGCGAGGTCCTCGCCCGGTGGCCCGGCACCCCGCGGGTCGAGCTCGTGACGACGGACGGGTTCCTGCACCCCAACGCCGAGCTGGAGCGGCGGGGGCTGCTGCAGCGCAAGGGGTTCCCCGAGTCCTACGACCGTCGCGCGCTGCTGCGCTTCGTCCAGGCCGTGAAGTCCGGCGTCGCCGAGGTCCGGGCGCCGCTGTACAGCCACCTCGTCTACGACATCGTCCCCGGCGCCGAGGTCGTCGTCCGGCAGCCCGACGTGCTGCTCGTGGAGGGCCTCAACGTCCTGCAGCCGGCACGGCCGCGCTCCGACGGCCGCCAGGGCCTCGCCGTCGGCGACTTCTTCGACTTCACCATCTACGTCGACGCGCGCACCAGCGACGTCCGCCGCTGGTACGTCGACCGCTTCCTGTCGCTGCGGGAGACGGCGTTCAGCCGCCCGGAGTCCTACTTCCGCCGCTTCGCCGACCTCACCGACGAGCAGGCCGAGGCCCTCGCCGGGCAGATCTGGGGCGCGGTCAACGAGCCGAACCTCGTCGAGAACGTGCTGCCGACGCGGGGGCGCGCCTCGCTCGTGCTGACCAAGGACGCCGACCACACCGTCCGGCGCGTGCGGCTGCGCAAGGTCTGAGGCGGGACCGGCCGCGGGCCTCAGCCCCGGCCGACCGCGGCGCGGACGGCGGCGACGTCCGCCTGCACCTCGTGCAGCTCCTCGACGGGCCGGAAGCCCATCGCCTCGTTGACGGCGACCATCGGGCCGTTGGAGGCGGCGTTCCACGTACGCACGAGGCGCAGCCCCGACGACCAGCCCTGCGCCCGCCCCTCGGCGAGCGCGGCGTCCAGCGTCGCGAGCTTCAGCAGCAGCCCGAGGCGGTGGCCCCGGTGCTCGGGCAGGACGAGCGTGTCCTCCTGCCGCAGCACGTCGGGCTCGTGGTCGCTGCGCTGCAGGACCGAGTAGGCGGCCACCACCCCGTCGTCGCGCCGGGCGAGCGCCGTCCACGTCCGCCGGCCGAGCCTCTCGCCGCGCGCGTGCCGGGCCAGGACCCGGTCGGCGTCGACGTCCTCGGGCCCGACGACGAGGTCGTCCTGCGGCGCCTCCAGGAGCATCCGCGAGGAGAGGGCGGCGACGGCGACGGCGTCCTGCGGCGACGGCGCCCCCCGCAGCACCTCCCACCGGTAGCCGCCGGCGTGCCGCAGCGCGTCCGTCCGCAGCCGGTCGAGGTCCCGCAGCGCCCGCGCGTCCGGTGGCAGGGGCAGCTCCCGGCGCACGTCGGCGACGCCGAGGGTGGCGCCCCACCGGCGCGTCGCCGCGGTGCCCGGCCACGTCGCCGGGTCCTGACCGAGCGGCAGGGCGACCTCGCCGAGGACCCGGGGCCGGCCGAGCCGCTCCGCGACGTCGCAGACCGCACGGGCGAGCGCCGCCCCGACGCCGCGCCCCCGGTGCGCGGGCGGGACGGCGAGGTCGGCGGAGACGAGGTCGAGGTTGTCGCGCAGCGGCACGTCGACGTAGCCGGCGCCGACCACCGCGCCGCCGCCGTCGACGGCGCGCAGGACGCGCATCTCCTCCCACGGCACCGGGTGCGCGAGCTGGAGCCGCGCCTCGGACCGCGGCCACACGGACGCCGTCGGGAGGTCGTGCCGCAGCCCGGCGTCCAGCGCCGCCCACCAGTCGTCGTACCCCGCCGCGAGGCCGGGGTCGTCGCAGGCCGTCTCGAGAACCGTCACGCCGTCCACCCCTGGACCCTGCTCCGGGCGGCGGCGGGCGGGTCCACCGGATTTCGCCCGCCCGGGCGGTCAGTCCTCGCGCAGCGCGAGCCGCTCGCGGACGACGTCGGCGAGGTGCTCGGCGACCGACCGGGCGGTCTGCGCGGTCGGTGCCTCGACCATGACGCGGACCAGCGGCTCGGTGCCCGACGGGCGCAGGAGGACCCGACCGGTGTCGCCCAGGTCGGCCTCCGCCGCCGCCACGGCGTCGAGGACCCCCGGGTCGCTGCCCGCCGCGGTGCGGTCGACCCCGGGGACGTTGACGAGGACCTGCGGCAGCCGGGGGATGCCGGCGGCGAGGTCGGCCAGCGGACGCCCCGTCTGCGCGACCCGGGCGAGCAGGTGCAGGGACGTGAGCACGCCGTCCCCGGTCGTCGCGTGGTCCAGCAGCAGCACGTGGCCGGACTGCTCGCCGCCGAGCGTGTACCCGCCGCGCCGCATCTCCTCGAGCACGTACCGGTCGCCGACGGCCGTGCGGGCGCAGCGGATGCCGGCGGCCTCCATGGCCAGCACCAGCCCGAGGTTGCTCATGACGGTGGTGACGAGCACGTCCCCCGCGAGCGCGCCGCGCTCCTTGAGCCCGAGCGCGAGCACGCCCATGATCTGGTCCCCGTCGACCAGCGCACCGTCCGCGTCCACGGCGAGGCAGCGGTCGGCGTCCCCGTCGTAGGCGATGCCCGCGTCCGCGCCGTGCTCGAGCACGGCCGCCTGCAGGGCGCCCGGGTGGGTCGACCCGACGCCGTCGTTGATGTTCACGCCGTCGGGAGCGGCGGCGGTCACGACGACGTCCGCGCCGGCCGCGGCGAGGGCCTGCGGTCCGAGGACGCTGGCCGCCCCGTGCGCGCAGTCCACGACCACGCGCAGGCCGTCCAGCCGGTGCGGCGCCGCCTCGCCGAGGCGTCGGGCCCAGCCTGGTCCCGCGGCGTCGTCCCGGCGCACCCGACCCACGTCCGCGCCGGTGGGCCGTGCCCACTGCTCGCCGACGCGACGCTCGATGGCGTCCTCGACGTCGTCGGGCAGCTTGTGCCCCCCGCGGGCGAAGAACTTGATGCCGTTGTCGGCCATCGGGTTGTGCGAGGCGGACAGCACGACCCCGAGGTCGGCGCCCGTCGCGGCGACGATCGCGGCCACGGCCGGCGTCGGCACCACGCCGACGTCGTCCACGTCGACGCCCGCGCTGGCGAGACCTGCCGTCACCGCCGCCGCGAGGAACTCCCCGGAGGCGCGCGGGTCCCGGCCCACGACGGCCCGCGGCCGGTGCCCGGCGAAGGCGCCGCGGTCGGCGAGGACGTGCGCCGCCGCGACGGACAGGTCGAGCGCGAGCTCCGCGGTGACGGCGACGTTCGCGACGCCCCGCACCCCGTCGGTGCCGAAGAGCCTGGCCACGTGTCCTCCTGGTGGTGGGTCCGGTGCACCGCCCCCGCGACGCCACGGCCGGCGGCCGCGTCCCGCCGGACGCGGCGAAGCCCCGGCGGCGGGTGCCACCGGGGCTTCGTCGCGGCGCCGGGGTCGACGGCGGGTCGTGCCGCCTGCCGCCCCGGTCCGGGTCAGCGCTTGGAGTACTGGGGCGCCTTGCGGGCCTTCTTGAGACCGGCCTTCTTGCGCTCCTTGACGCGGGCGTCCCGCGTGAGGAAGCCGGCCTTCTTGAGGGCCGCGCGGTTGGCCTCCTCGTCGATCGCGTTGAGGGACCGCGCGATGCCCAGCCGCAGGGCGCCGGCCTGGCCCGAGGGCCCGCCGCCGTCGATGCGGGCCACGACGTCGAAGCGCCCCTGCAGCTCGGTGACCGTGAAGGGGTCGTTCACGAGCTGCTGGTGCACCTTGTTCGGGAAGTACTCCGCCAGGCTGCGGCCGTTGACCAGGTAGTTGCCCGAGCCGGGGAAGATCCGGACGCGCGCGACGGCCTCCTTGCGGCGGCCGGTGGCCATGCCGGGGGCGACGATGCTCTGCCCGCTGCCGGCGACGGACGAGGACTCGCTGGTGTAGCTGCTGACGTCCTCGGTCTCGACGGTCGTGTCGAGGCCGCCGTCCTGGTACGCGGTGGTGTCGGTGCTGGTGGTCACGGTGTCTCCTCGGGAGCTGCGTTCGGGGCCGGGCGCGAGGTGACTACTGCGCGACCTGGGTGATCTGGAAGGGCTGCGGCTGCTGGGCGTCGTGCGGGTGCGCCGGGCCCGAGTAGACCTTGAGCTTCTTGATCATCGCGCGGCCGAGGCTCGTCTTCGGCAGCATCCCGCGGACGGCCTTCTCGACGGCCTTCTCCGGGTTCTTCTCCAGCAGCTCGGTGTAGGAGGTCGCCTTGAGGCCGCCCGGGTAGCCCGAGTGCCGGTAGGCGATCTTCTGCTCGCGCTTGCTGCCCGTGAGCGCGACCTTGTCCGCGTTGACGATGACGACGAAGTCGCCGGTGTCCACGTGCGGCGCGAACACGGTCTTGTGCTTGCCGCGCAGCAGCGAGGCGGTGTGGGTGGCGAGCCGGCCGAGGACGACGTCGCTGGCGTCGATGACGTGCCAGCGGCGCTCGACGTCAGCGGGCTTGGGGGAGAACGTGCGCACGGTCGTTGCCTTCGTCCTGTCGGTGTCGTCTCGCTCGGGGCCTGGCCTGTCCGGTCTGCACCGTCTCCGGGGGCCCTGCCCGGCGCGACGCAGCCGCGGGGCGTGCTGGTGGAGGAGGTGCGGACGTGGCCTGCTCAGGGCATGGCACGTCCCGGAACGTGGCCCTCACTGTACGAGCAGCCCGGCGCGCGGGTCAAAGCGGCCCGGAGGCCCTCGCCCGCAGCCCCTCGGCCGGCTGCGCCTCCCACACCGGCTCGGGCACCTCGGTGAGCCGCCCGTCCGACCCCAGGACGAGGAACCGGTCCATCCCGCGCGCGAACCACCGGTCGTGGGTGACCGCGACGACGGTCCCCTCGAAGGTGTCGAGCGCCTGCTCCAGCGCCTCGGCCGACTCCAGGTCGAGGTCGTCGGTGGGCTCGTCGAGCAGCAGCAGCGTCGCCCCGGACAGCTCGAGGAGCAGCACCTGGAACCGGGCCTGCTGCCCGCCGGAGAGCTGTCCCGGGGGTTGCTCGGCCGCACCGGCCAGGCCGTACCGGTCCAGCGCGCGGCTCGCCTCCTCGCGACCTCGGCCCGCGCGCCCGCCCTCGCCCCGGTGCAGGACGTCCAGCAGCGTGGGGGAGCCCCGCCCCGCCCCCGGGCCGGCGGCACCGGTGGCCACGTCCGCTCCGCGGTCGCGCTGGGAGAACCACCCGGGCCGCACGCGCGCGCCGAGCCGGGCGGTGCCGTGGTGGGGGACCGGCTCGAGCGGGGTGTCGGACGTCGCGGGGGCGTGCTCGGGGCCGGGGTCGGTCCCGCCGGCGGCGAGCAGGCGCAGCAGGTGCGACTTGCCGGAGCCGTTCGGCCCGAGGAGCGCCACCCGGTCGCCGAACCACACCTCGAGGTCGGCCGGCTGCAGCAGGCCGGGGACCGAGAGCCGCTCGAGGACCACGGCGCGGCGGCCCGTGCGCCCTCCGCGCAGCCTCATCCGGACCGACCGCTGCTGCGGCGGCTCGGGCGGCGGCCCGGCCGCCTCGAAGCGCTCCAGCCGGGTGCGCGCCGCCTGGTAGCGCGAGGACAGGGAGTCGTTGAAGGTGGCCTTCTGCCGCAGGGAGACGACGAGCGCCCGCAGGGCGCCGTGCTCCTCGTCCCAGCGACGTCGCAGCTCCTCCAGGCGCTCGGTCCGCGCCCGTCGCGCCTCGTGCCAGGTGCCGAAGCCCCCGCCGTGCACCCAGGAGCGCGCGCCGTGCGGGCCCGGCTCCAGCGCCACCACGGCGGTGGCCGTCCGCGCCAGCACCTCCCGGTCGTGGCTGACGAGCAGGACGGCCTTCGGCGTGCGTGCGAGCGCGTCCTCCAGCCACCGCTTCGTCGGCACGTCGAGGGAGTTGTCCGGCTCGTCGAGCACGAGGACCTCCTCCGGCCCGGCGAGCAGCGCCTCGACGGCGAGCCGCTTCGCCTGGCCCCCGGACAGCGTGCCCAGGGCCCGCCAGCGGCACCGGTCGTACGGGAGCCCGAGGGCGGAGCGCGTCAGCGCGTCCCACCGGACCTCGACCTCGTAGCCGCCCGCGTCACCGGCGTCGACGACGGCCTGCGCGTAGCGCATCTGCGCCGCCTCGTCGTCCTCGCGCTCCAGGAGCGCCGCCTCGGCCCCGTCCAGCTCCAGCAGCGCCTCCCGCAGCCGCGGCGCGCACGTCTGCACGAGCAGGTCCCGCACGACGCCCTCGGCGCCCGGGCCGGCGCGGCCGACGTCCTGGCGCAGCACCGCCACGCCGCCCGAGCGGCTCACCGCCCCCTCGTCCGGCGCCTGCTCACCCGCGACGAGGCGGAGCACCGTGCTCTTGCCCACGCCGTTCGGCCCGACGAGGGCCGTCACGGACCCCTCCACGACGCGGAAGGAGACCTCGTGCAGGAGCGGTCGCCCGTCCGGGCGTACGAGCCCCACCCGGCTCAGGTCGACGTGTCCCACGCCCGGCAGTCTCCCCCGCGGCGGAGCCCGGGAGGGACGGGGACGGGGCACGCCGTGCGTGCCCCGCCCGGTGAGCCGCTCAGGCGGGGGCGTCCTGGTCGTCGACCACGTGCACCGCGGCCTCCTCGGCGCCCGCCGCCCCACCGGCGAGGCCGGCGTCCCGGGCGACCTCGTCCTTCTCGGTGTCCGGGCCGATGCCGCCGGACGGGTCGACCAGCCGGCCGGCCCGCACGTCGCCCACCTGGTCGTCGAGCAGCTCGCCGTCGGTGTCGAGGTCGGCCTCCGTGCCCGGCAGGGCCGCCTCGGCCGTGTCGTCGGCGTCACCCGTGGACATCTCGGCGTCCTCCCGCACGGGGCCCGGGTCCTCGGCCAGGGGGTCCGGCACCGCCATCGCGGGGTCCGGCACCTCCTCGGACAGCCGCTCGTCAAGGCTCTCCCCCTCGCGCTGCTCCTCGAGCGTGGTGCCGGTGCGGCCCAGCTCCCGCGGCTTCTCGGGGGGCGAGTAGCCCTGGTCGAGCGTCTGGTCCTGCGTCGGGGTGCCGAGGCTGTTCTCGTCGTCGTAGTCGCGGACGTCGGGCTCCACGGCGGCGTCGTCGACGCCGCCGGCGTCGGGCTGGTAGACGTCGTCGCCGACGGCGCTGGACTCGTCAGGTGTCGTGCTCATGGCGCGACACTGCCACCGCCCGCCGGGCCGGGGCCACCCGGGGAGAGGGCTGCCCCGCCGCCGTCGTCACCCCGGGTGCGTGCACGGGTCCGCGCCGGGTGCGGGCTCGCCGGGCCTGGGCGGCGAGCGCCTCGTCGTCCGGGTAGCGGACCTCCTCGAGGACGAGCCCCCGCGCCGGGACGACCGCCACGGCCGGGTCCCGGACCCCGGCCGCGAGCACGCGCGCGGGCCAGCCCTCGTCGCGGCGCCCCTCCCCCACCGCGAGGCAGGCACCGACGAGCGAGCGGACCATGTGGTGGCAGAAGGCGTCGGCCTCGACGTCCGCGACGAGCACCCCGCCCTCCTCCCGCGTCCAGCCGTGGCGCAGCAGGGTGCGGACGGTGCTCGCCCCCTCCCGCGGCCGGCAGAAGGGCAGCCAGTCGTGCTCGCCGAGCAGGAGGCCGGCCGCACGGTCCATCGCCGCCGCGTCGAGCCGGCGGCGGACGGCGAGCACCTCCCCCCGGCGCAGCGGGTCGCGCGCGCTCGCCCCGTCCGCGACGCGGTAGGCGTACCGGCGGCTGAGCGCGCCGAAGCGCGCGTCGAAGCCGGGCGGGGCCGGGCGGGCCGACCGCACGACGACGTCCTCCGGCAGCACGCCGGCCAGGCGCCGCACCAGCGCCTCCCCCGGTGCCGGCCCGTCGGGACGCCCTCCGGACCGACCGGGCAGCGACCGCCAGCTGTCGGCGGGGAGGTCGAGGTGCGCCGCCTGCCCGCGCGCCGAGACCCCGGCGTCCGTGCGCCCGGCGACCACCAGCCTCGGGGGCGCGGACCGCAGGACCCGCGACAGGGCCGCCGTCAGCTCGCCCTCCACCGTGCGCCGGCCCGGCTGCGCCGCCCAGCCGGAGAAGCCGGCGCCGTCGTAGGCGAGGTCGAGCCGCACGCGGACGACGCCGCCCCGCGCCTCGGCGTTCGCGACCGCACCGGGCTCCGGGGACGGCAGGAGCCCGCCGTCCCCGGTGGGGTCGGCGGGCTCCACGTCGTGCACGCTCACCGGGCCACGCTCAGCCGCGCGCGTCCTTCTCGGCGTCCTCGGCGGCCGTCGTGACCTCGTCCGCGGCGTCGGCCGCGGCGTCCGCGTCCGCCGCGTCCTGCGACCCCGGGGCGAGCGTCTGCGCGTCGCCGGCCGCCTGCTCCGCGTCCGCCGTGGCGTCGCCGGCCGCCTCGGTGTCCGCACGACCCGCCGCGTCCTGCGCCTGCGTGGCGTCGTCCTCGGCCCGTGCCTGCGACAGGGCCGCCGCGTCCTGCTCGTCCACCTGCTCGACGGGCACGTCGGCCGCACCGGCCGCGCTCGCACGGGCGGCGTCCCGGGACGCCCGGCCCGTGGCCGCCGACGCCTCGCGGACGACGTCCTGACGCGCGGAGACCGCCTCGGTCACCAGCTCGATGACGACCATGGGGGCGTTGTCGCCCTTGCGCGGGCCGATCTTCGTGGTGCGCGTGTAGCCGCCCTCGCGCTCGGACATCTGCGGGGCGATGTCCGTGAAGAGCTCGTGCACGACGGTCTTGTCGCGGACCACCGTCATGACGCGGCGGCGCGAGGCGAGGTCGCCGCGCTTGGCGAAGGTGATCAGCCGCTCGGCGAACGGCCGCAGCCGACGCGCCTTGGCCTGCGTCGTCGTGATGCTCCGGTGCTCGAACAGCTGGGTGGCCAGGTTGGCCAGGATCAGGCGCTCGTGCGCCGGACCGCCGCCGAGCCGCGGGCCCTTGGTGGGGGTGGGCATGGTGTCTCCTCGGGTGGGCCGTGCGTCAGCCCGGGCACCGCCCGGACGTCCGCACTGGGCGGGTGGTCAGTACTGCTCGTCCTCGGCGAACGACGCGTCGTCGTCGTCGCCCTCGTAGGCCTCGAGGGCCGCGCTGGGGTCGAACCCGGGCGGGCTGTCCTTGAGCTGCAGACCCATGGTCCCCAGCTTGACCTTGACCTCGTCGATGGACTTCGCGCCGAAGTTGCGGATGTCCAGGAGGTCGGCCTCGCTGCGGGCGACGAGCTCGCCGACCGAGTGGATGCCCTCGCGCTTGAGGCAGTTGTAGCTGCGGACCGTGAGGTCGAGGTCCTCGATCGGCAGCGCGAGGTCCGCGGCCATGGCGGCGTCCGTCGGCGACGGGCCCATGTCGATGCCCTCGGCGTCGACGTTGAGCTCGCGGGCCAGGCCGAACAGCTCGACGAGCGTGCGGCCGGCGGACGCCATGGCGTCCGCGGGGACGGTCGAGGCCTTGGTCTCGACGTCCACGACCAGCCGGTCGAAGTCGGTGCGCTGCTCGACGCGGGTCGCCTCGACCTTGTACGTGACCTTCAGCACCGGCGAGTAGATCGAGTCGACGGGGATGCGCCCGATCTCGGCGTCGCCGGACTTGTTCTGGGCCGCCGAGACGTAGCCACGGCCACGCTCGACCGTCAGCTCCATCTCCAGCCGCCCGTCGCCGTTCAGCGTGGCGATGTGCAGGCCGGTGTCCGCGACCTCGACGCCGGCCGGCGGCGCGATGTCCGCGGCCGTGACGTCACCCGGGCCCTGCTTGCGCAGGTACATGGTCACGGGCTCGTCGTGCTCGCTGGAGACGACCAGGCTCTTGATGTTGAGGATGATCTCGGTGACGTCCTCCTTGACCCCGGGGATCGTGGAGAACTCGTGCAGCACGCCGTCGATGCGGATGCTCGTGACCGCCGCGCCGGGGATCGACGAGAGCAGCGTGCGACGCAGGGAGTTGCCGAGGGTGTAGCCGAAGCCGGGCTCGAGCGGCTCGATGGTGAAGCGCGAGCGGCGCTCGGCGACGCGGTCCTCGGTCAGGGTGGGGCGCTGTGCGATGAGCACGGGCAGGATGTCCTTCCGGGCGCGGGGTCCGCCATATGACCCCAGGGGGCGCTGCTCCGGCGGGCGCGGCCGCACCCGTCGGGCTCCGCGGCGCCGTGGTCGGCGGCGCGGGTGCGGGCCGGCCCCCGCCGCTGCCGCGGGGGGACCGGCCCTTCGGTCTGTCAGGGTCGGGAGCGGGTCACTTCGAGTAGTACTCGACGATCAGCTGCTCCTGGACCTGCACGTCGATCGCGGCGCGGGCCGGGACGCCGTGCACGAGGGCGCGCATGCGGTCGCCCTGGACCTCCAGCCACGCCGGCGAGGTCTTGCCCTCGAGCTCGGCCTTCGCGACGACGAAGGGCGTCATCTCCAGGGACTTCTCGCGCACCTCGACGATGTCGTTCGGCGAGACCCGGGCGCTGGGGATGTCGACCTTCTGCCCGTTCACCCGGATGTGGCCGTGCCGGACCGCCTGGCGGGCCGCGTCACGGGACTTGGCGAAGCCGGCCCGGTACACGACGTTGTCGAGCCGCATCTCCAGGATGGCCAGCAGGGTCTCGCCCGTACGGCCGGCCCGGCCCTGGGCCTCCTCGTAGTAGCCGCGGAACTGCTTCTCGAGGACGCCGTAGATGCGCGCGCACTTCTGCTTCTCGCGCATCTGCGAGAGGTACTCGCTCTCCTTCACGCGGCCGCGGCCGTGCTCGCCCGGCGGGTAGGGGCGGATCTCGATCGGGCACTTGCCCGAGTCGCACTTCGCGCCCTTCAGGTACAGCTTCTGCTTCTCGCGCCGGCAGCGCTTGCAGTCGGGCCCGGTGTAACGCGCCATGGGTGCTCTCTCTCTTCTCGCTCGCGGGCCGCGGTCAGACGCGCCGGCGCTTGGGCGGACGGCAGCCGTTGTGGGCCTGCGGCGTCACGTCCTGGATGGTCCCCACCTCCAGGCCGGTGGCCTGGAGGGAGCGGATGGCCGTCTCGCGGCCCGAGCCCGGGCCCTTGACGAAGACGTCGACCTTGCGCATGCCGTGCTCCTGGGCACGGCGGGCGGCGGCCTCGGCGGCCATCTGCGCGGCGAAGGGCGTCGACTTGCGCGAGCCCTTGAAGCCGACCTGGCCCGCGGAGGCCCAGGAGATCACCGCACCCGTGGGGTCCGTGATCGAGACGATCGTGTTGTTGAAGGTGCTCTTGATGTGCGCCTGGCCGGCGGAGACGTTCTTCTTCTCCTTGCGGCGCGTCCGGCGGGCTCCGCCGGCGGCTCGGGTCTTCGGGGGCATGGGCTGGTTCTCTCCTGGACGTCGGACGTGCGGGCCGGGGCGCCCCGCGGCTGGGGGCGTCGGCGCGGGTCTGGGAGCCGGGCCCCGGGCGCTGCGGCGCACGGGGCGGCCCGCCGTCCTCGCGCGAGGCGGCGGGCGGCGGGACTACTTGCGGGCGACCTTCTTCTTGCCGGCCACCGTGCGCTTCGGTCCCTTGCGGGTGCGCGCGTTGGTCTTGGTGCGCTGGCCGCGCACCGGCAGGCCCCGGCGGTGCCGCAGACCCTCGTAGCAGCCGATCTCGACCTTGCGGCGGATGTCGGCGGCCACCTCGCGGCGCAGGTCGCCCTCCACCTGGTAGGCCTGCTCGATGTGGTCGCGGATCTTGACCTGGTCGTCCTCGGTCATGTCCTTGACGCGGACGTCCGGGCTGACGCCCGTCGCGGCGAGCGTCTCGAGGGCGCGGGTGCGCCCGACGCCGAAGATGTACGTGAGCGCGACCTCGAGGCGCTTCTCGCGCGGGAGGTCGACGCCGACGATGCGTGCCATCGCGGTGCTCCTGGTGCTCTGCCGGAGGTGTGGTGCAGCACCGCTCCCGCGACGCCCCCGTCGTGCGGGCGAGCGGGTCCCCCGCCTCCGGGCGGGGGGTGACGTCCGCGTCGGCTCGGGCGGGCCCCCTGAGGGACCCGCGTCGACGCGGGGTCGGGTGCTGCGGTACCGGTGCCGCCGGACGGCGGCGCCGGTGCGATCAGCCCTGGCGCTGCTTGTGGCGCAGGTTGTCGCAGATGACCATGACCCGCCCGTTGCGGCGGATCACCTTGCACTTGTCGCAGATCTTCTTGACGCTCGGCTTGACCTTCATGGCTGTCCTCCACCGCGGGCCCGGGGTGCCGGGACGTCGGTGCTCGTGGGGCTGGTGGGTCCGACCGTCCCCGCCGGGGCGCGGCGGGGCGACGTGCCCGGGGGCTCGTGGTGGACGCACGACGTGGGTCGTCGCACGGTCCGACCGGTCACTTGTAGCGGTAGACGATCCGGCCGCGGGTGAGGTCGTACGGGCTGAGCTCCACCACCACACGGTCCTCGGGGAGGATCCGGATGTAGTGCTGACGCATCTTCCCCGAGATGTGCGCGAGGACCTTGTGGCCGTTGCTCAGCTCCACGCGGAACATGGCGTTCGGCAGCGCCTCCACCACGGCGCCCTCGATCTCGATGACCCCGTCCTTCTTGGCCATTGCCCTCCGCTCGGTGCGGGAGCGCCCGCAGGCGCGACCCGTCGCAGTCGTGTCCGGCTACCCGGTTCGTCTCGCGGTGCCGTGCGCGCCTGACGGGCCCGTGCCGACCGCCCGAGGGGGGCGGACCGGGGACGTCCTCGCCGAACCAGCCGCGGGGCGAGGACGTGGGCAGGGGTGCGCGCTCGTGCACCGACGGGGCAGCCTACGCGAGGCCCGTCCCCACGCGAAATCGTCCCGACGTCGCCGCCGGTGCTCACGCGAGCGGCGTCGGCACCAGGCCGTGCCGCGCGAGGCCGGCCGCGCCGCCGTCGTGCGCCGTCAGCACCCAGACGCCGCCGTCGACGACGGCGACCGTGCTCTCCCAGTGGGCCGCGCGCGAGCCGTCCGTCGTCACCACGGTCCAGTCGTCGGCGAGCACGTCCGTCTCGGCCGCCCCGCGCACCACCATCGGCTCCACGGCGACGCACAGGCCCGGCCGCACCCTCGGGCCTCGCTCGCGGCTCCGGTGGTTGAGCACCTCGGGCGGCTGGTGCATGGCCGTGCCGATCCCGTGGCCCACGTACCCCTCGACCACGCCGTAGCGCCCCCCGAGCGAGTCCTCGACGGCGGCGCCCACCTCGCCGAGGCGCTCGGCCCGCGCCAGCGCCGCGAGACCCGCCCACATCGCCGCCTCCGTCGCCTCGACGAGCGCGACGTCCTCCGGGTCCACGGCCCCGCCCGCGCCGTCCACGACGGTGCTGAACGCCGCGTCGCCGTGCCAGCCCTCCAGGACGGCCCCGCAGTCCACCGAGACGAGGTCGCCGTCGGCGAGGAGGCGCTCGCCCGGGATGCCGTGGACCACCTGCTCGTTCACCGAGACGCACAGCGACGCCGGGAAGCCCTGGTAGCCCAGGAAGGAGGGCACCGCGCCCGCCGACCGGATCACCCGCTCCGCCACCGCGTCGAGGTCGCGCGTGCTCACGCCCGGGGCGACGGCGTCCCGCACGGCGGCGAGCGCGTCGGCGACGACCAGGCCGGCCCCCCGCATGAGCCGCACCTGGTCCGGCGTCTTCCACTCGACCCGCTCGCGGCGGAGCAGGCCCACGCTCAGCCCCGTCCCAGCGCGGCCAGGACCCGCCCGGTCACCTCGGGGACCGGACCCATGCCGTCGACCGGGCGCAGCAGCCCCCGGCGCGCGTAGACGTCGACGAGCGGTGCCGTCTGCGCCTCGTAGACCTCGAGCCGGTGCCGCTGCACGGCCTCGCCGTCGTCGCTGCGGTGCTGCTCGCCCGCCCGCTGGGCGAGACGCTTGACCACCTCGTCGGTGTCCACCGTGAGCTGGACGACGCAGTCGAGACCGGCTCCCGCCGCGGCCAGCATGGCGTCGAGCTCGTCCACCTGGGCCGGCGTCCTCGGGTAGCCGTCGAGGAGGAAGCCCTCGGCCGCGTCCTCGGCGCCCAGCCGGTCGCGCACCATCGCGTTGGTCACGGCGTCGGGGACGTACTCCCCCTCGTCCATGTACGACTGCGCCGTCCGTCCCAGCTCGGTGCCCTCGCTGACGTTGGCGCGGAAGATGTCGCCGGTCGAGATCGCGGGCACGTCGAGCTCGACGGCCAGGCGAGCCGCCTGCGTCCCCTTGCCCGCCCCGGGCGGCCCCAGCAGCACGAGCATCACCGCAGGAAGCCCTCGTAGTTGCGCTGCTGGAGCTGGGACTCGATCTGCTTGACGGTCTCCAGCCCGACCCCCACGACGATCAGGATGGACGTGCCGCCGAAGGGGAAGCTCTGCGTCGCGTCCACCGCGACGAGGGCGACGAGCGGGATGGCCGCCACGAAGGCCAGGTAGACGGCACCGGGCAGGGTGATGCGGGTCAGCACGTGGTCGAGGTACTCGGCGGTCGGACGACCGGCGCGCACGCCCGGGATGAACCCGCCGACCCGCTTGATGTTGTCGCTGACCTCGTCCGGGTTGAACGTGATGCCCACGTAGAAGTACGTGAAGAACACGATCAGCAGCAGGTACAGCACGATGTAGAGGGTGCTGCTCTGCTGCACCAGGTTGGCGTTGACCCACTGCACCCACGAGGACTGCGGGTCGTTGAACTGCGCGACCAGCGCGGGCAGGTAGAGCAGGGAGGAGGCGAAGATGACCGGGATGACGCCGGCCATGTTGACCTTGATCGGGATGTAGGTGCTCGTCCCGCCGTACATCCGACGACCGACCATGCGCTTGGCGTACTGCACCGGGACACGCCGCTGGGACTGCTCGACGAAGACGACCAGCGCGACGATGACGAGCCCGACCGCGACGACGCCAGCGAGCACGCCGAAGCCGCGGCTCTGGCCGATGCTCCACAGCTGGCCCGGGAAGCTGGCGGCGATCGAGGTGAAGATCAGCAGGGACATGCCGTTCCCGACCCCGCGCTCGGTGATGAGCTCGCCCATCCACATGATCAGGCCCGTGCCCGCCGTCATCGTGACGACCATGAGGACGATCGTCACGACGGAGTCGCCCGGGATCACCTCGGCGGTGCAGCCGGGGAACAGCTGCCCGGCGCGGGCCACGGCGATGTAGGTGGAGGACTGCAGGACCGCCAGGGCGATGGTCAGGTACCGCGTGTACTGCGTCAGCTTCGCCTGGCCGGACTGCCCCTCCTTCTTCAGCTCCTCGAAGCGGGGGATCACGACCGTCAGCAGCTGCGTGATGATGCTTGCGGTGATGTACGGCATGATCCCGAGCGCGAACACCGAGAGCTGGAGGAGCGCTCCTCCGCTGAACAGGTTGACGAGCCCGAGCAGGTCGTTGGACGACGCCGACGTCGCCAGGCACTGCTGGACGTTCGCGTAGCTGACGCCGGGCACCGGCACGAAGGACCCGAGGCGGAAGATCGCCATGATGCCCGCCGTGAACAGCAGCTTGCGCCGCAGGTCCGGCGTGCGGAAGGCCCGCACGAATGCGCTGAGCACGTCTCCTCCAGATCGCCCCGGGGGGCGGTCGCCGCGCCCGCGCCGCGTCGGCGTCGGGAGTCGGTGCGGTCAGGTCGGCCCCTGCCCGGGAGCGGGGCACCGGGATCGGACACTACCGGGCGCACGGGACGGTCCCGTCGTCGTCACGGGCCTGCGCCGTCGGCACGCCTGCTCGGCAGGGGCGGTCGCGAGCGCGCGAGGCCCCGCCGCCCGGGTCAGGACGGCGGGCCCCCGCGACGGGTCAGAGCCTGGTCGTGCTGCCGCCCGCGGCGGCGATCTTCTCGACCGCGGAGGCGGAGAAGGCGTGGGCGCTGACCTGGAGCGCCACGTCCGCGCTCCCCTGGCCGAGGACCTTGACCTTCTGGTTCTTGCGCACGGCGCCCGCCGAGACCATCTCCTCGACGCCCACCGCGCCGCCGTCCGGGAACAGCTCGGAGAGCCGGTCCAGGTTGACCACCTGGTAGGTGGTCCCGAACGGGTTGTGGAAGCCACGGAGCTTCGGCAGCCGCATGTGCAGCGGGGTCTGGCCGCCCTCGAAGCCGGCGGAGACCTGGTAGCGGGCCTTCGTGCCCTTCGTGCCGCGACCGGCCGTCTTGCCCTTGCTGGCCTCGCCGCGACCGACACGGGTCTTGGCCGTCCGCGCCCCGGGGGCAGGGCGCAGGTGGTGGACCTTCAGGGCCCGCGCGCGCCCGCCCTCGGTACCGGTGGTGTCGTCCGCCATGGTCAGTCGACCTCCTCGAGCGACACGAGGTGCTGCACGGTCGTGACCATCCCGCGGATCTCGGGCCGGTCGTCCTTGACGACGACCTGCCCGATCCGCTTGAGCCCGAGGCTGCGCAGCGTGTCGCGCTGGTTCTGGGTGCCCCCGATCGGGGAGCGGGTCTGGGTCACCTGGAGACGCGCCATCAGGACGCCGTCCCCGACATCGCCCGCACGAGAGCCGCGGGGGCGACCTCGTCCAGCGTCTTGCCACGGCGGGCCGCGACGGACTCCGGCCGCTCGAGGCCCTTCAGGGCGGCCACGGTGGCGTGCACGATGTTGATGGCGTTGCTCGAGCCGAGCGACTTGGTGAGGACGTCGTGGACGCCCGCGCACTCCAGGACCGCGCGGACGGGACCGCCGGCGATCACGCCGGTACCGGGCGACGCCGGGCGCAGCAGCACCACGCCGGCCGCCGCCTCGCCCGTGACGGGGTGCGGGATGGTGCCCTGGGCGCGCGGGACCCGGAAGAACGCCTTCTTGGCCTCCTCCACGCCCTTCGCGATCGCCGCGGGCACCTCCTTGGCCTTGCCGTAGCCGACGCCGACGCTGCCGTCGCCGTCGCCCACGACGACGAGCGCGGTGAAGCTGAAGCGTCGACCGCCCTTGACGACCTTGGAGACGCGGTTGATCGTCACCACGCGCTCGAGGAACTGGTTGCGGTCCGCGGGCTCGCCCCGGCGGCCGTCACGACGGTCCCTGCGGTCGCTGCCGCCGGGCCCACCCGTGCCGCCACCGGCGCCGCGGCGCTGGGGTCCAGGCATGTCTGGTCTCTTCTCTCTCGTGTCTCGCGTCAGGTGCGGCGGCGCCGGCTCAGACGGCCAGGCCACCCTCGCGGGCGCCGTCGGCGACGGCGGCCACGCGGCCGTGGTAGCGGTTGCCGCCGCGGTCGAAGACCACGGCCTCGACACCCGCGGCGCGGGCGCGCTCCGCCACGAGCTCGCCCACGCGGCGCGCCTTGGCGGTCTTGTCGCCCTCGAGGGCGCGGAGGTCGGCCTCCATGGTCGAGGCGCTGACCAGCGTCCGGCCGACGGTGTCGTCCACCACCTGCACGAAGACGTGGCGCGTGGAGCGGTTGACCACGAGGCGCGGGCGCGCGGGCGTGCCCGAGACCTTCTTGCGGACCCGCAGGTGACGACGGGCGCGCGCGGCCGTAGTGCCCGTGCCGCGGACCGCCGTGACCCCGCGGTAGGAGGACCTGCGTGCCATCACTTCCCTGCCTTCCCGACCTTGCGCCGGATCTGCTCGCCCGCGTAGCGGACGCCCTTGCCCTTGTACGGGTCGGGCCTGCGCAGCTTGCGGATGTTGGCCGAGACCTCGCCCACGAGCTGCTTGTCGATGCCCTGGACGGAGAAGCGCGTGGGCGCCTCGACCGCGAAGGTGATGCCCTCCGGCGCCGGGATGACGACGGGGTGGCTGAAGCCCAGCGCGAACTCCAGCGACCCGCCCCGCGCCTGGACGCGGTAGCCGGTGCCGACGATCTCGAGCTTCTTCTCGTAGCCCGTCGTCACGCCGGTGACCATGTTCGCGATGAGCGACCGGGTCAGGCCGTGCAGCGAGCGGTTCTCCCGCTCGTCGTCGGGCCGCGAGACCTCGAGGGCCCCGGACTCGCCGCGGGCCACGGAGATGGGCGCGGGGACGGTGTGCGAGAGGGTGCCGCGCGGGCCCTTCACGACGACGTCCTGGCCGTCGATGCTGACATCGACGCCACCGGGGACGTCGATGGGCAGTCTGCCGATGCGGGACATGCGTCCTCCTCCGCCTTACCAGACGTAGGCGAGGACTTCCCCGCCCACGCCCTGCTTCGTGGCCTGCCGGTCCGTCAGCAGGCCGGACGACGTGGACAGGATCGCCACGCCGAGGCCGCCGAGGACGCGGGGCAGGTTGGTCGACTTCGCGTACACGCGCAGGCCCGGCTTGCTGACCCGGCGCACCCCGGCGATGGAGCGCTCGCGGTTGGGGCCGAACTTGAGCTCGAGGGTGAGCTTGCGCCCCACCTCGGCGTCCTCGACGCCCCAGCCGGAGATGTAGCCCTCCGACGTCAGGATCTCGGCGATGCGCTGCTTGAGCTTGCTGTAGGGCATGGTCACGTCGTCGTGGTACGCCGAGTTGGCGTTCCGCAGACGCGTCAGCATGTCCGCGATCGGGTCGGTCATCGTCATCGGGCTTCGTCCGCCCTTCCTCACCTCGGTTTCTCACCCCCGGCGGGGGTGGACCTGAGGCGTCCGTGCCGTGCCCTCGCGGGCGCCGGCGCTGTCTGGCGTTCTGGGGTGGTGCGGCGGCGTCACCGCCGGCGTCGGCCGGCGGTGCCCTCCTCCGCCTCGCGGCCGGGAGGCCGCTGCGGGCTCATCGGCCCGCGCGGCTCACCAGGAGCTCTTCGTGACGCCCGGGAGCTCGCCGCGGTGGGCCATCTCCCGCAGGCACACGCGGCACAGCCCGAACTTCCGGTACACCGAGTGCGGGCGCCCGCAGCGCTGGCAGCGGGTGTACGCGCGGACGCCGAACTTCGGCTTCCGCGCGGCCTTGTTGACCAGGGCGGTCTTCGCCATGTCAGTCCTCCTTGAAGGGGAAGCCGAGCTGGCGCAGCAGCGCCCGGCCCTCGTCGTCGTTGCGGGCCGTCGTCACGACCGTCACGTCCATGCCGCGGACGCGGTCGATGCGGTCCTGGTCGATCTCGTGGAACATCGACTGCTCCGTGAGGCCGAACGTGTAGTTGCCCCGCCCGTCGAACTGCTTGGGCGACAGGCCGCGGAAGTCGCGGATGCGGGGCAGCGCCAGCGACACGAGCCGGTCGAGGAACTCCCACATCCGGTCGCCCCGCAGCGTCGTGTGGCAGCCGATGGGCATGCCCTCGCGGAGCTTGAACTGCGCGATGGACTTGCGGGCCCTCGTCACCTGCGGCTTCTGGCCGGTGATGGTCGTCAGGTCGCGGACGGCGCCGTCGATCACCTTGGAGTCGCGCGCGGCGTCGCCCACGCCCATGTTCACCACGACCTTGACCAGGCCGGGGATCTGCATGACGTTCGCGTAGCCGAACTGCTCGCGCATCGCCGGGGCGATCTCGGTGCGGTAGCGCTGCTTGAGCCGGGGCGACGGCGCGCCGCTCGCCTCGGTCACCTCGTGGGTCGTCTCACTCATGCGATGTCCTTGCCGGAGCGCTTGGCGACGCGGACCCGCGTGGTGACGGTCCGGCCGTCGCGCTCGGTCGTCTCGGTGCGCACGCCCACGCGCGTGGGGCGGCCGGTCTCGGGGTCGACGAGCTGCACGTTGCTGACGTGGATCGGCGCCTCGACCGTCTCCCGCCCGCCGGAGCCGCGCCCCGCGGCGCCGGCCTTGACGTGCTTGGTGACGCGGTTGACGCCCTCGACGAGGACGCGGCCGCGCTCGGGCAGGACCGCGATGACGCGCCCCTGCTTGCCCCGGTCACCCCCGCGCGCCTGCGTGGCGCCGGAGATGACCTGGACCAGGTCACCCTTCTTGATCCGCATCTTCGGCTTGACCGTCCGCGTGGACTTCTGCTGCGGCTTCGTGGCCATGTCAGAGCACCTCCGGGGCGAGCGAGACGATCCGCATGAAGCGCTTGTCGCGCAGCTCGCGCCCGACGGGGCCGAAGATGCGCGTGCCGCGGGGGTCGCCCTCGGCGCGCAGGATGACGGCCGCGTTCTCGTCGAAGCGGATGTAGGAGCCGTCGGGGCGACGGCGCTCCTTGCGGGTGCGGACGACGACCGCCTTGACGACGTCGCCCCTCTTGACGTTGCCACCGGGGATGGCGTCCTTGACGGTCGCCACGATGACGTCCCCGATGCCGGCGTACCGGCGGCCGGAGCCGCCGAGGACACGGATGCAGAGAATCTCCTTGGCACCCGTGTTGTCGGCGACCTTGAGCCGCGACTCCTGCTGGATCACTGGTTCCCACTCCTGTCGTCGTGCCGGTTCTCGGCGTCCGAGCCTGGCCGAACGGACGTGCTGGTCTGCGTGCTGGGAGGTGCTGCGGCCGGACGGACGCCCGGCCGCGCGGTCACTCGGCCTTCTCCAGCACCTCGACCACGCGCCACCGCTTGGTGGCGGACAGCGGCCGCGTCTCGGAGATGCGCACGCGGTCCCCGACGCCGACGGCGTTGGTCTCGTCGTGGGCCTTCACCTTGCTGGTGCGTCGGATGACCTTGCTGTACAGCGGGTGCTTGACCCGGTCCTCGACGACCACCACGACGGTCTTGTCCATCTTGTCGCTGCTGACGACGCCGAGGCGCGTCTTGCGGTAGCCGCGCTCGTGGTGGGCGCCCTCCGGCGCCGTGGTCCCGTTCGTGCTCACTGCGTCCTCACTCACTGCTCGCTGCCCCCCGCCGCCGGCGCACTGACGATGCCGAGCTCCTGCTCGCGCATCACCGTGTAGATGCGGGCGATGTCCCGGCGCACGGCGCGCAGCCGGGTGTGGTTCTCCAGCTGGCCGGTGGCCGACTGGAAGCGGAGGTTGAAGAGCTCCTCCTTGGCGCGCCGCAACTCCTCGACCAGCTGGTCGGGGTCCTTCTCGCGCAGCGCGGACGGTGCGAGGCCCTCGCTCCCGACGGCCATCAGACCTCACTCCCCTCGCGGGCGACGAAGCGGCACTTCATGGGCAGCTTGTGGATGGCCAGCCGCATCGCCTCGCGGGCGACGGGCTCGGCCACGCCGGAGATCTCGAAGAGCATCCGGCCGGGCTTGACGTTGGCGACCCACCACTCCGGCGAGCCCTTGCCGGAGCCCATGCGGGTCTCGGCGGGCTTCTTGGTGATCGGGCGGTCCGGGTAGATGTTGATCCAGACCTTGCCGCCACGCTTCATGTAGCGGGTCATGGCGATGCGGGCCGACTCGATCTGCCGGTTGGTGACGTAGGCCGGCTCCAGGGCCTGGATGCCGAAGTCGCCGAAGGCGATCGACGTCCCGCCCTTGGCGGCGCCGGTGCGCCGGGGGTGGTGCTGCTTGCGGTGCTTGAGCCTGCGTGGGACGAGCACTCCTCAGCCCTCCGTTCCGGGGTTCGCGACGGCCTGGGGCGCCGCGCCGGCCTCGGTCGCGGGCGCCTGCGCGGGCGGGCCGTCGCTGCCGGGGCGGCGGCCGCGGGTCGGGCGCTCCGCCCGGGGGCCCCGCGGGCCCCGCGGCGCGTTGGCCTGCTGCTGCGCCAGCTCGCGGCTCGTCAGGTCGCCCTTGTAGACCCAGACCTTCACGCCGATGCGCCCGAAGGTCGTCTTGGCCTCGTAGAACCCGTAGTCGATGTTCGCCCGGAGCGTGTGCAGCGGCACGCGCCCCTCGCGGTAGAACTCCGAGCGGCTCATCTCCGCCCCGCCGAGGCGGCCCGAGCACTGCACCCGGATGCCCTTGGCGCCGGCGCGGGAGGCGGTCTGCATCCCCTTGCGCATCGCACGGCGCCAGGCCACGCGGCTGGCGAGCTGCTCGGCGATGCCCTGCGCCACGAGCTGCGCGTCGGTCTCGGGGTTCTTCACCTCGAGGATGTTGAGCTGGACCTGCTTGCCCGTGAGCTTCTCGAGCTCCCCGCGCAGGCGGTCGGCCTCGGCGCCGCGGCGGCCGATGACGATGCCCGGGCGTGCGGTGTGGATGTCCACGCGGACGCGGTCACGGGTGCGCTCGATGTCCACCTTGGCGATGCCCGCGCGCTCCATGCCCGTGGACATGAGCTTGCGGATCGAGACGTCCTCGCCCACGTAGTCGCGGTAGCGCTGGCCCGACTTCGTCGAGTCCGCGAACCACCGCGAGCGGTGCTCGGTCGTGATCCCCAGGCGGAAGCCGTGCGGGTTGATCTTCTGGCCCACTAGGAGGTCCTCCCCGTGCTCGAGGCAGCCGCCCGGGCGCGCGCCGGAGCGGGCGCCACGACCACCGTGATGTGGCTGGTGCGCTTGTTGATGCGGGCGGCGCGACCCTGGGCCCGTGGGCGGAACCGCTTCATCGTGGGTCCCTCGTCCACGAAGGCCGCGGAGACCACGTACCCGCGCTCGTCGAACGGCTCCCCGGCCTGGTCGGCCTTCACGCGGGCGTTCGCGATCGCGCTCTCGACGACCTTGCGCACGGGCTCGCTCGCCGCCTGCGGGGCGAACTCGAGCACGGCGAGGGCGTCGCCCGTCCGCCGGCCCCGGACGAGGTCGACGACGCGCCTCGCCTTCTGGGGCGTGACGCGCACGTAGCGCGCCTTCGCCATGGCTTCCATCGTGTGTCCTGCCTTCTCTTCCTCTGCGCGTCCAGATCTCGCCGGTCGTGCGCCCGTCGGGGCGCTCGACCGCCGGCGGTCAGCGGCGGCGGCCCTTGCGGTCGTCCCGGATGTGCCCGCGGAATGTCCGCGTGGGCGCGAACTCGCCGAGCTTGTGGCCGACCATCGACTCGGTCACGAAGACCGGGACGTGCTTGCGGCCGTCGTGGACGGCGAAGGTGTGGCCCAGGAAGTCCGGGGTGACGACGGAGCGTCGGGACCAGGTCTTGATGACGTTCCTCGTGCCCGCCTCGTTCTGCCCGTCCACCTTCTTCTGGAGGTGGTCGTCGACGAAGGGGCCCTTCTTCAGGCTGCGCGGCATGTCAGGTCTCCTCAGCGCTTCTTGCCGGTGCGGCGCCGGCGGACGATCTGCTTGTCGCTCGGCTTGCCCGGGCGGCGCGTGCGGCCCTCGGGCTGGCCCCACGGGCTGACCGGGTGCCGGCCGCCGGAGGTCTTGCCCTCACCACCGCCGTGCGGGTGGTCGACGGGGTTCATCGCGACGCCGCGCACGGTGGGCCGACGGCCCTTCCAGCGCATGCGCCCGGCCTTGCCCCAGCTGATGTTGGACTGCTCGGCGTTGCCGACCTCCCCCACCGTGGCGCGGCAGCGGACGTCCACGAGCCGGATCTCCCCCGACGGCATCCGCAGCTGCGCGTTCCCGCCCTCCCGGGCGACGAGCTGCACCGAGGCGCCCGCCGAGCGGGCGATCTTCGCGCCCCCGCCCGGACGGAGCTCGATGGCGTGGACCACCGTGCCGACCGGGATGTTGCGCAGCGGCAGGTTGTTGCCGGGGCGGATGTCGGCGCCGGGGCCGTTCTCCACCACGTCTCCCTGCCGCAGCCGCGCCGGCGCCACGATGTAGCGCTTCTCGCCGTCCACGTAGTGCAGGAGCGCGATGCGCGCCGTGCGGTTCGGGTCGTACTCGATGTGCGCGACCTTGGCCGGCACGCCGTCCTTGTCGTGCCGGCGGAAGTCGATCACCCGGTAGGCGCGCTTGTGCCCGCCGCCGTGGTGCCGCGTCGTGATCCGACCGCTGCTGTTGCGCCCACCGCTCTTCGGCAGGGGACGCACGAGCGACTTCTCCGGCGTGGACCGCGTGACCTCGACGAAGTCGGCGACCGACGAGCCGCGTCGGCCCGGCGTCGTCGGCTTGTAGCTGCGGATGCCCATGCTTGTCAGTCCTTCTCCGTGGCGGGTCCCGGACGCCGGCTCAGGCCGTCGTGCCGAAGATGTCGATGGTGTCGCCCTCGCGCAGCGTCACGACGGCGCGCTTGGTGTCCTTGCGCCGCCCGGTGCCACCGCGCGTACGGCGCGCCTTGCCCTGCCGGTTCGCCGTGTTGACGCCGGTGACCTTGACGCCGAAGACGCGCTCCACCGCGATCCGGATCTCCGTCTTGTTGGCGCGGGGGTCCACGAGGAACGTGTACTTCCCCTCGTCCAGCAGCGCGTAGCTCTTCTCGGACACGACCGGCGCCAGCAGCACGTCCCGGGGGTCCTTGCCCACCCGGGCGGCGAGAGTGCCGGCGCTCGAGGTGTCGACCGTCTGCTCGCTCACGCCTGGGCCTCGCTGTCCGCCGTGGCGGCCGGGCCGCCGAGGAAGGCCTGCAGCGCGGCCGTCGTGAAGACGACGTCGTCGCTGCAGAGCACGTCGTAGGTGTTGAGCTGGTCCGCCCGGAGCAGGTGGACCTGCGGGGCGTTGCGCAGGCTCAGCCAGGCGGCCTCGTCGGCGCGGTCCAGGACGACGAGGTAGCTGTCGCGCCCCGTCCCCTGCACGCCCGGCAGGGCCCGCAGCGCCGCCAGCCCCGCGCGGGTGGACGGCTCGCCGTCGACGACCCCGCTGAGGACGTGCACGCGGTCGTGCCGCGCGCGGTCCGACAGCGCGCCGCGCAGGGCCGCCGCCTTCATCTTCTTGGGCGTCCGCTGGCTGTAGTCCCGCGGCTGCGGCCCGTGCACCGTGCCACCCCCCGCGAACTGCGGGGCGCGCGTCGAGCCCTGCCGGGCACGACCCGTGCCCTTCTGGCGGAAGGGCTTCTTGCCACCGCCGCGGACGGCGCCGCGGGTCTTGGTGGCGTGCGTGCCCTGGCGCGCCGCGGCGAGCTGCGCCACGACGACCTGGTGGATGAGCGGGACGTTCGTCGTCACGTCGAACACGGCGCCGGGCAGCTCGACGCTGCCCGTCGTGGTGCCCGAGGCGTCGACCACGTCGACCGAGCGGCTCGTGGCCTCGGTGGTGAGGGACATCTGCTCAGGCCTCCTTCGCGATCGCCTTGGCGGGGGACTTCACGAGCACGAGGCCGCCCTTGGGCCCCGGGACCGCGCCCTTGACGAGGATCAGGCCCTTCTCCACGTCCACCGCGTGCACGAGGAGGTTCTGCGTGGTCTGCCGCTCGTTGCCCATGCGCCCCGCCATCCGCATGCCCTTGAACACGCGGCCGGGCGTCGCGCACCCGCCGATGGAGCCGGGCTTGCGGTGGTTGCGGTGGGCGCCGTGCGAGGCGCCGACCCCGGAGAAGCCGTGGCGCTTCATGACGCCCGCGGTGCCCTTGCCCTTGGTCGTGCCGACGACGTCGACCACCTGGCCGGCGCTGAACACGTCGGCGGCGACCTCCTGGCCGGCGGTGAACGAGGAGGCGTCGGCCGTCCGCACCTCCACGAGGTGGCGGCGGGGCGTGACGCCGGCCCGGGCGAAGTGGCCCGTCTCCGGCTTGGTCACGCGGCGGGGGTCGACGGCACCGGCCGCGAGCTGGACGGCCGAGTAGCCGTCCGTCTCGGGGGTGCGCACCTGGGTGACGACGTTGGGGGCCGCCTGCACGACGGTCACCGGCACGAGCCTGCCGTCGGCGTCCCAGACCTGGGTCATCCCCAGCTTGGTCCCCAGCAGACCCGCGACGACGCGCTGGTCGGGTGTGGTGGTGGTCATGGCGTCAGCAGTCCTCAGAGCTTGATCTCGATGTTGACGTCCGCCGGCAGGTCGAGCCGCATGAGCGAGTCCACCGCCTTCGGCGTCGGGTCGACGATGTCGATGAGCCGCTTGTGCGTGCGCATCTCGAAGTGCTCGCGGCTGTCCTTGTACTTGTGCGGGGAGCGGATCACGCAGAACGTGTTCTTCTCCGTCGGCAGCGGCACCGGGCCCACGACCGTCGCACCAGCGCGGGTCACCGTGTCGACGATCTTGCGCGCCGAGCTGTCGATGACCTCGTGGTCGTAGGACTTGAGCCGGATGCGGATCTTCTGTCCCGCCATGGCGTCGCGATCTCTCTCTCCGTCGTGCCGCTGAGGTCGTGGGGGCGCCCCCGGCGCGGGGGCGGCCCGCCCGCTCGTCCCGCGCGCGCTCCGACCCCCGAGGTCGGGCGTGTCGCGCTGCTGACGAGCGGCTGGGCCGGTCACGGTCCTTCCCCGGGGGGCGGGCCGCGGCGGCTCGGTGCTGCTGCGCTCTGCTGCCGCCCCGCACGCCCCGAGGGGGCGCGCCTCCACCGCGAGCGGTGGGCGCAGGCGTGACCTGCGCGGGACAACTTGAGCAGTCTGCCAGAGGGCCCGGCGCCTTGGCCAATCCGCCGGCCACCGGCGACCCTCCCGGGCACGCGGCAGGGCCCGGGCGACGAGCGCCCGGGCCCTGCCGGCTCCCCAGGTCCGTGCGGCCGCCCTACGGCGCCCGCACCCCCGTCGGGGTCACTGCGTGATGGAGGTCACCTGACCGGCGCCGACCGTGCGGCCGCCCTCGCGGATGGTGAACCGCAGGCCCTGCTCCATGGCGACGGGCTGGATGAGGTTCACCTTCATGTCGGTGTTGTCACCCGGCATGACCATCTCGGTGCCCTCGGGCAGCTCGATGACGCCCGTCACGTCCGTCGTGCGGAAGTAGAACTGCGGACGGTAGTTCGAGTAGAACGGGTTGTGCCGGCCGCCCTCGTCCTTGGACAGGATGTAGACGGACGCCTCGAACTGGGTGTGCGGCACGATCGAGTTCGGCTTGCAGATGACCTGCCCGCGCTCGACGTCCTCGCGCTTGATGCCGCGCAGCAGCAGGCCGACGTTCTCGCCCGCGCGCGCCTCGTCGAGGAGCTTGCGGAACATCTCGACGCCCGTGACGGTCGTCTTGGTCTTCGTCTCCTTGATGCCGACGATCTCGACGTCCTCGTTCACGTTGAGCGTCCCGCGCTCGACGCGACCGGTGACGACGGTGCCGCGGCCCGTGATCGTGAAGACGTCCTCGACGGGCATGAGGAACGGCTGGTCGACGTCGCGCTCCGGCTCCGGGATCGCCGTGTCGACGGCGTCCATGAGCTCCATGAGCTTCGCGCTCCACTCGGCGTCGCCCTCGAGCGCCTTGAGCGCCGAGACGCGGACGACGGGGAGGTCGTCGCCGGGGAACTCGTAGGAGGTCAGCAGCTCGCGGACCTCCATCTCGACGAGCTCGAGGATCTCCTCGTCGTCCACCATGTCGGCCTTGTTGAGGGCGACGACGATGTAGGGGACGTTGACCTGGCGGGCCAGCAGCACGTGCTCGCGGGTCTGCGGCATCGGGCCGTCCGTCGCCGCGACCACGAGGATGGCGCCGTCCATCTGCGCCGCACCCGTGATCATGTTCTTGATGTAGTCGGCGTGACCGGGGCAGTCGACGTGCGCGTAGTGCCGCGCCTCGGTCTGGTACTCGACGTGCGCGATCGAGATCGTGATCCCGCGAGCCTTCTCCTCGGGCGCCTTGTCGATCATGTCGAAGGCCGACGCCTTGTTGAGCTCGGGGTACTTGTCGTGCAGCACCTTGGTGATCGCCGCGGTGAGCGTGGTCTTCCCGTGGTCGATGTGACCGATGGTGCCGATGTTGACGTGCGGCTTGGTCCGCTCGAACTTGGCCTTCGCCACTGGGTCCTCCTGGGATGTCTCGGGCGTGGTCTGGGTGGTGCTGGCTGGTCCCCGCGGGGCGGGGCGGCCGGCGTCCGGGCGGACGCCGGCCGTGGGTCCTTCAGGAGCGCGGGGTCACTCCCCGCGGACCTTCTTGACGATCTCCTCGGCCACCGCGCGGGGGACCTCGGCGTAGCTGTCGAAGGACATCGAGTAGACGGCCCGGCCCTGCGTCTTGCTCCGCAGGTCCCCGACGTACCCGAACATCTCCGACAGCGGCACCTGGGCGCGGACGACCTTCGCGCCGCTGGCGTCCTCCATGGCCTGGATGAGGCCCCGGCGGGAGTTGATGTCGCCGATGACGTCGCCCATGTACTCCTCGGGCGTGCGCACCTCGACGGCCATGACCGGCTCCAGCAGGACCGGGTCCGCACGGCGGACGGCCTCCTTGAGCACCTGGGAGCCGGCGATCTTGAACGCCATCTCCGAGGAGTCCACGTCGTGGTAGGCGCCGTCGAGCAGCGTGGCCTTGATGCCGACCATGGGGTAGCCCGCGACGACGCCCAGCGCCATCGCGTCCTGGATGCCGGCGTCGACGCTGGGGATGTACTCGCGCGGCACGCGGCCGCCCGTCACCTTGTTGGCGAACTCGTACATCGGGGCGTCGGGCTCGCTCGTGTCCAGGGGCTCGACGGAGACCTGCACCTTGGCGAACTGGCCGGAGCCGCCCGTCTGCTTCTTGTGCGTGTAGTCGATCTTCTCGACCGTCCGGCGGATCGTCTCCCGGTAGGCCACCTGGGGCTTGCCGACGTTCGCCTCGACGCGGAACTCGCGGCGCATGCGGTCGACGAGGATGTCGAGGTGGAGCTCGCCCATCCCGGCGATGATCGTCTGCCCGGTCTCGTCGTCCTGGCGGACCTGGAAGGTCGGGTCCTCCTCGGCCAGCTTCTGGATGGCCGTGCCGAGCTTCTCCTGGTCGCCCTTGGTCTTCGGCTCGATCGCGACCGAGATGACCGGCTCGGGGAAGGTCATGGACTCGAGGACGACCTGGCTCTGCGGGTCGCAGAGGGTGTCGCCCGTCGTGGTGTCCTTCAGGCCGATCATCGCGTAGATGTGGCCCGCACGGGCCTCGTCCACCGGGTTCTCCTTGTTGGAGTGCATCTGGAACAGCTTGCCGATGCGCTCCTTGCGGCCCTTCGTGGAGTTCAGCACCGCCGACCCCGCCGCCACCCGGCCCGAGTAGACACGCACGTACGTGAGCTTGCCGAAGAAGGCGTGCGAGGCGACCTTGAACGCCAGCGCCGAGAACGGCTCGGTGACGTCCGCGTGCCGCAGGATCTCCTCGTCCTCGTCGCCGACGGCGTGGCCGTGGACGGCCTCGACGTCGAGCGGCGACGGCAGGTAGTCGAGGACGGCGTCGAGCATGGGCTGCACGCCCTTGTTCTTGAACGCCGAGCCGCAGAGCACCGGGTACTGCTCGCTCGAGACCGTGACCTTGCGGACGGCGGCCTTGATCTCCTCCGGGGAGACGTCCTCGCCGCCCAGGTACTTCTCCATGAGCGACTCGTCCGTGTCGGCGATCGCCTCGAGGAGCTTGTCCCGGTACTCGGCCGCGACCTCGGCCAGGTCGGCCGGGATCTCCTCGACCGCGTAGGCCTCGCCCTTGCCGGTGTCGCCGCGCCAGGTGAGGGCGCGCATGTACACGAGGTCGATCACGCCGACGAAGTCGTTCTCGGCGCCGATCGGGATCTGCAGCACGAGCGGCTTCGCGCCGAGGCGCTCCGTGATGGTGCGCACGGTGAAGAAGAAGTCCGCGCCGAGCTTGTCCATCTTGTTGACGAAGCAGATGCGCGGGACGTCGTACTTGTCCGCCTGGCGCCACACCGTCTCGGACTGCGGCTCGACGCCCTCCTTGCCGTCGAAGACGGCGACCGCCCCGTCGAGCACGCGCAGCGACCGCTCCACCTCGACGGTGAAGTCGACGTGGCCGGGCGTGTCGATGATGTTGATCTGCGCGCCCTCCCAGAAGCAGGTGGTCGCGGCGGAGGTGATGGTGATGCCCCGCTCCTGCTCCTGCTCCATCCAGTCCATGGTGGCCGCGCCGTCGTGGACCTCACCGATCTTGTAGTTGATCCCCGTGTAGAACAGGATCCGCTCGGTGGTGGTGGTCTTGCCGGCGTCGATGTGCGCCATGATCCCGATGTTGCGGACCTTGGTGAGGTCCGTCAGGACGTCCTGTGCCACGGCTCTAGCAGCCTCTTCCCTGGGCTCGTCGGTGGCCCCCACGCTCGGTGGCGTGCGGAGCCGGTGGCCTGGCGGCCGCGCGCGGGAGCAGGTGCTGCTCCCGCGCGCCTGGTCTCACCAGCGGTAGTGCGCGAAGGCCTTGTTGGACTCGGCCATCTTGTGCGTGTCCTCGCGGCGCTTGACCGCGGCACCGAGGCCGTTGCTCGNGTTGCTCCCCCCCCGCGCCGGGTCTCACCAGCGGTAGTGCGCGAAGGCCTTGTTGGACTCGGCCATCTTGTGCGTGTCCTCGCGGCGCTTGACCGCGGCACCGAGGCCGTTGCTCGCGTCGAGGATCTCGTTCATCAGGCGCTCGGTCATCGTCTTCTCGCGACGGGCCTTCGAGTAGCCGACGAGCCAGCGCAGCGCCAGCGTCGTCGAGCGCCCGGCGCGCACCTCGACGGGCACCTGGTAGGTCGCGCCGCCGACGCGGCGGCTGCGGACCTCGAGCGCGGGCTTGACGTTGTCGAGCGCACGCTTGAGGGCGATCACCGGGTCGTTGCCGGTCTTGGTGCGCGCCCCCTCGAGCGCGCCGTAGACGATGCGCTCGGCGGTGGACTTCTTGCCGTCGACCAGCACCTTGTTGACCAGCTGCGTCACCAGCGGCGAGCCGTACACGGGGTCGATCACGAGCGGCCGCTTCGGGGCCGGGCCCTTGCGAGGCATCAGCGCTTCTCCTTCTTCGCTCCGTAGCGGCTCCGCGCCTGCTTGCGGTTCTTGACGCCCTGCGTGTCGAGCGACCCGCGGACGATCTTGTAGCGGACGCCCGGGAGGTCCTTCACGCGGCCACCGCGCACGAGCACGATCGAGTGCTCCTGCAGGTTGTGGCCGACGCCGGGGATGTAGGCCGTGACCTCGATGCCGCTGGAGAGCCGCACGCGCGCGACCTTGCGCAGCGCGGAGTTCGGCTTCTTGGGCGTCGTGGTGTACACGCGGGTGCACACGCCGCGGCGCTGGGGGCTCCCCTTGAGGGCCGGGGTCTTCTGCTTCCCGACCTTGTCCTGCCGGCCCTTGCGGACCAGCTGCTGGATCGTGGGCACCGGTGCGTCTCCGTATCACGTCGTCTGTGCTGGGCGCCGCCCGTCGCGGGCGGCTGGTGCTGGTTGCTCCGCGCTGGGGCGCGGCCGTGGGGCGGCACGGGCGGTCTCCCACCCACGCGCCCGGGCGTGTCTGCGACTGTCCTCGAGGCTGCGGCAGTGCGCTGCGGCCGCGCGAGCCCGGTGCGGGCCAGCTGCGGGCTGGCTGCGGGGCGCACGTGAGCACCCGGGTGACCCGGGTCGTCGCACCGAGGATAGGCGCCGCGCCCGAGGACCGTCAAAGACGGCCCCCGGGAGGGCGGTCCGGGGCCCCGCCGCGCACGGCGGCGGGGCCCCGGACCGGGGTCTCGCGTCAGCGGAAGTCGCCGCCGAGGTCGTACTCCTCGAGCGGGACGGCCTGGCCCGAGCCGAGGCCGAAGTGGTCGTAGTCGACCNGGCCCCGCCGCGCACGGCGGCGGGCCCCCGGACCGGGGTCTCGCGTCAGCGGAAGTCGCCGCCGAGGTCGTACTCCTCGAGCGGGACGGCCTGGCCCGAGCCGAGGCCGAAGTGGTCGTAGTCGACCTCCTCGTAGCCCGGCATCGAGTACATCGCCGCCTTCGCCTCCTCCGTCGGCTCCACGACCACGTCGCGGTAGCGCGACAGGCCGGTCCCCGCCGGGATGAGCTTCCCGAGGATCACGTTCTCCTTGAGGCCCAGCAGCGGGTCGCTGCGACCGGCGAGCGCCGCCTCGGTGAGCACCTTGGTCGTCTCCTGGAAGGAGGCGGCCGAGAGCCACGAGTCCGTCGCGAGCGAGGCCTTGGTGATCCCCATGAGCTCCGGCCGGCCGGCCGCCGGGCTGCCGCCCTCGGCGACGACCCGGCGGTTCTCCTCCTCGAAGCGGGCCCGCTCGGCGAGCTCGCCCGGGAGGAGGCCGGCGTCACCGGCGTCGATGATCGTCACCCGGCGGAGCATCTGCCGGACGATGACCTCGATGTGCTTGTCGTGGATCCCGACGCCCTGGCTCCGGTAGACCTCCTGGACCTCGTCCACGAGGTGCTGCTGCACCCGGCGCGGGCCGAGGATCCGCAGCACCTGCTTGGGGTCGACCGCACCCTGGACCAGCTGCTGGCCCACCTCGACGTGCTGGCCGTCCTCGACCAGGAGCCGCGAGCGCTTGGTGAGCGGGTACGCGATCTCCTCGCCGCCGTCGTCCGGCGTCACCACGAGGCGACGCGCCCGCTCCGTCTCGTCGACGGCCACGCGCCCGGGCACCTCGGAGATCGGCGCGACGCCCTTGGGCGTGCGCGCCTCGAAGAGCTCCTGCACGCGCGGCAGGCCGTGGGTGATGTCGTCACCCGCGACACCGCCGGTGTGGAAGGTGCGCATCGTCAGCTGGGTGCCGGGCTCGCCGATGGACTGGGCCGCGATGATGCCGACCGCCTCGCCGATGTCGACCAGCTTGCCCGTCGCCAGCGAGCGGCCGTAGCACCGGGCGCACGTCCCGACCCGCGACTCGCACGTGAGCACCGAGCGGACCTTGATCTCCTCGACGCCCTGGCCGACGAGGGCGTCGATCAGCACGTCGCCGACGTCGCTGCCCGCCTCGGCGAGCACGGTGCCGTCCTGCGAGGTCACCTCGGAGGCCAGGGTCCGGCTGTAGACGCTCGTCTCGACGTGCTCGCCCCGGCGCAGCCCCTCGCTCCCCTGCTCGGCGATCGGCAGGACGAGCCCGCGGCGCGTGCCGCAGTCCTCCTCCCGGACGATGACGTCCTGGGAGACGTCGACGAGCCGGCGGGTGAGGTAGCCCGAGTCCGCCGTCCGCAGCGCGGTGTCGGCGAGGCCCTTGCGCGCCCCGTGGCTGGAGATGAAGTACTCCAGGACGGAGAAGCCCTCGCGGAAGTTCGACTTCACCGGCCGCGGGATGATCTCGCCGCGGGGGTTGGCCACGAGGCCGCGCATCCCGGCGATCTGGCGGACCTGCATCCAGTTGCCTCGCGCGCCGGAGGTGACCATGCGGTACACGGAGTTCCGCTGGGCGTTGGCGTCGAGGTTGTCCTGCATGTCCTTGGCGACGACGTTGGTCGCCTCGGTCCAGATCTCGATGAGCTCCTGGCGGCGCTCGTCGTCGGTGATCAGGCCCAGCTCGTACTGCTGCTGGACCTTCTCGGCCTTGGCCTCGTACCTCTCGAGGATCTCCTGCTTGTTCGGCGGCGTGAGCACGTCCGCGATGGAGATCGTCGTCCCGGACCGGGTGGCCCAGTGGAAGCCGGTCTCCTTCAGCGCGTCCAGCGACGCCGCGACCTGCCCCTTGTCGTAGCGCTCGGCGAGGTCGTTGACGATCGTCGAGAGCCGCTTCTTGTCCACGCCCTCGTTGACGAAGGCGTAGTCGACGGGGAGCGTCTCGTTGAACAGCGCACGGCCGAGGGTGGTCTTGAGCACGAGCGGCGAGCCCGGCTCCCAGCCGTCAGGCAGGTCCGTGCCCGCGGGGGGCACGACGCCCTCCAGGCGCAGGGACACGGGCGAGCCGACCTCGAGCTCGCGGTTGTCGTGCGCCATGAGCGCCTCGGCCACGGAGCCGAAGGAGCGCCCCTCCCCCGCGCCGCCCTCGCGCAGGGCGGTGAGGTGGAACAGGCCGATGATCATGTCCTGGCTGGGCATGGTCACCGGGCGCCCGTCCGCCGGCTTGAGGATGTTGTTGCTGCTCAGCATGAGGATGCGGGCCTCGGCCTGCGCCTCCGTGGACAGCGGCAGGTGCACGGCCATCTGGTCGCCGTCGAAGTCGGCGTTGAACGCCGTGCAGACGAGCGGGTGGATCTGGATGGCCTTGCCCTCGACCAGCTGCGGCTCGAAGGCCTGGATGCCGAGGCGGTGCAGCGTCGGCGCCCGGTTGAGCAGGACCGGGTGCTCGGTGATGACCTCCTCCAGCACGTCCCAGACGTGGCCGTAGCGCGCACCGGCCCCGCCGGCGCGCTCGACCATGCGCTTGGCGGACTTGATGTTCTGCGCGTGGTTGAGGTCCACCAGCCGCTTCATCACGAAGGGCTTGAAGAGCTCCAGGGCCATCTGCTTGGGCAGGCCGCACTGGTGGAGCTTCAGCTGCGGGCCGACGACGATGACCGAGCGGCCCGAGTAGTCGACGCGCTTGCCGAGCAGGTTCTGGCGGAAGCGGCCCTGCTTGCCCTTCAGCAGGTCCGAGAGCGACTTCAGCGGCCGGTTGCCCGGGCCGGTGACCGGACGCCCGCGTCGGCCGTTGTCGAACAGCGAGTCGACGGCCTCCTGCAGCATCCGCTTCTCGTTGTTGACGATGATCTCCGGCGCACCGAGGTCGAGCAGCCGCTTGAGACGGTTGTTGCGGTTGATGACGCGGCGGTAGAGGTCGTTGAGGTCGCTCGTCGCGAACCGGCCGCCGTCGAGCTGCACCATCGGGCGCAGGTCCGGCGGGATGACCGGCACGCAGTCGAGCACCATGCCCATGGGCGAGTTGCTCGTGGTGAGGAAGTTCGAGACGACCTTGAGCCGCTTGAGCGCGCGCGTCTTCTTCTGGCCCTTGCCGCTGCGGATGATCTCCCGCAGCTGCTCGGCCTCGGCCTCGAGGTCGAAGCTCTCGAGGCGCTTCTGGATCGCGTTCGCGCCCATGCTGCCCTCGAAGTACAGGCCGTACCGGTCCTTGAGCTCCCGGTAGAGGACCTCGTCGCCCTCGAGGTCGGAGACCTTGAGCTTGGAGAACCGGTCCCAGACCTGCGTGAGGCGCTCGACCTCGGCGTCCGCACGACGGCGGATCTGGTTCATCTCGCGCTCGGCGCTCTCGCGCACCTTGCGCCGGGCGTCGGACTTGGCGCCCTCGGCCTCGAGCTCGGCGATGTCGGACTCGAGGCGCTTGGCGCGCGCCTCGACGTCGCTGTCACGCCGGTCGGAGACCTGCTTCTTCTCGACCTCCATGGCGGCCTGCAGGGACGGCAGGTCGCGGTGGCGCGACTCCTCGTCCACCCACGTGATCATGTAGGCGGCGAAGTAGATGACCTTCTCCAGGTCCTTCGGCGCGAGGTCGAGCAGGTAGCCCAGGCGGCTGGGGACACCCTTGAAGTACCAGATGTGGGTGACCGGTGCGGCGAGCTCGATGTGGCCCATCCGCTCACGACGCACCTTGGCGCGCGTGACCTCGACGCCGCAGCGCTCGCAGATGATGCCCTTGAAGCGCACACGCTTGTACTTGCCGCAGTAGCACTCCCAGTCCCTCGTCGGACCGAAGATCTTCTCGCAGAAGAGACCGTCCTTCTCCGGCTTCAGGGTCCGGTAGTTGATGGTCTCGGGCTTCTTGACCTCGCCGTAGCTCCACTCGCGGATGCTGTCCGCGGTGGCCAGGCCGATGCGCAGGTCGTCGAAGAGGTTGCCGTCGAGCAAGGGGTGTCCTTCTCTCACGTGAAGGGTGGTGGAACGGGAGCGCCGCTCCCCCGCGCGTCGGGCGCTGCGGGGACGGCGCGGGGGGCCCGGCGCCCGACCCGGTCAGGGTCGGGCGCCGGGCGCCGGCTCAGACCTCCTCGACGCTGCTCGGCTCCCGCCGCGACAGGTCGATGCCGAGCTCCTCGGCCGCCCGGAAGACGTCGTCGTCCGAGTCGCGCATCTCGATCGTCGTGCCGTCCGCCGAGAGCACCTCGACGTTCAGGCACAGCGACTGCATCTCCTTGATGAGCACCTTGAAGGACTCGGGGATGCCCGGCTCGGGGATGTTCTCGCCCTTGACGATGGCCTCGTAGACCTTGACGCGCCCCAGGACGTCGTCGGACTTGATCGTCAGCAGCTCCTGCAACGCGTACGCCGCGCCGTAGGCCTCCAGGGCCCAGACCTCCATCTCGCCGAACCGCTGGCCGCCGAACTGGGCCTTACCGCCCAGCGGCTGCTGCGTGATCATCGAGTAGGGGCCCGTGGAGCGGGCGTGGATCTTGTCGTCGACGAGGTGGTGGAGCTTCAGGATGTACTGGTAGCCCACCGACACCGGCTCGGGGAACGGCTCGCCGGAGCGGCCGTCGAAGAGCCGGGCCTTGCCGGTGCCGTCGACGAGGCGCACCCCGTCGCGGTTCGGCGTCGTCGAGCCGAGCAGCCCCGTGATCTCGTCCTCGGAGGCGCCGTCGAAGACCGGCGACGCGACGTTGGTCCTCGGCTCGGCGCTCCACGCGGCCTCGGGCAGGGACGCCGCCCACTCCGGGGTCCCCTCGACCTGCCAGCCGCGGGAGGCGATCCAGCCCAGGTGCAGCTCGAGCACCTGGCCGACGTTCATGCGGCCGGGGACGCCCAGCGGGTTGAGGACGATGTCCACGGGCGTGCCGTCCTCGAGGAACGGCATGTCCTCCACGGGCAGGATCTTGGAGATGACGCCCTTGTTGCCGTGACGGCCGGCCAGCTTGTCGCCGTCCGTGATCTTGCGGCGCTGGGCCGTGTAGACCCGGACGAGCTGGTTGACGCCCGGGGGCAGCTCGTCGCCCTCGTCGCGGTCGAAGACCTTGACGCCGATGACCGTGCCGGTCTCGCCGTGCGGCACCTTGAGCGAGGTGTCGCGCACCTCGCGCGCCTTCTCGCCGAAGATCGCGCGCAGCAGGCGCTCCTCCGGGGTGAGCTCGGTCTCGCCCTTGGGCGTGACCTTCCCCACGAGGACGTCGCCCGGGACGACCTCGGCACCGATCCGGATGATCCCGCGGTCGTCGAGGTCGGCGAGGACCTCCTCGGAGACGTTGGGGATGTCGCGGGTGATCTCCTCGGCGCCCAGCTTGGTGTCGCGGGCGTCGACCTCGTGCTCCTCGATGTGGATCGAGGACAGGACGTCGTCCTGCACGATCCGCTGCGACAGGATGATCGCGTCCTCGAAGTTGTGGCCCTCCCACGACATGAAGGCCACGAGGAGGTTCTTGCCGAGGGCCAGCTCGCCGTTCTCGGTGGACGGCCCGTCGGCCAGGACGTCGCCGACCTCGACGTGCGTGCCCTCGACCGCGACGACGCGCTGGTTGTACGACGTGCCCTGGTTCGAGCGCGTGAACTTGGCGAGGCGGTACGTGGACTGCGTGCCGTCGTCGTTGCTGACGACGACCGCGTCGGCGGACACGTCCGTGACGGCGCCGGCCTTCGCGGCGACGACGACGTCACCCGCGTCGACGGCCGCGTGCCGCTCCATGCCGGTGCCGACGAGCGGCGCCTCGGCCTGGACCAGCGGGACCGCCTGGCGCTGCATGTTCGAGCCCATGAGGGCGCGGTTGACGTCGTCGTGCTCGAGGAACGGGATCATCGCCGTCGCCACCGAGACCATCTGCCGCGGCGAGACGTCCATGTAGTCGACCTCGTCCGCGGGCACGAACTCGGCCTCGCCGCCCCGGCTGCGCACGAGGACGCGCGCCTCGGCGAAGCGCTTGTCCGCCGTGAGCGGCGCGTTCGCCTGGGCGATGACGACGTCGTCCTCGTCGTCCGCGGTGAGGTACACCACGTCGTCCGAGACCACGCCGTCGGAGATCGTCCGGTAGGGCGTCTCCACGAAGCCGAAGGCGTTGATGCGGCCGTAGCTCGACAGCGACCCGATGAGGCCGATGTTCGGGCCCTCCGGGGTCTCGATCGGGCACATGCGGCCGTAGTGCGACGGGTGCACGTCGCGGACGTCCATGCCGGCGCGGTCGCGGGACAGACCGCCCGGGCCGAGCGCCGACAGGCGGCGCTTGTGCGTCAGGCCCGCGAGCGGGTTGGTCTGGTCCATGAACTGGCTCAGCTGGCTCGTCCCGAAGAACTCCTTGATGGAGGCCACGACGGGACGGATGTTGATGAGCGTCTGCGGCGTGATCGCCTCGACGTCCTGGGTCGTCATCCGCTCGCGGACGACGCGCTCCATCCGGGACAGGCCGGTGCGGACCTGGTTCTGGATGAGCTCGCCGACGCTGCGCAGGCGCCGGTTGCCGAAGTGGTCGATGTCGTCGACCTCGACGCGGACCTCGGTGGGCTGCCCGTCCTCGCCCACGCCCGGCATGGTGTCGCCGCCCTTGTGCAGGGTGACGAGCAGTCGGACGGTGGCCGCGATGTCGTCGACCGACAGCACGCCCTCGGACAGCGGCTCGGACATGCCGAGCTTCTTGTTGAGCTTGTAGCGGCCGACCTTCGCGAGGTCGTAGCGCTTGGGGTTGAAGTACAGGTTCTCGAGCAGCGTCTGGGCCGCCTCGCGCGTGGGCGGCTCGCCCGGGCGCAGCTTGCGGTAGATGTCGAGCAGCGCGTCGTCGGTCTCGACGGCGCCGTCCTTCTCCATCGTCGCGCGGATCGACTCGAACTCGCCGAACTCCTCGAGGATCTTCGCCTCGCTCCAGCCCAGCGCCTTGAGCAGGACCGTGACGGACTGCTTGCGCTTGCGGTCGATGCGCACGCCCACCGTGTCGCGCTTGTCGACCTCGAACTCGAGCCACGCACCGCGCGAGGGGATGATCTTGGCGGTGTAGACGTCCTTGTCGGACAGCTTGTCCAGCGAGCGCTCGAAGTAGACCCCGGGCGAGCGGACGAGCTGCGAGACGACGACGCGCTCGGTGCCGTTGATGACGAAGGTGCCGCGGTCGGTCATGAGCGGGAAGTCGCCCATGAAGACCGTCTGGCTCTTGATCTCGCCCGTCGTCGCGTTCATGAACTCGGCGGTGACGAACAGGGGCGCGGCGTAGGTCATGTCGCGCTCCTTGCACTCGTCCAGCGAGTACTTGGGCGGCTCGAAGCGGTGGTCGCGGAAGGACAGCGACATGGAGCCGGAGAAGTCCTCGATCGGCGAGATCTCCTCGAAGATCTCCTCGAGGCCGGAGCCCGTCGGCACGTCCTGGCGCCCGGCCTCGAGGGCCTCGGCGACGCGGGACTGCCAGCGGTCGTTGCCCAGGAGCCAGTCGAAGTTCTCGGTCTGGAGGGCGAGGAGGTCGGGGACGTCGAGCGGCTCGTCGATCTTGGCGAAGGAGATGCGGCGTGCGGTGGAGCTGGGGGTGGTGGAGCCAGACGCTGTGCGCGAGACGGCCAAGAGGGGTCCTTCCACGTGCCTGCAGGCGGATCGGTCGCCGTCCTGGGAGGGCGCTGCCGATCGCCCCCCACCGGCGCGCCACCGAGGCGCGGGCATCTGAGGGGTCGGCGCAGGACAGGGCGAAGTCGCAAGCGTAGGCGACGGCACGCTCGCGTGTCCAGCCGGGCTCCGGTGACCTCGTCGTCCCGGGCTGCGTCCGTCCTCCGGAGGAGGACCGCAGGGCTGGCGTGTGCGGGGGAACTCTCGCCCAGGCGCGCCCCGCGGTCAAGCGGGCGCCCCGGGAGGCCTAGCGACGACCCTCCGCGGGCCGGGCCGAGGTCGGGACGCGGGGTGGGCGACGGCGGTCGGCAGGGGCGCCGGACGCGCCGAGGGGCGGGGCCGCGTCCTGCGCGGCCCCGCCCCTCGGCGGCGCGGTGCTGCCGGCGTGCCGACCCGTGGGTCAGCGGTGCCGGCCGGGCGTCACTTGACGGTGACGGTGGCCCCGGCGCCCTCGAGCTGGGTCTTCGCGGCGTCCGCGGCGTCCTTGGCGACGCCCTCGAGGACGTTCTTCGGGGCGCCGTCGACGAGGTCCTTGGCCTCCTTGAGGCCCAGGCTCGTGAGGGCGCGGACCTCCTTGATGACCTGGATCTTCTTGTCGCCGGCCGCCTCGAGGACGACGTCGAACTCGGTCTTCTCCTCCTCGGCGGGCGCCTGCTCGCCGCCACCGCCGCCGCCGCCGGCGACCGCGACGGGTGCGGCAGCGGTGACGTCGAAGGTCTCCTCGAACTTCTTCACGAAGTCCGAGAGCTCGATGAGGGTGAGGTCCTTGAACGCGTCGAGCAGCTCGTCGGTGCTGAGCTTCGCCATGGTGGCGGTCCTTCCTGGTCGGTCCCCCGCGGGGGTCGCGCGGCGGTGTCCCGGCGGGACGTCCGGCAGCGCTGGTGTGGGCTGGTGCTGGTGCGGCGGTGCGCCGCGGTGCGTCCCGGCGGCGACCGGGACGCCGGAGGATCAGGCGTCGGCCGTCTCCTGCGCGGCGGGCTGCTGCTCGCCGCTCGTGGCCGCCTCGGACGGGGCACCGGCCTCGCGCTGGACGCGCAGGGCCTCGACGGTGCGGACCGCCTTGGACAGCGGGGCCGCGACGACCACGGCGCCACGGGTCAGCGTCGCCTTCATCGCGCCCGCGGCCTTGGCCAGGAGCACCTCGCGGGACTCGAGGTCCGCGAGCTGGGTGATCTCCTGCGCCGTCATCGCGCGGCCGTCGAGCAGACCGGCCTTGATGACGAGCTGGGGGTTGTCCCGCGCGAAGTCGCGCAGGCCCTTCGCCGCCTGGACCGGGTCACCGGTGACGAACGCGATGGCGGTGGGGCCGTTCAGGTCGGCGTCGAAGGCGTCGACCCCGGCCTGCGACGCCGCGATGCGGGTCAGCGTGTTCTTCGAGACCGAGTACGTGGCGTCCTCGCCGAGCGCGCGCCGCAGGCGCTTGAGCTGGGCGACGGACAGGCCGCGGTACTCGGTCAGCACGGCGGCGTTCGAGCCGCGGAACTTCTCCGCGAGCTCGGCGACCGCCGCCTCCTTGTCAGGCCTCGCCATGGCCCTCCTTCCGGGGTGGGTGGGGTCACCACCGCCGGCGGGGCACGTGCTGCTCGCCCCGACGGCTCGGCCCGAGGACGACGAGAGCCCCGGGCGCGAGGCGCACGGGGCTCGTGGTGCCGCCACCCCCGGGAGGGCGGACGGCGGAGCTGCGGGCACCTGCGCCGGTGCCCGCGACGTCCGCGGGACCTTGGCGCCGCCCGGAGGGCGACGACCGGCGGTCTTCGGTCGGTGTCAGCGTACGAGGACGTAGGCCCGGCGACCAAATCGTCGGGCCCGCCCTGCCCCCGGGGGCCCGCACGCCCTCCCGGTGCCCGGACGCACGGGAGCCCCCGCCCGGCGTACCGGACGGGGGCTCCTGCCGGGCGGGCGCGCCCCGGGCGGCTCAGACCGCCGCGGTCTCCTCGAGGAGGCCGCGGGTGCGCGAGGCGTCGAGCGGGATGCCCGGGCCCATCGTCGTCGTCATGACGGCCTTGGAGATGTAGCGGCCCTTGGACGCCGACGGCTTGAGCCGCAGCACCTCCTCGAGCGCGGCGCCGTAGTTCTCCACCAGCTGCGTGTCGGTGAAGGACGTCTTGCCGACGACGAAGTGGAGGTTCGAGTGCTTGTCGACGCGGAACTCGATCCGGCCGCCCTTGATGTCCGTGACCGCCTTGGCGACGTCCATCGTCACGGTGCCCGTGCGCGGGTTCGGCATGAGCCCCCGCGGGCCGAGCACGCGGCCGAGACGACCGACCTTGCCCATGAGGTCGGGGGTCGCGACCGCCGCGTCGAAGTCGAGGAAGCCGCCCTGGACGCGCTCGATGAGCTCGTCCCCGCCGACGACGTCGGCGCCGGCGGCCTCCGCCTGGGCGGCTCGCTCGCCGGTGGCGAAGACGAGCACGCGGGCGGTCTTGCCCGTGCCGTGCGGCAGGTTGACGGTGCCGCGGACGATCTGGTCCGCCTTGCGGGGGTCGACCCCGAGGCGCATGGCGACCTCGACGGTGGCGTCGAAGGACGTGGTCGACGTCTCGCGGGCGAGGCGGACGGCGTCGAGCGGCGCGTACTGGCGCTCGAGGTCGATCTTGTCGGCGGCGGCGCGGTACTTCTTGCTGCGCATGTCAGCTCCTCTGGTCTCGCGGCACCGGTGGTCCGTGTCGGTGCGGGGCCGCGGCGGGGTGGGTGGGAGTCGTGGTCGGGAGGCCAGCGCGGGCCCTGCCACTGGTCGTGCTGGTCGAACTGGTCGAGCGTGTCGAGCGGTGGTGCGGCGGGCTCAGCCCTGGACGGTGATGCCCATGGACCGCGCGGTGCCGGCGATGATCTTGCTGGCGGCCTCGACGTCGTTCGCGTTGAGGTCCTCGAGCTTCTGCTCGGCGATGCCGCGGACCTGCTCGGCGGTGAGGCTCGCCACCTTGTCGGTGTGCGGCGTCGCCGACCCCTTGTCGACGCCGGCGGCCTTCTTGATGAGCTCCGCGGCCGGCGGGGTCTTCGTGACGAAGGTGAACGAGCGGTCCTCGAACACGGTGATCTCGACCGGGACGACGTTGCCGCGCTGGGCCTCGGTCGCCGCGTTGTAGGCCTTGCAGAACTCCATGATGTTGACGCCGTGCTGGCCCAGCGCGGGACCGATCGGCGGCGCCGGCGTCGCGGCGCCGGCCTTGATCTGGAGCTTGATGAGTCCGGAGACCCGCTTCTTGGGGGGCATGCCTGTTCCTTCTCTCGTGGTCGCGCCCGCCGACCGCGGGTCGGCG
>NZ_JBBIAA010000002.1:232575-236096 GCF_037482545.1 Pseudokineococcus basanitobsidens | reverse complement strand
CCCCCCCCCCCCCCGGGCCGGCGGCGCTGACTCGCCGCCGGGGGTCTCGTCGGTCGCGCTAGAGCTTGGCGACCTGGTTGAACGCGAGCTCGACGGGCGTCTCGCGGCCGAAGATCGACACGAGCACCTTCAGCTTCTGCGCGTCGGCGTTGATCTCGGTGATCGTGGCCGGGAGGGTCTCGAAGGGCGGCTCCATGACGGTGACCGACTCGCCGACCTCGAAGTCGACCTCGGTCGCCGTCGCGGCGCCGCCGCCGCCCGCGCCCTGGCCGGCGCCGCCGCGCGGCTCCTTGGGCGTCAGGGTGGGCGCCAGCATGGAGAAGACCTCGTCGAGGCTCAGCGGGACGGGCTGGTGGGTGTGCCCCACGAAGCCGGTGACGCCCGGCGTGTGGCGCACCGCGCCCCACGACTCGTCCGTGAGGTCCATCCGGACGAGGACGTACCCGGGGATCCGCACCCGCCGGACCAGCTTCCGCTGGCCGTTCTTGATCTCCGTGACCTCCTCCATCGGCACCTCGACGCCGTGGATGTACTCCTCCATGTTGAGGGAGGTGATGCGGTTCTCGAGGTTCGCCTTCACGCGGTTCTCGTAGCCGGCGTAGGAGTGGATGACGTACCACTCACCCGGCTCGCGGCGCAGGGCGGCCTTGAACTCCTCGACCGGGTCACCCTCCTCCTCGGAGGCGTCCACGTCGACCGGGCCGACCGCGCCGTCACCCGGCGAGGCCTCCACGTCGCCCTCGGCGGGGGTCGGCGTCGCGTCCGCCTCGGCGGCGGGGTCCTCCGGCGTGCCGACGGCGTCGACGTCGGGCTCGGTGTGCTGCTCGGTCACGGGGTGTGCCTGCCTTCCGGCGTGCTGGACGGGTGAGGGCGCGGGTGGGTCCGCCGCGCGGCGGCCCGGCGCGCGCGTCGGGCGCGGGTCGGCGTCAGGCGGGGCCGCCGAAGACCCACAGGACCGCCTGCCCGAAGACGTAGTCGAGCCCGGAGACGTAGAGCATGACGACGACCACGAACACGAGCACGACCGACGTGTAGGTGAGCAGCTCCCCGCGGGTGGGTCGGACCACCTTGCGGAGCTCGGCCCAGACCTCGCGCAGGAACTGCAGGAGCCGGGCGAGGGGCCCGTGCCGGTCGGCGCCGCGTCCCTCGCGGCGGGCCGGCGTCGCCCCGCTGCCGCCGGGTCCGCCGGCACCCTCCCCGGGACGGGGGGCCTCGGCCGCGTCGGCGTTCGTCACAGGGGTGCCTGCCTCGGGTCGGGGGTCGGTGGGGCCCGGCGCCGCGGCACCGCGGGCCCGCTGGGGCCCCTGCACCGCGCCGGACCGCTCGGCTGCCGTCGTCGTCCCGTCGAGCGGGGCGACGTCCGCAGGGCAGGAGGGACTCGAACCCACAACCGCCGGTTTTGGAGACCGGTGCGCTACCAATTGCGCCACTGCCCTAGGCCTGTCCCGGTGCGTCCGGCCCTCTCGCCGCAGCGGGAGGACGAGGACGCACGTCGACAGCCGCGGAGCACTCTACGCGGACCGCCCTCCCGCCGTCGAACGCCGCCCGGCCCCCTCGCCTCCCCGCGCGGGCGGCACCCGCCCGCGCGGGCGCGACGTCCGCGGTGCGGCCGCTCCCGCCCCCGTCGCCCGCACGGTGCCAGGATCGTGGGATGACCGACCCCTCCGCCGTCCAGCCCGCCGACCCGGGCGTCCGCCGCCGCGTCTCCCGGCGCGTCGGCGGCATCGCCGAGTCGGCGACCCTCGCCGTCGACGCCCGCGCCAAGGCGCTGAAGGCCCAGGGCCGGCCCGTCATCGGCTTCGGGGCCGGGGAGCCGGACTTCCCGACCCCGGACGCGGTCGTCGAGGCCGCCGTCGACGCCGCACGACGTCCGGCGAACCACCGCTACACCCCCGCGGCGGGCCTGCCGGAGCTGCGGGACGCGGTCGTCGCCAAGACGCGCCGGGACTCCGGCCTGGAGCTCGACCCCTCGCAGGTGCTCGTCACGAACGGCGGGAAGCAGGCCGTCTACACGGCCTTCGCGACCCTGCTGGACCCGGGGGACGAGGTGCTCCTCCCGGCGCCGTACTGGACCACGTACCCGGAGGCGGTCCGCCTGGCCGGCGGCGTCCCGGTCGAGGTCTTCGCCGGCGAGGACGCGGGCTACCTCGTCACGGTCGAGCAGCTCGAGGCGGCGCGCACGCCCCGCACCAAGGTGCTGCTGTTCTGCTCGCCGTCCAACCCCACCGGGGCGGTCCACCCGCCGGAGGCCGTCGAGGCGATCGGCCGCTGGGCGCTCGAGCACGGGGTGTGGGTGGTCACCGACGAGATCTACGAGCACCTCGTCTACGACGGGCTCGAGGCGCCCTCGATGCCGGTCGTCGTGCCGGAGCTGGCGGACACGTGCGTCGTGCTCAACGGCGTCGCGAAGACGTACGCGATGACCGGGTGGCGGGTGGGGTGGCTCGCCGGGCCGCGGGACGTCGTCCGCGCCGCCACCAACCTGCAGTCCCACCTGACGTCGAACGTCGCCAACGTCTCCCAGCGCGCCGCCGTCGAGGCGCTGACGAGCGACCTCTCGGCGGTGGCGGCGATGCGCGAGGCCTTCGACCGCCGCCGCCGCACGATGGTCTCCATGCTGCGGGACGTCGAGGGGATCTCCTGCCCCATGCCGCAGGGGGCCTTCTACGCCTACCCGAGCGTCCACGGGCTGCTGGGGCGCGAGCTCCGGGGCCGCACGCCGACGACCTCCGCCGAGCTGGCCGAGGTGGTCCTCGAGGAGGCCGAGGTCGCGGTGGTCCCGGGCGAGGCCTTCGGCCCGAGCGGCTACCTGCGCCTGTCCTACGCGCTCGGCGACGACGACCTGGTCGAGGGGGTCGGGCGCCTGCAGCGGCTGCTCGCCGAGGCCCGCTGACGCCCGCCTAGCGCGGGTCGGGCTCGACCTCCGCGTCGAGCCCGGCCGCCATGGCCCCCTCGAGCGCCGCGAGGTCGACGACGTCGGCCGCCGCGGAGTCCAGCCGCTCGCTGAGCGCGTCGGCCCCCGGCGAGACCACCACCAGCCGTCCGCGGTCGGCGAGGTCCGCGAAGATGTTGTCGTTGCTCATCACGACGACGCGCAGCGGCTCGGCGTCCGCGGGCACGCCCGCGGCGACGTCGAGCAGCTCGTGGTCGGCCAGGTCGCTGCCGTCGTCCACCGCGCGCACCTGGCGCGCCCACTCGGCCAGGTGCGGCGCCCCGCGGGCGGCGGCGCCGTGCTGGCCGGAGATGCCGACGACGTCGGCCTGCCGGGCGAGGCCCGCGACGACGGTCATCCGCGCCCGCCAGCGCACCGGTCCGGCGCGCAGGTTGTCGAGGTCGGCGAGCAGCAGCCGCGTCCCGGGGCCCTCGCCCCACAGCGGGTCGCGGTCCAGCCAGGCGAGCACGGCCGCCCCCAGGCGGTCCGGCGTCGCGGGCCGGCCGTCCGCGGGCGCCGGCGCGGTGGCGCTCGCGGCGCCCTTCGTGCCGGCGGCCTTCGTGCCGGCACCCGCCGCGTCGCCGCCGCG
>NZ_JBBIAA010000002.1:195507-232397 GCF_037482545.1 Pseudokineococcus basanitobsidens | reverse complement strand
GGGCCGCGCCGCCCGGCCGGGCCGCGCGCCCCGACGGCTCGCCGGGGAGGTCTCCCAGCCGGACCCACTCGTACCCGGCCCACTCCCCCGGCGCTCCACCCAGTCCCACGCGCCGATGCTCCCACCCGGCCCGCCCCCGGACGTCCCGGCGCACCGGCCCCCGGGCGACCACCGCGCACGAGGCCCGACGCACGGGGCCCGACGCACGGGGCCCGACGCACGGGGCCCGACGCACGAGGGCCCCGCGACCGGTCGGTCGCGGGGCCCTCGTGCGGACGGGGTCAGGCGCAGCCGTAGCCCTGGAGCGGGAGCGTGGCCTCCTGCGAGGTGACGTTGGCGATGTCGACCGGGTCGGCGGCCAGCAGCCACACCGACAGCAGCCACACCACGACGACGACGACACCGACGACGAGGCCCGCGACGCCGACCGCGGTGCCCCAGCGCTCGCTGCGCGACATGGCCGCGCCGACGGCCGACAGGACGATGGCCAGCACGGCGAGGACCAGGGCGGTCAGGAACCCGTCCGCCCCCACCGCCTCCGCACCGACCGGGTCGGGCGTGCACTCGCGGACGGCCGACTCCGCGGCCGCCGTCCACAGACCCACGAGTCCCATGACGAGGCCGGCGAGGGCGAGGCCCGGGCCGGCGGACCCGCCGCGGGTCGAGGGCTCCTCGACGACGAGGACGTCGTCGCCCTCGACGGCGTCGACGTCCGTCACGCGCGGGTCGTCGGTGGTGGGGTCGACGGCCGGGTCACGGCGGGAGGCGTCCCCGAACGGCTCGGGGTCGCCGGGGCGGCGGGTGCTGTCGTCTGGTGTCGTCATGCCCTGATCCTCACGCACGGACGGCCCGGTGGTCGACGTGGCACGCCCGCAGGCGCCTCTCCCGGGGGTGCTCGCAGCGGACACGGAGGCGGCGTCCAGCGGGGCGGCGGCGGGGCGGGCCCCGGGGTGCCACCATCGGCGCGTGGTCCACCACCGGCTCGGCGCCCCCGTCCCGGCGCGCCGGGCGCCGACGACCGGCCCCGGGAGCCCCGTCCTGGTCCTGTGCGCGCACGGCACGCGGGGCCCGCGCGGCCGCTCGGCGGTGGGGGCCCTCGTCGACGCCCTGGGGCGGGACCGGCCGGGGACGGCGGTGCGCAGCGCCTTCGTCGACGTCCAGCCCCCCGCGGTCGCCGACGTGGTCGCCGCTCTCGCGCCGCAGCGGGAGGTCGTCGTCGTGCCCGTCCTGCTGTCCGCCGGGTACCACGTCGGCCACGACGTCGCCCGGGCCGTCGCGCCGTGGCCCCGGGCACGCTCGGCCGGTCCCCTCGGGCCGTCACCGCTGCTGGACGACGTCCTGGCCGACCGCCTGCGCGAGGCCGGCGCCCGCCCCGGCGACGGCGTGGTCCTCGCGGCGGCGGGCTCGAGCGACCCCCGCTCGGCCGCCGACACCGCCTCCGTGCTGGCCGCGCTGCGGGCCCGGCACGACGGGGAGGTGGTGCTCGGCTTCGGCGCCGCGGCCAGCCCCCGCGTCCCCGAGGCCGTCGAGGGCCTGCGCGCCCGGGGCGCGGGACGGGTCCTCGTGGCGCCCTACCTGCTCGGGCCGGGGCACTTCCACGACCGGCTGGCCGACGCCGGCGCCGACGCGGTCGCCGCCCCCCTCCTCAGCGCCCCCGGCGGCGGGCTCGAGCCGCGGGTGCTGCAGGCGGTCTGGCGCCGCTACGACGAGCAGGCCCGGGCCTCCGCGCCCGCCTGACCCGCCGACCCGCCTGACCCGCCTGACCCGCCTGACCCGCCGAGGGTGCTCGGCGGGTCGGAGGGCTCAGGCGTCCAGCGAGCAGCCGACCAGGCGGGGCTCCGGCTCGAGCCGCACGCCGAAACGGGCCTCGACGCCGTCGCGGACCTCGCGCGCCAGCGCCAGGAGGTCCGCGGCGCGGGCACCGCCGCGGTTGGTCAGGGCCAGGGTGTGCTTGGTCGAGAGGGCCGCGGGGCCCGGCAGCCCGTGGCCCCGGGCGAAGCCGGCGGCACCGATGAGCCAGGCGGCGCTCGTCTTCACGCCGCCCTCCGCCGCGTAGCGCGGAGCCTCGGGCGGCAGGCCGTCCGCGTCGGGCGGTGCGAGCACGGGGTTGGTGAAGAAGGAGCCCGCGCTCCACGTGTCGTGGTCGACGACGCCGGACGCGGGGTCGTCGAGCACCATCCCCTTGCCGCGCCGCAGCTCCAGCACGGCCTCGCGGACGTCCGTCGCCGGGACGCGGTCGCCGGTCGCGACCCCGAGCCGGTCGGCGAGCTCGGCGTACCGCACCGGCCCGCCGAGCTCGCCGGGGCGCAGCTGGAAGGTGACCTCGAGGACGACGTGGCGGTCCGGCTGCGACTTCAGGAGCGACGTCCGGTACCCCATGCGCAGGTCACCCACCCGCAGGGTGGTGATCCGCCGCTCCCGCCGGTCCCACGTGCGGACCTCGGCGACCGTCGCGGCGACGTCCGTGCCGTACGCGCCGACGTTCTGCACGGGCGTGGCCCCGGTCGAGCCGGGGATCCCGGAGAGCGCCTCGAGGCCGAGCCACCCGCTCTCCGTCGCCTCCGCCACCAGCTCCTCCCAGGGGTGGCCGGCCTGCGCGGTGACCCAGACCCCTCCGCAGGCGTCGACGGGCTCGCGGCGCACGCCGCGGCCGGCCACGACCACGGCGGTGTGCGGGAGGTCCTCGTCGCCGACGAGGAGGTTCGAGCCGCCGGCCACGAGCAGCACCGGCCGTCCCTCGTCGTCCGCGGAGCGGACCGCCTCGACCAGCTCGTCCGCGCTCGTGACGACCACCTCGGCGGCGGGCCGGCCGCCGACGCGCAGGGTCGTCCGGTCGGCGAGGGGGCGCCCGGGGGCGGCCGGGAGCGTGCTCGGGCCGCTCGCGGCGGGGAGGTCGGCAGCGGCCGGGGTCGTCACCTGCGCCAGCGTAGGCGGGCCGCCACCGCCTGCCGGGGGCGAGCCGGCGCCGCCGCGCGCCCGTGCGCTGGCTGCCGGCGCCCGCGCGGGGTAGACCGGCTCCCGGGGCCGGCGCCCCGGGTCCTCGGCGGACCCGTCGGCCGGCTCCGCCCCGGGGCCGAGGAGCCCCGGGGGCCACCGAGGAGGAGGACGCCCGTGACCGCCGTCTTCGAGGTCATGTCCGCCGTCGGGGCCGCGCCGTGGGAGGGCTCGGGCCGCCAGGGCGTCGACCTCCTCGACGCCGCGCCCACCGGGGGGCCCGGCGACGGGCTCAGGGCTGCTCGCGGCCGCGCCCTGGACGTCGGCTGCGGCACCGGGGAGGACGCGGCCGAGCTGGCCCGGCGCGGCTTCGCCGTCACGGGCGTCGACGACGTCGCGCGGTCGCTGCGGCGTGCACGGCGCCGGGCGGACGACGAGGGCGTCGACGTGCACCTCGTCCACGGCGACGTGGGCGACCTGCGCGCGCTGGACCTCGGCGACGACGGCGAGGGCTTCACCGCGGTGCTCGACGTCGGCTGCCTGCACGGGATGCCGCCGCAGGGGCGGGCGGCGCTCGGGCGCGGGCTCGACGCCGTCACCTCCCCCGGCGCCCTGCTCGCGCTGCTCGCGTGGTCACCGGCCCGGCGTCCGCCCCCGCTGCCGCGCGGGGTCGGGCGAGCGGACCTCGAGGCGGCGCTGCCGTCGTGGTCGCTGCAGCACGTCGAGCCGGCGGACCCTGGTCTGGTGCCGCGCTGGCTGCACCGGACGCGGCCGACGTGGTACGCCCTCGAGCGTCGCTGACGCCCCGGCGCGCCGCCCGGCTCAGCGCCGGACGACCGCCCGGGCCCGGGTGAGGACGGAGACGCCCTCGCACGTCGCCCGGAGGTCCAGGCGCACGCTCGCCGGCCGGGCCGGCTCGCCGTCCTGCGCGGGGGCGCCGTCGTCCAGCGCGCCGACGACGGCGACGACCTCCACCTCGGTGCCCTCGTCGGGGACCACGACGGGACGCGTGAAGCGGACGCCCAGGCTCGCGACGCGCCCCGGGTCCCCGCACCAGTCCTGGACGAGGCGTCCGACGAGGGCCATGGTGAACATGCCGTGGGCGACGACGCCCGGCAGCCCGACCCCGACCGCGGTCGACTCGCTCCAGTGGATGGGGTTGAAGTCGCCGCTCGCGCCCGCGTAGCGCACGAGGTCGGCGCGGTGCACGGGGAAGGTCCGCCGGGCGACCTCCTGCCCGACCTCCACGTCCCCTCCGTCGCCCGGCCCGGCGCCCTCGGGTCGTCCGCCGCTCACGCCTGCTCCTCCTGCTCGGGAGCCCGCACGACGACGAGGGAGACCGCCGTGCACACGGGCTCCCCCGCCTCGGTGGCGATCTCGCTGCGCGTGGTGACCATCGCGCCCCCGCCCGCGGCGCGGACGCCGTCGACGTGCAGCGTCGTCACGAGCCGGTCGCCGACCACGACGGGTCGGTGGTGGGTGAAGGACTGCTCGCCGTGCACGACGCGGGAGAAGTCCACGCCGGCCGCCGGGTCCGCGAGGAAGCGTGCGTCGCTGCGCTGGGCGAGGACGACGGCGAAGGTCGGCGGCGCCACCGGCGCGGGGTGCCCGAGGGCCCGGGCGGCGTCGGCGTCCACGTGGACGGGGGGCACCTCCGCGGTGGCGAGCGGGCCGCCGGACACCGTCGCGGAGCCTGCGCCGGCGACGGCGGCCGCGAACTCGCGGACCTTCTCCGCGCTCACCTCGTAGACGCCGTCGGGCGGGTACGTCCGCCCGACGAAGCTCTGGTCGACGGCCATGTCGGCTCCTCTGGCTGGCTGGCTGGCTGGGGTCGGTGTCGAGGTCCGTGCCGGCGGGCCCCGGGTCCCGCGGACGGTGGCCCCGGGTCCCGCGGACGGTGGTGGGACGACGACGGCGGGGCCGCCCGGGGGCGCCCCCGCCGTGCGGGGGTCGTGCGAGCGGCGTCGCTCAGCGGGTCTCGCGGTGCGCGGTGTGGTTGCCGCAGCGCGGGCAGAACTTCGCCATCTCGAGGCGGTCGGGGTCGTTCCGCCGGTTCTTCTTCGTGATGTAGTTCCGCTCCTTGCACACGGTGCAGGCCATCGTGATCTTGGGGCGGACGTCGGTGGTCTTGGCCACGGGGAGGACCTCTCGCTGGTCGTGTCGGTGCGGGCGGTGCGGCGGAGCGGCGTCGCCACCTGGCGCCGCCGCCCGCTCCGGGTCGGTGCCGCCCCCCGTCGTCGTGACGCACGGGGAGGGACGCTCACGTCAACGCCCACGACCGGCGCGGCCTTCCGACCGCCGCCGACCCCGGAGGAGCCGCTCGCTCCCGCTCACCGGCGGGCACCTGGCGTAGCGAGGGCGGGGATCGAACCCGCGACACAACGATTATGAGCCGTTTGCTCTACCACTGAGCTACCTCGCCGAGGCCCCGCCCGACGCCGGAGCGGCGCGACGGGTGGGGCTGCAGAGCCCCAGTAGGGAATCGAACCCTAGACCTTCTCCTTACCATGGAGACGCTCTGCCGACTGAGCTACTGGGGCGGCGCCCGCGGGCGGGCACGACCAGGGAGCGTACACGGGGGCGACCCCCCGTCCGAAACGGCGGTCGGGGCCGTCCCCGGCCGGACGACGACGGGGGCGCCCCGAGTGGTCCCGGGACGCCCCCGTCGAGGCGTGGCAGGTGCAGGATTCGAACCTGCGAAGGCTGTGCCGGCTGATTTACAGTCAGCTCCCATTGGCCGCTCGGGCAACCTGCCGCGCGCACCGCGGGCGTCTCGCACCCCCGCGGGCGTCGACCACGATAGCAAGGCCGAGCCGGGTCGCGTCCACGTCGCACCCGCCCAAGAGACCCACCACGCAGCAGCGGCCCCGCGTCCGCGCCGGGCCGCGGAGGAGGACCCATGGCCGCCGACTCGTCGTTCGACGTCGTCAGCAAGGTCGACCGCCAGGAGGTCGACAACGCGATCAACCAGGCCGCCAAGGAGATCGGGCAGCGGTACGACTTCCGGGGCACCGGCGCCGAGGTCAGCTGGAGCGGCGAGCGCGTCGTCCTGGTGGCGAACAGCGAGGAGCGGGTCGCCGCCGTCCTGGACGTGCTGCAGACCAAGCTCGTCCGGCGGGGGGTGTCGCTGAAGGCCCTGGACCTCGGGGAGGTCCGCGCCTCGGGCAAGGAGCACCGGCAGGAGGGGTCGCTCAAGGAGGGCCTGTCCACCGAGGACGCGAAGAAGATCGGCAAGATCGTCCGCGACCAGGGGCCCAAGGGCGTCAAGACCCAGGTCACGGGCGACGAGCTGCGGGTCAGCGCCAAGAGCCGCGACGACCTGCAGGCCGTCATCGCGCTGCTCAAGGGCGCGGACCTCGACGTCGCCCTCCAGTTCACCAACTACCGGTGACCCCCGTGCCGGCCGGCCGGGGCGAGGACGGCGTCCCCTCCCTCGCGGGCGCGGCAGGGGTGGCGGCGCTGCACCGCTACGGGCCGCACGAGCGCCAGGTCGCCGAGCTGCACCTGCCGGCGGCCCGCCGCACCGACGGCGTCGCGGTCCTCGTCCACGGAGGGTTCTGGCGGCCGGGCGCCGCCGACGGCAGCCGCACGTACGACCGACGGCTGCAGGACCACGTCGCCGCCGACCTGCTGGCCGCCGGTGTGCCGGTCTGGCTCGTCGAGTACCGCGCCGTCGGTCGGGGCGGGGGGTGGCCGACGACGCTCGAGGACGCCGCGGCCGCGCTGGACCTGCTCGTCGACGTCGCGCCGGCCGCCGGCCTCGACGCCGCCCGCGCGGTCGTCGTCGGGCACTCGGCGGGCGGCCACCTCGCCGGGTGGTCGGCCGCCCGGGACGCGCTGCCCGAGGGCGCGCCGGGGGCCTCGCCGCGGCTGCACCCGCTCGCCGTGGTCGCCCAGGCGGGCGTGCTCGACCTCGTCGCCGGGCACGCGGCGGACCTCGGCGGCGGCGCGGTCGCGGGCCTCCTGGGCGGGTCGCCCGAGGAGGTGCCGGAGCGCTACGCCCAGGCCTCCCCGGCCGCGCTCGTGCCGGCGGCCGCACCGGTGCTCTCGGTGACGGGCGACCGCGACGACGTCGTCCCTCCCGACCAGGGCGAGCGCTACGCCGAGGCGGCGCGGGCGGCCGGGGCGGACGACGTCCGCGTCGCGCTCGTCCCGGGCGAGGACCACTTCTCGCAGCTGGACCCGTCCTCCCGCTGCTGGGCGCTCGTCCGCGCCGAGGTCCTGTCCCGCCTCGGCGCGTAGCGCCCGGACCTCTTCCCCTTCTCCGACGTCGTCGCCGACGTCGAACCGGGCACCTCCCTCACCCCGACGTCGTCGACGAGCGGGGCCGCGTCAGCCGCGGCGGCCGGCCATCGCCTCGAGCCGGGAGATGCGCTGGTCCATCGGCGGGTGCGTCGAGAACAGGGAGCGTGCGTCCTTCGCCCGGAAGGGGTTCGCGATCATCATGTGGCTGGCGTTGACGAGGTCGCGCTCGGGCGCCAGCGGGGCGGCCCTGGTCCCCCGCTCCAGCTTGCGCAGGGCGCTGGCCAGCGCGAGCGGGTCGCCCGTGAGGCGGGCGCCGTCCTCGTCGGCGTCGTACTCGCGGGTGCGGCTGATGCCCATCTGGATGAGGCCGGCCGCGAGGGGGCCGAGGAAGAGCAGGAGCATCGCGGCGACGGGGTTGCCGCCGTTCTGCCGGTTCCCGCCGCCGAGGAACAGCGCCGCGTACCCCAGGAACGTGATGACGCTCGCCATCGCCGCCGCCAGCGACGAGGTGAGGATGTCGCGGTTGTAGACGTGCATGAGCTCGTGGCCGAGGACGCCGCGCAGCTCGCGCTCGTCGAGGATCTCGAGGATGCCCTGCGTGCAGCAGACGGCGGAGTTCTCGGGGTTGCGCCCGGTCGCGAAGGCGTTCGGGGCCCGCGTGGGCGAGACGTACAGCCGCGGCATGGGCTGCCCGGCCTGGACCGAGAGCTCGCGGACGATGCGGTACATCTCCGGCTGCTGCGCCTCGGTGACCGGCCTCGCCCGCATCGCCTTGATGGCGAGCGTGTCGCTCTTCCAGTACGAGATGCCGTTGACCGCGAGCGCGATGACGAGCCCGACGAGCAGGGCGCCCAGGCTCCGTCCGAAGACCAGCCAGGAGGCGAGCAGGACGAGCCCGCCGAAGGCGCCGAACAGGACGGCGGTCTTCACGCCGTTGAAGTGCTGGTGACCCATCTGAGCCTGGTGCCTCTCCTCGGGGCGGGACTGGCGGTGCGGGCGGACGCCGGTCTGCCCGCACGCGAGGCGCACGGGGGCGTCTCACCGGCAGCAACGCCGTGCCGGGGGCCCGCGTTCCCCGCCTACCATGGCGGGCGGCCCGCAGTCCCGCGCCCGCTGGAGCACTTCTCCGACCGGGTCGGTCGGGAAGCCGGGATGGTCCCCGATCCCCGAGGTGTTGCCGCTCCCATGCGTCTCGAGTCGCCCACGCCCGACGCCCCCACCGACCCGCGCGAGGACGGTGGCGGCACCACGACGGCACCCGGCGAGAAGCCCGTCGAGCGCGTCTCCGGCGTCGTCATCCGCTTCGCCGGGGACTCCGGCGACGGGATGCAGCTGACGGGCGACCGCTTCACCGCGGAGACGGCGACCCTGGGCAACGCCCTCGCGACGCTCCCGAACTTCCCCGCCGAGATCCGGGCACCCCAGGGCACGCTCCCCGGCGTCTCCAGCTTCCAGCTCCAGTTCGCCGACCACGTGGTGCTGACGCCGGGCGACGCGCCGGACGTGCTCGTGGCCATGAACCCGGCGGCGCTGCGCGCGAACGTCGGCGACCTGCCGCGCGGCGGCGTGATCATCGCGGACGCCGACGAGTTCAGCCGCCGCAGCCTGCAGAAGGTGGGCTACACGGTGAGCCCCCTCGAGGACGGCAGCCTGGAGAGCTACCAGGTGCACGCCCTGCCGCTGACGTCGATGACGGTCGAGGCCCTCGCGGACTCGGGGCTGTCGCGCAAGGACGCGGAGCGGGCGAAGAACATGTTCGCCCTCGGGATGCTGTCGTGGCTCTACGACCGCCCGACGACGGCGACCGAGCGCTTCATCGCCACGAAGTTCGCGAAGAGGCCCGAGATCCGTGACGCCAACCTCACGGCCTTCCGCGCCGGCTGGGCGTTCGGCGAGACCACCGAGGGCTTCGCCGTCCGCTACGAGGTCGCGCCGGCCGAGCACCCGGCGGGCACCTACCGCAACATCACGGGCAGCACGGCGCTGGCCTACGGCCTCGCCACCGCGGCCCACAAGGCAGGCCTGCCGCTCGTGCTCGGCTCCTACCCGATCACCCCGGCCAGCGACATCCTCCACGCCTTGTCGGGCATGAAGCGCTTCGGCGTGACGACGCTCCAGGCCGAGGACGAGATCGCGGGTGTCGGCATCGCGCTCGGCGCCTCCTTCGGCGGCTCGCTCGGCGTCACGACGACGTCCGGCCCCGGGCTCGCGCTCAAGGCGGAGACGATCGGGCTGGCCGTGATGCTCGAGCTGCCGCTCGTCGTCGTCGACGTCCAGCGCGGCGGGCCCTCGACCGGCCTGCCGACCAAGACCGAGCAGGCCGACCTGCTGCAGGCGATGTACGGGCGCAACGGGGAGTCCCCCCTGCCCGTCGTGGCGGCGAGCTCGCCCACGGACTGCTTCACCGCCGCCCTGGAGGCGGTGCGGATCGCGGTGACCTACCGGACGCCGGTGGTCCTGCTCTCGGACGGCTACCTCGCCAACGGGTCCGAGCCGTGGGCGCTGCCGGCCGTCGCCGACCTCCCGACCATCGACCCCGCCTTCGCGACCGGGCCGAACGGCGCGGGCGACGACGGGACGCCGGCCTTCCGCCCGTACCTGCGCGACCCGGAGACCCTGGCCCGTCCCTGGGCCGTCCCGGGCACCCCCGGGCTCGAGCACCGCGTCGGCGGCCTGGAGAAGGCCGACGTGACCGGCGAGATCTCCTACGAGCCCGACAACCACGAGAAGATGACCGGTCTGCGTCAGGCGAAGGTCGACGGCGTCGACGTCCCGCCGCTGGAGGTGGACGACCCGGTGGCCCCGGACGGGAGCCGTGCCCGCGTGCTCGTGCTCGGCTGGGGCTCGACCTACGGCCCGATCGCGGCCGCCGTCCGGGACGCCCGTGGCGAGGGGCTCCAGGTCGCCCGCGCGCACCTGCGGCACCTCAACCCCTTCCCGCCGGGCCTCGGCGACGTCCTGCGCGCCTACGACCGCGTCGTCCTGCCCGAGATGAACGGCGGGCAGCTCGCACTGCTGCTGCGCGCCCGGTACCTCGTCGACGTCCAGAGCCACGGCCGCGTGCGCGGTCGCCCCTTCAGCGCCGGCGAGCTCACGGACGTCGTCCGGGACGCCGTCCGCGACCTGCCCGAGCACGACACCGCGACCCCCGCCCGCGCCGGCCACGGCAGCGGCTCCGGCGCCGTCACGGAGAGCCCCCAGGAGGCCCGTCGATGAGCACGACCACCCCGCCCTCCAGCACCAGCACCCCCCTGGGCGTCCCGTCGGTCCGCACCGGCACCGAGGACGTCCCCCGGCTGCCCGAGGGCGTCGGCCTCAAGAAGAAGGACTTCACCGCCGCGAACGAGGTGCGCTGGTGCCCCGGGTGCGGCGACTACGCCGTCCTCGCCGCGGTCCAGGGCTTCCTGCCCGAGCTGGGCCTGCGCAAGGAGAACATCGTCTGCATCTCGGGGATCGGGTGCTCCTCCCGCTTCCCGTACTACCTCGACACCTACGGGATGCACTCGATCCACGGCCGGGCCCCCGCCATCGCCACGGGCCTCGCGACGTCGCGCCCCGACCTGTCGGTCTGGGTCGTCACCGGGGACGGGGACGCGCTGTCCATCGGCGGCAACCACCTCGTCCACGCGATGCGCCGCAACGTCAACATGACGATCCTCCTCTTCAACAACCAGATCTACGGCCTGACGAAGGGGCAGTACTCCCCCACGTCCAAGGTCGGCACGGTGACGAAGTCGACCCCCGCCGGGTCCGTGGACTCCCCCTTCAACCCGGTGTCCCTGGCGCTCGGCGCCGAGGCCACCTTCGTCGCGCGCACGCTGGACTCCGACCGCAAGCACCTCACGTCGGTGCTGCGCGCGGCCGCCGAGCACCGCGGGACCTCGCTCGTCGAGATCTACCAGAACTGCCCGATCTTCAACGACGGCGCCTTCGAGGTGCTCAAGGACCGCGACGAGGCGCAGGCGCGGCTCGTGCCACTCGTCGACGGCGAGGAGGTCCGGTACGGCCGCGAGGACGCGCAGAAGGTCGTCGTGCGCACCTCCGGCGGCGGCGTGGAGGCGGTCGACGCCGCCGACGCGGACGGCCGCGAGGTCGTCGTCCACGACGCCGGGGCGCAGGACCCCTCGCAGGCCTTCGCCCTCTCGCGCCTGGACGGCCCGTCCATGGCGCACGTGCCCGTCGGCGTGTTCCGCGCCGTGCGCCGGCCGACGTACGACGACCTCGTCCGCGAGCAGGTCGCCGCGGCCCGCGAGCAGGCCGGGGGCCCCGCCTCCGACGCCGACCTCGACGCGCTCATCGCGGGCGGCGACACCTGGGTCGTGCGCTGAGCGGGGCGGGGCCGGCGGGCGGGACGTCCGGCGCCGCCGACGCCCCCGTGGGCGCGGCGGCGCCCCCGCCGGGCGCCGACGCCGCCGACGTGCGCCGCGGCACCCTCATGGGGGCCGGGGCCTATGCGCTGTGGGGCTCCTTCCCGCTGTACTTCACGGCGCTGGAGCCGGCCGGCGCGGTCGAGGTGCTCGTGCACCGGGTGCTGTGGGCGCTCGTCGTCTGCGCCGTGCTGCTCACGGCGCTGCGCGGGCTCGGGGGCCTTCGCCGGCTGCTCGGCGACCGCGCCCGGCTGGGCTGGCTCGCCCTGGCGTCGGTGACGATCGGCGTCAACTGGGGCGTCTACATCTACGGCGTCCAGTCCGGCAACGTCGTCGAGGCGTCGCTGGGGTACTTCGCCAACCCCGTCGTCACCGTGCTGCTGGGCGTCCTCCTCCTGCGCGAGCGGCTGCGCCCCGCGCAGTGGGTGGCCGTCGGGCTCGGGACGCTCGCCGTCGTCGTCATCAGCGTCGACGAGGGTCGGCTGCCGTGGATCGCGCTCACCCTGGCGGCCAGCTTCGGGCTCTACGGCCTCGCGAAGAACCGCGTCGGCCGCGGCACGCCCGCGCTCGTGTCCCTCACCGGGGAGACGCTCGTGCTGGCCCCCTTCGCCCTCGCCGCCCTCGTCGTCCTCGAGGTCGTCGGGGCGGGGACCTTCACGAGCGCGGGCCCCGGGCACACCGCCCTCCTCGTGAGCGCCGGCCTCGTGACGATCGCCCCGCTGCTGCTGTTCGGCGCGGCCGCCCGCCGCGTCCCCCTGACGACGATCGGCCTGCTGCAGTACCTCACGCCGGTGCTCCAGCTCCTCGCCGGCGTCCTCCTGCTCGGCGAGGAGGTCGCGGCCACGCGCTGGGTCGGCTTCGCGCTCATCTGGCTGGCGCTCGGCGTCCTCACCGCGGACACCCTCCGGGCCGCCCGGCGGCGCTCGGCGCTCGCCCGCTCCGCGGTCGCGTCCGCCCAGGGCTGACGACGGCACCAGCCGCGAGCAGCCCAGCGCGTCGGCCGGCGGGAGACCCCGGGCTCGCCGTCCCGGCCGCCCGACGCACCGCGGCCCGGCCCCGCACGCGGGCCGGGCCGGGCCGAGGTGACGCGCGGGGTGCGGTCAGCGACCGGTCCGGCGGCGGACGCCGAGCAGGAGCGCGCCGGAGGCAGCCGCGAGCGTCAGCCCGCCGNGTGTTCGCCTCCCCGGGCCGAGGTGACGCGCGGGGTGCGGTCAGCGACCGGTCCGGCGGCGGACGCCGAGCAGGAGCGCGCCGGAGGCAGCCGCGAGCGTCAGCCCGCCGCCGACGAGGAGGGCACTGCCGCCGGCCCCGGTCGTCGGCTCCTCGACCCCCGTGTTGGAGCGCAGGCCCGGGTTCACCGCCGGAGCCGTCGGCGTCGGCTCGGGCTGCGTCGGCTCGGGCTCCGTCGGCACGGGCTGCGTCGGCACGGGCTGGGCGGTCGCCGACGGCTCCGGGGCGGGCGCCGCCGCCTCGGTCACCTCGAGGTCCACCGAGGTGACGCTGGCCCGTCCGGTCAGCGGGGTGCCGTCCTCCGCTGCAGGGACGAGCAGCACCGCAGCGCGGTAGTCACCGGGCTCCGTGGCGTCGTCGAGGGAGACGAGCGCGGCGTCCGGGGAGGAGTCGACGCCGGGGACGGGCGGCACCTCGTCCCGCCCCAGGTCGTCGAGGACGACGAGGACGTCCTCGAGCGAGCGCACCCCGGCCGCCCTCAGCGCCGAGTCCTGCGGGAGGGAGAGCGCGAGCACCCCGCCGGCCGGGACGGTGGGACCGTCCAGGACGCTCGTGGTCAGCAGGACGGGGGCGAGGTCGACCTCCGGCGCCGCGGTGCCGCTCGCCAGGTCGAGGTCGTAGAAGGCCGCCTCGGCGCCGTAGCCGGGGACGTCGCTCGTGGTCGGGAACGTGAGCACACCCTCGTTCTCCTCCTCCAGCCGGAGGTCCGCGGCGGGCGGGAGCGCGACGGTGAGGACACCGTCGGCGACCTCCGCCGCCAGGGCGCTGCTGCCGTCCGCGGTGAAGGTCAGCGGCTCCGGGCCGGCGAGCTCGGGCTCGTCGACGTCGACCATGCGCAGGGTCACGCCGGCGGCGTCCGGGACCTCGAGCCCCTCCGGGAGGGCGATGCGTACCTCGCCGCCCGGGTCGACCGGGACCGTCGAGTAGGAGTCGGTGGCGATGACGTCCGTGAGCTCGAGACCCGGCAGGTTCTCGACCGGCACCACGAGGCTGGAGACGCCGGCCGCGTCGGGGGCGAGCGGCAGCGGCACGCCCGTGCTCACCGCCGTGGTCGCCCCGGCGCCACCGGCAGCCGTCATCACCACCGCGACCGCGCCGCCGACCGCCCCGACCGCCGCCCGGGCGCGTCGGGACCGTCGCCCTCCTGCTGCCGCGCCCGCCCGCCGTGCCGCCCCCCGTGTCGTCCTCGCGGTGCTCATGTCGTCCTTCCCCTCGCCGGCGCGGCACCGACCGGTGCCACGCCACGGAACGTAGGGAGGTGAGCAGCGGTCCCGCCAGCATCCGGCGGGACCGTGTCCGACTCGTCACCGGCGCGGTGCGGTCCGGGCGCGGGCGCCGGTCGGCCAGGCGGTCAGCGGGTGCGGTCGGCGATGGCGGCGGCGAAGGCGGCCATGGCCTCGCGCGCGTCAGTCTCCGGGAGAGGGGCCAGGGCGTCGACGGCCTGCTGGGCGCAGTGCTGCGCGCGCGAGCGGGCGACCTCGGTGGACGGCAGGGCCCGCAGCGCCGCGACGGCGGCGGCGAGCTCGTCGTCGCCCTCGAGCGGGCCGTCGAGGAGCGCCACCGCCGCGGCCGCCGCCGCGTCGCCGGCGGCCGCGGCGTCGCGGGCGAGGAGCACCGGCAGCGTGGGGACCTGCTCGCGCAGGTCGGTGCCCGCCTGCTTGCCGCTCTCGTCGCCCAGCAGGTCCAGGACGTCGTCGGCGAGCTGGAAGGCCACCCCGACGCGCTCGCCGTACGCGACGACGACGTCGCGCACCTGCTGGTCGCACCCGCCGAACATCGCGCCGAAGAGCGCCGACGTGGCGATGAGCGAGCCGGTCTTGTCGGAGAGCACCTGCAGGTAGTGCGCCACCGGGTCCTCGTCGTCGGCGGGTCCCACGGTCTCGTGCAGCTGGCCGAGGACGAGGCGCTCGAAGGTGGCGGCCTGGATCTCGACGGCGTCCGGCCCCAGGGCGGCGACGAGGCGCGACGCCCGGGCGAAGAGCAGGTCGCCCGTGAGGATGGCGACGTTGTTGCCCCAGACCCGCTGCGCCGCAGGCGCTCCGCGGCGCAGCGGCGCCGAGTCCATCACGTCGTCGTGGTAGAGCGTGGCGAGGTGCGTCAGCTCGACGACCGCGGCCGCCTCCAGGACCTCCGGCGCGGTGCCGTCGCCCAGCTCGGCCGCGAGCAGGACGAGCAGGGGCCGGACCCGCTTGCCCCCGGCCTCGACGAGGTGGCGGGACGTGCTGTCGGCGAGGCGGTCCGAGGACGTGACCGACGCGCGCAGCCGCTCCTCGACCCGCTCCATCCGCGCGGAGACCCGCTCGGCGAGCGCGCCGGAGGGGCCCGGGACGCCCCAGCCGCCGCCCCCTCCGCCCGGGCCCGGCAGACCCGCTCCCCCGAGGACGGGGGCGGACTGGCGGGGGCTGCGCGGGCTCACGTCGTCCAGTGTCCCGGACGCGCGGGGCCCGGAGTGCACCGCCACCTCAGGCGGCCGGGGCGAGGCGCTGGAGACCGTTGACGACCCGGTCGAGGGCGTCGCCGCCGCGAGGGTCGGTGAGGTTGGCGAGCAGCTTGACGACCAGGCGCATGACCAGCGGGCGCGGCAGCCCGTGCCGGGTCGCGAGCTCCATGACCGCCGGGTGGCCGATCATCCTGACGAACACCGCCCCGAGGGTGAAGTAGCCGCCCCAGGCCGAGCGCACCGCCGCCGGGTAGGCGTCCAGCGCGCGCAGCCGGTCGGCCTCGGGGCGCCCGAGCGCCTGGACGACGACCTCGGCGGCGAGCCGGGCCGACTCCATCGCGTAGGCGATGCCCTCGCCGTTGAAGGGGTTGACCATGCCGCCCGAGTCGCCGAGCAGGAGCATCCCTCGGTGGTGCTGCGGGGTCCGGTTGAACCCCATGGGCAGCGCGGCGCTGCGGACGGGCCCCTCGCGGTGCTCCTCGTCGAACTGCCACTCGCCGGGCATGGTCGCCGTCCACCGCCGCAGCAGGTCCCGGTAGTCGACCTTGCCGTAGGCGGAGGAGGAGTTGAGCACGCCGAGGCCGACGTTGCTCGTGCCGTCGCCGACCCCGAAGACCCACCCGTAGCCGGGCAGGAGCCGAGAGCGTCCCGGCTCGCCGTCCCAGAGCTCGAGCCAGCTCTCCATCCAGTCGTCGTCGTGGCGCGGGGAGCGGTAGTAGGTGCGCACGGCCACGCCCATGGGGCGGTCCTCGCGTCGCTGCAGGCCCACGGACAGGGCGAGCCGGGCCGAGACGCCGTCGGCGGCGAGCACGACGGGCGCACGGTGCTCGACCTCCTCGCCGGAACGGCGGCCGCGCTCGTCCACCGGGTGGGCGCGCACCCCGACGACCCGGCCCGACCGCTCGTCGACGACGGCCCCGGTGACGCTCGTCCGCTCCTGCACCCGCGCGCCGGCGGCACGGGCGTGCTCGGCGAGCAGCTGGTCCATGTCCAGCCGCGGACGTACGAGGCCGTAGGAGGGGAAGGACGCCAGCTCGGGCCAGGGCAGCTCGACGCGCATCCCGCCACCGATGATCCGCAGGCCCTGGTTGCGCACCCACCCGTTCTCCGGGGACAGGTCCAGCCCCAGGGCCAGCAGCTCGCGCACCGCGCGCGGGGTCAGTCCGTCGCCGCAGACCTTCTCGCGGGGGAACGACGTCTTCTCGAGCACGAGGACGTCGAGACCGGCGGCGGCGAGGTGCCTCGCGGCCGTGGCTCCGGCGGGGCCGGCGCCGACGACGAGCACGTCGGCCGAGCGGTCGTGGGCAGTCGGCACGTCGTCTCTCAGTCTCCGGGTGAGGGCTGCGGGCCGACCCGCCGACCGCGGCCGGCGCGGCCGCCGCGGCCGAGCCCGACGATCGTACGAGGACGCCCGGGCTGCGGCGCCGACGGGTGCGCGGCCCCGGCGACGTCGGGAGGTGCGGGTCTGCGGACCGGGTGGAGAGGCCACGGGTCACGGCAGGACCCCCGTCGCCGTGGCGACGGGGGTCCTGCCGTGGGGCACGGCCGCCCGGTGGCGGCGTCAGCCCTTGAACGCGTCCTTGACGTGCTCGCCGCGCTGCTTGAGGTCGGCGGAGGCCTGGTCCTTCTGCCCCTCGGCCCGCATCGAGTCGTCGTCCTTGGCGCCGCCGACGGCCTCCTTGGCGCGACCCGCGACCCCCTGGGCGGCGTTCTTGATCTTGTCCGTGGCGCTCATGGTGCCTCCTCCTGGACGGCCGGCGCCGTCCTGGCCAGAGCGAAGCACCGCGGGTGCAGGCGCGCACCCCGGGCCGCCCTCGGGCCCGGACGGGCCACACCCGTCCGGGAGGCCCGCGTCGGTCAGGACGGGCGCACCGCCCGGTGCAGCGCGACGACGCCGCCGGTGAGGTCGCGCCAGGCCACGTCCTCCCACCCCGCCGCCCGGATCGTCGCGGCGAGGCCGCGCTGGTCGGGCCAGGCCCGGATGGACTCGGCGAGGTAGACGTACGCCTCGGGGTCGGAGCTCGTGCGCCGGGCGAGCGCCGGCAGCGCCCGCACCAGGTACTCGCGGTACAGGGTCCGGAACGGCCGCCAGGTCGGCGCGGAGAACTCGCAGACGAGCAGCCGGCCGCCCGGGCGGACGACGCGGAGCATCTCCGCCAGCCCGGCGGCGGGGTCGCTGACGTTGCGCAGGCCGAAGGACGTCGTCACGGCGTCGAAGGCCCCGTCGGCGAAGGGCAGCCGGGTCGCGTCGCCGGCGACGAAGGGCAGCGCGCGGCGGCGGGCCCCGGTCCGCAGCATCCCCAGGGAGAAGTCGGTCGCGACGACGCGGGCGCCCAGGGCCGCGAAGGGCTCGCTGCTCGTGCCGGTCCCGGCCGCGAGGTCGAGGACCCGCTCCCCGGGCCGGACGTCGAGGGCCCGCACGACGGCACGCCGCCACCGGCGGTCCTGGCCGAGGGACAGCACGTCGTTCGTGACGTCGTAGCGCCGGGCCACGGCGTCGAACATCGCGGCGACCTCGGCGGGCTGCTTGTCCAGGTCGGCGCGGCTCACGGGCGGGCAGTCTGCCAGCCGGCGCCGTCCCGGGCGCCGGGCCGCCCACGCCGGCCCGGCGCTCCCCCGCGCGTCACTCGCGCTCGGGGTCGCGTCCCCCGTCGGCGCCGGCCGCCTCCTGGGCCCGCCGGACCGGGCGGGGTCGTGCCGGCTGACCGGCCTCCTCGCGCTCCTGGCCGATGCTCTGCTTGCTGCGGAGCAGCCGCAGGCCGGTCACGAGGACGAGCCCGCCGACCATGTTGAACAGCGCCGTCGGCACGACCCACCCGAGCCAGTCGAGGTAGCCGAACGGTGCGCCGGCGATGAGCGCACCGAAGGCGAGCAGCGAGTCCAGCACCGAGTGCGCCATCTGCAGGCCGGCGAGCAGGAAGCCGCCGGCGAACGAGGCGGCGATCTTGCCGACCTCGCCGTCGGCGCCCTGCTGCATCCTCGTCATGAGCGTGATCGTGCTGCCGGCGAGCACGGCGAGGACGGCCGACTCCAGGCCCAGGGGCATCTGCACGAAGTGGGCCCCCATCTCCACGGTGGTCGCCCGCAGCCCCGGGAACGCGGTCATCGCGAGCGCCATGAACAGGAACCCGCCGAGGAGGTTGGCCACGAAGGTCCCGCCCCACAGCTTGATCAGCTGGCTGACCGAGCCGTGCCCGCCGGCCACGGCCGTCACCGGCACGAGGAACCCCTCGGTGAAGAGCTCGCTGTGGCCGAGCATGAGCGCGAGGAAGCCGATGCCGAAGGCGAGCCCGGCGAGCAGGTGGCTGCCGGTCGCGTCGTAGACGGCGAGCAGGGCCAGGACGCCGAGCCCGACCTCGAGGCCGCCGAAGAAGCCGGTGATGAGCAGCTCGCGCCACGTGCGGTGCAGGCGCTGGGCGCCGTCGTCGACGATGGCGTCCACGGCCTCGGACAGGTCGTCCTCGATCGCCTCGTCGCTGTCGCCGAGGTCGGCGCGGGCCTGGGCATCGCTCACGGGCGGTCTCCTGGGGGCGGGGTGGTGTCGCCGGGTACGGCGTCCGGGTGGTGGGGGTCCGGGTGGTGGGGGTCCGGGTGGGGGGGGTCCGGGGGGTGGGGGTCCGGGTGGGGGGGGTCCGGGGGGGGGGGGTCCGGGTGGTGGGGGTCCGGGTGGTGGGGGTCCGGGGGGTCCGTGCCCTCGCCGCCGCCCGCGATCTCGCCGTCCAGCGCACGGCCGACCTCGCGGCGCAGGCGCGCGTGCAGGTCGCGCAGGCCGGCGCGGTCGACGGGCACGACGAGGACCTGCAGCCCGGGCCCGGGGTCCCGCAGCGCGCCCCGCAGGTCCTCGAGCGTGTCGACCCGACGCGCCGGCACCCCCAGCCCGCCGGCCAGCGCGACGAGGTCGGCGCCGGTCGGGGTGCCGAAGAGGCGCTCGACGTCGGCGGCGCGTGCCGGCGAGCCGCCGGCGACCTCGCCGTGCTCGAGCAGCCCGAAGATGCCGCCGCCGCCGTCGTCGAGGACGACGACCTGGACCCGCGGTGGGCGCGACCACCGCGTGGTCCGCGCGCGCTCGTCGGCGGGCACGGCGAGGCCTGCGAGGTCGTGCAGCGCGGCGAGGTCCCCGACGAGCACGCGCGTGCGTCGCCCGGTCGCGAGCGCGGCACCGACGCCGCCGGAGACGGTGCCGTCGATGCCGGCGAGCCCGCGCCCGGCGAGGACGACGCGCACGTCCTCGGGCACCCGCAGCGGCGGCGGCGACGGGCGCCGCTGCGCGTCCAGGGCGGGCTCGACGACGGGCGCGCCGGCGAGGTCGGCGTCCCGGACGGCGTTCGAGGCGGCCAGGACGAGCAGGTCGCCCGGCCCGGTGGCGGCGACCACCTCCCGCGCCAGCAGCGGGCCGGTGACGGGCCCGGCGGCGAGGACCCCGTCGACGGCCGCTGCGGCGGCCTCCCCCGCCCGCAGCCAGGCCCCCAGCCAGGCGTCCGGGGCCAGGGCGCGGTCGGCGGGCCACGCACCGGGGAGCACCCCGGCGGGCACCGCCGTGCCGACGACGCGCCGCAGTCCCGGCCGCGGCGGAGGACCCGGGTCGTCGGCGTGCTCGACCACCTGGACGACCTCGACGGCCGGGTCGGCGAGCAGGCGCGCCACGGGGCGCGAGAGCGTCGGCCGCCCGACGACGACGACGCGCTCGACGCGTCCCCCGAGCTCCGGGCGCTCGAGGAGCAGCCGGTACGGACCGACGGCGCAGGGGCCGGAGCGGGCGCCCGAGGTCGGCTCGGCCAGCAGCGGCCAGCCGCCCGCCTCGGCGAGCCACCGGGCGCCCCAGCCCGTGCGGGCCGGGGCGTCCCCGGCGACGACGACGGTGCGCGGTCCGGCGACGAGGACGTGGACGTCCTGACCGCGCGGCGGCGGGCCGAGGCGGCGCGCCGGCACCGCGGGCGACGCGGCAGGGCCCCCGTCGGGGACGAGCGGGTCGGCGAAGGCCGCGTCGACGTGGACGGGTCCCGGGCGCGGGGCCACGCCACCCCCCGCGGGCGGGAGCCCGCGCGCGGCGTCGACGGCGCCCGCCACGGCCTGCGCCCACCGTGCCGCCGCGGCGTCCGTGCCCTCGCCGTCCCCGCCCTCGCCGTCCGGGTCCACGCCGTCCGGGTCCTCGCCGTCCGGGGGCGCGGCGAGGTCGAGCGCCACGCGCACGGCGGCGCCGAAGAGCCCGGCCTGCAGCTCGCTCGTCTGGTTGGCCCACGTGCCCCGCAGCGCGTGGGGCCGGTCGGCGGAGACGACGACCAGGGGGACGCCGGCGTGGTGGGCCTCCAGGACGGCGGGGTGGAGGTTCGCGACGGCCGTGCCCGACGTCGTCACGACCGCCGCCGGGACCCCCGTGGCGCGCCCGACGCCGAGGGCCGTGAAGGCGGCCGCCCGCTCGTCGGTGCGCACGTGCACGACGAGCTCCCCGGCCCGCTCGGCGTCGGCGAGCGCGTAGGCCAGCGGCGCGGAGCGGGAGCCGGGGCACAGGACGACGTGGCGGACCCCCCGGGCCGTGAGCGCGGCGACGAGCGCGGTGGCGCAGGTCTGCGCGGGGTGCGGCACCCGCCCATCCTGGGGGCCGCCCACCCGGGCCGCGCCCCGGGCCGCCCTGCGCGGGACGGCCCTCGCCCCGGTCCAGGATGGAGGGGTGCGGGAGACGACGGGCGACGACGACGCGCCGTCCGGCCGTGGCGGCCGGCTCCGGCGGGCGCGGGCGTCCCTGCTGGCCGTCCCGTGGTGGCGCTGGGCCGCCGTCGTCGTCTCGACGGCCGTCCTCGGCGGCGCGCTGGAGCTCGTCGGCGTCCCCTCCGGCGTCCTGTTCGCGGGACTCGTCGTGGGGGTGGTGGCGGCGCTGTCCGGGCTGTCGGGGACGGATCCGCGGGGGCCGCGCGGCATCCCGCGGAGCCTCTTCCTCGGCGCGCAGGCGGTGCTGGGCGTCCTCATCGGCACGCTCGTGCAGCCGGACACGCTCACGGGGCTGGCCTCGGACTGGCTGCCCGTGCTCGTCGTCACCGTGCTCACGCTCGTCGTGAGCCTGCTGGCCGGTCTCCTCCTGGGGCGCCACCGCGACGTCGACCCGCTGACGGGCACCTTCGCCCTCACCGCGGGCGGGGCGTCCGGGCTCGTCGCCATCGCCGCCGAGCTCGGTGCCGACCAGCGCCTCGTCGCGGTCGTGCAGTACCTGCGGGTCCTCGTCATCACCGGCTCGCTGCCGCTCGTGCTCCTCGTCACCGGGGTGGGCACCGGGGGCGGGGCCGGCGGCGACGGACCCGTCGGGGGGACGCCGGCCCCGTGGTGGGCCGGCCTGCTCCTCGTCGCCGTCGTCGGCCCGGTCGGCACCGTGGTCGGGCGGCTCAGCCGCGTCCCGGCCGGCTCCCTGCTCGGTCCGCTCGTGCTCGCGGCGGTCGTCGGCGGTCTCGGCCTGTCGGCGGGGGCGCAGGTGCCGGGCCCGCTGGTGCAGGTCGCCTACGGCCTCATCGGCCTGCAGGCGGGGCTCTCCTTCACCCGCGAGACGGTCACCGTCGTCCGTCGGGTGCTGCCGGCGGCGCTGCTGCTCATCGTCGTCGTCATCGCCGTGTGCGCGGGGCTCGGCGTGCTGCTCTCCGCGCTGACCGGCGCGAGCCTGCTCGACGGCTACCTCGCCACGACGCCGGGCGGGCTGTACGCCGTGCTCGCGGCCTCGCTGTCGACGGGGTCGGACGTCACCTTCGTCCTCGCGGTCCAGGTGCTGCGGCTGCTCGTCATGCTCGTCGCCGCCCCCGCCATCAGCCGGGGCTTGGCCTGGTGGTGGGGTGGTGGGCCGGCCGGCCGGCCGGTGCCGACCGGGCCAGGACCGACCGCGCCCGCCGCAGGCGGTCGGCCCACCAGCGGGCCCGGTCCGGCGGCGCCGCGAGGGCCTCGAGGTCGGCGGGGTCCACGCCCGCGAGGACACGGTCGGCCTCGGCGACGGGCAGCGCGCCGGCGCTGACGACGAGCGGAGGCGCGACGTCCCGCGCCAGCAGGCTGCCCGTCGCGAGCCCGCAGGCGTGGGCCAGCCCCGGCAGGGCCGCCGCGGCGCGCACGCCCGCGGCGATCCCGACGGCCGTGTCGAGCGCGCTGGACACGACGACCGGGACCCCGTGCTCGCGCCGCAGGAGCTCGGCGAGGGCGAGCACCGCGCGGCCGCCGCCCAGCGGCGGCACCTTGAGGACGGCGACGTCGGCCGCGCGGGCACGGACGACGGCGAGCGGGTCCTGCGCGCGCCGGACGCTCTCGTCGGCGGCCACGGGCACGTCGACGCCGGCCGCGGCGAGGCGGGCCCGCAGCGCGACGAGGCCGGCGACGTCGGCGCACGGCTGCTCGGCGTACTCGAGCGGCCCCTGGGCGCGCAGCGCCGTGAGCGCCCGCTCGGCCTGCTCCGGTGACCAGCCGCCGTTCGCGTCGACCCGCAGACGGCCGCCGGCGCCGAGGGCCTCCCGGGCGGCGGCGACGCGGTCCAGGTCCTCGGCGAGGGAGCGCGCGGGGGGCACGCCCGGCTCGGCGACCTTCACCTTCGCCGTGCGGGCGCCCGGCGTGCGCGCGATCACGGCCGCGACGTCGCCCGTGGGCACGGCCGGGACGGTCGCGTTGACGGGCACCTCGGTGCGCAGGGGCGGCGGCGGCCCGAGCCAGGCCGCCTCCACCGCCGCGGCCAGCCACCAGGCGGCCTCCTCGTCGTCGTACTCGAGGAAGGGGGCGAGCTCGGCCCACCCGGCCGGGCCGCGGAGCACGAGCGCCTCCCGCCGGTCGAGCCCACGGAAGCGGGTGCGCAGCGGCAGGTCGACGACGACGGCCCGCGCCAGCAGCTCCTGCGCGGTCGGCAGGGGCGTGGCCGGGTCGCAGCCCGGCGGCGGCCAGGGCGCCGGGGCCCGTGTCCCGCCGGTCCAGGTCGGCATCAGGCGCGGCGCCCGTCCTCGTCCGTCCCGGTGGAGGAGCCCGCGGTCGCCCCCGTCCCGACGTCACCGCTGCCGGCGCGGCCCGCCGGGACACCGCCGCGCCCCCGGCGCGCGGGGCCGTCACCGGCGTCCTCTCCTCCCTCGTCCCCGTCCTCCTCCTCGAGCCGCTCGACGCAGATGCGGTCCGCGCGGCGGCCGTCCAGGCGCAGCACGGTGAAACGGTGGCCGAGCGACTCGACGGCGTCGCCCTCGGACGGGACACGGCCCAGCTCGGCCATGACGTACCCGCCGAGCGTCTCGAACGACCCCTCGGGCAGCTGGACCCCGGTCTCGTCGACGACCTCGTCGCGGTGCAGCAGCCCGGACACCTCGACCCGGCCGCGCACGGGCACCTCGGCGTCCGCCTCGGCGCGGTCGTGCTCGTCCTGGATGTCGCCGACGAGCTCCTCGACGAGGTCCTCCAGCGTGACGATGCCGTCCGTCCCGCCGTACTCGTCGACGACGACGGCGATGTGCCGGCGGGTGCGGCGCATCTCGGACAGGGCCGGCAGCACCGCCTGCGTCCCGGTGACGAGGCTGACGGGGCGCATGACGTCGGTCAGGCGGTCGGTGGACTCGCGGTGCCGCAGCGCCGTCAGCACGTCGCGCACGTGGACGAAGCCGATGATGTCGTCCACGCCCTCGCCGGTGACCGGGTAGCGGGAGTGCGCCTGGTGCTCGATCGCGCTCGCGGCCTCCTCCAGCGACAGGGCGCCGTCGAGGAACTCCACCTCCGTGCGCGGGATCATGACCTCGGCCACACGGCGGTCGGCCGCGGCGAAGACGTCGTCGATGAGGCGCCGCTCGTCGTCGTCGAGGTCCTCGTGCGTCGAGACCATCTCGCGCAGCTCCTCCTCGCTGACCTCGTCGCGCTCCTCGTGCGGGTCCATCCCGAGGAGGCGGACGACGAGGTTGGTCGAGCGGCCGAGCAGCCAGATGACCGGCGTCGCCAGGACGGCGATCTTCTCCAGCATCGGCGCGACGAGCCGCGAGACCGCGTCCGGCTTCTGCAGCGCGATGCGCTTGGGGACGAGCTCGCCGAGCACGAGCGAGACGTAGGAGACGAGCGCGGTGACGACGACGAGCGCCAGCGTCGACGCCAGGCCGCTCGGGACGCCCCAGCCCTCGAGCACGGGCGAGAGCCGCCCGGCGATGGTCGCGCCGCCGTAGGCGGAGGCGAAGAACCCCGCCGCGGTGACGCCGATCTGCACGGCGGACAGGAAGCGGTTGGTGGAGGCCCGCAGCCGCTCCACGGCCGCGGCGCCCCGCAGCCGCTCGGAGACCATCGCGCGGACCTGGCCGTCGCGCAGCGACACCAGCGCGAGCTCGGACATCGCGAAGACACCGCCCACGAGCACGAAGACGACGACGAGCACGATCTCCCAGCCGAGCGACATGCCCCCATGATCCCTGGCGTCGCGCGAGGACGGCGACGGCGGCCCGTCGTGGCACGCTCCCGGCCGTGGCTGCGCGCGCGGACGTCTCCGAGACCTTCGACCCGGCGGCGTGGGCGGAGGTGCCCGGCTTCTCCGACCTCGCGGACGTCACCTACCACCGGTGCGTGCGCCCCGGGCCCGAGCGCGGCACCGTCCGGGTGGCCTTCGACCGCCCCGAGGTCCGCAACGCCTTCCGTCCCGGGACGGTGGACGAGCTGCTCCGCGTGCTCGACCACGCGCGGCGCACGCCGGACGTCGGCTGCGTCCTGCTGACGGGCAACGGCCCCAGCCCGCGCGACGGCGGCTGGGCCTTCTGCTCCGGCGGCGACCAGCGCGTGCGGGGCCGCTCGGGGTACCAGTACGCGAGCGGCGAGACCGCGGACACGGTCGACGCGGTGCGGGCGCGGGCCGAGGGCGGGCGTCTGCACGTGCTCGAGGTGCAGCGCCTGGTCCGGACCATGCCGAAGGTCGTCGTCGCCGTGGTGCCGGGCTGGGCCGCGGGCGGCGGGCACAGCCTCCACGTCGTCTGCGACCTGACGGTCGCCAGCCGCGAGCACGCCCGCTTCAAGCAGACCGACGCCGACGTCGGCAGCTTCGACGCCGGCTACGGGTCGGCCTACCTGGCGCGGATGGTCGGGCAGAAGAACGCCCGGGAGATCTTCTTCCTGGGGCGGACCTACGACGCGCAGGAGATGCAGCGGATGGGCGCGGTGAACCTCGTCGTCGACCACGCCCGGCTCGAGGAGGAGGCGCTCGTCGTCGCCGCCGAGGTCAACGGCAAGTCGCCGACCGCGCAGCGGATGCTGAAGTACGCGATGAACCTGCCCGACGACGGCCTCGTCGGCCAGCAGCTGTTCGCCGGCGAGGCCACCCGCCTCGCGTACATGACCGACGAGGCGGTCGAGGGCCGGGACTCCTTCCTGGAGAAGCGCTCCCCCGACTGGTCGGGCTTCCCCTGGTACTACTGAGCCCCTGGTACTACTGAGCCCCTGGTACTACTGACCGCCNCCACCTCGTCGAGCCGTGATCGCTGGTCCCCGACGGTCGTGAGGCCCCGCGGTCTGGCTCGAGCAGAGCCGCCGACGTCGGTGCATCTCCGGGCCGTGTGGTCGGTGACCGCGTCCTGACCACGTGTGCGCCGAGGTCGCGGTGCACCGCGACCTCGGCGCACACGTGGTCAGGACGCGGTCACCGACCACACGGCCCGGAGATGCACCGACGTCGGCGGCTCTGCTCGAGCCAGACCGCGGGGCCTCACGACCGTCGGGGACCAGCGATCACGGCTCGACGAGGTGGTACCGACTGCCTCTCACCCCCTGGCCCCCCTCGAGACGGACACGACCGTCGCGTCTCAGCGGGTCGAGGGCGTACCCCAGCTGACGGGAGGTGAGGCCCGTCCGGTCGACCAGCTCCCTCGTCGTCAGGGGCCCCCCGCCGAGGACCGCCACCACGCGCTCGGCGTTCGCCGAACGATCACCGCGTCGGCTCGCCCGGTCGACACCCCGAGCGCCGAGCGCCCCTGGCGCGCCCGAGTCCGCTGACGACGATCGAGACAGTGCTGGCGCGAGTGCGTAGGTCCTCGCACGCCGCTCCCCACGCGCGACGGCGACGCCGGCCTCCACCATCTCCGCCAGCGCTCGGGTCGCCTCACGCGAGTCCATGGGGAAGGCGTCGCGGTAGCTCTGGTTGGTCCACTCGGCGCCTCGTCGCATCTCCGCGAGGGCGTGGCGCTGCCGGTCGTCCAGCGTCTGCGCAGCGCGGATGCCCGCGAGCCAGGCGAGGTCCTCGACCGACAGGAGCGCGTGGTTCGGCACGAGGACGGTGAACCCGATACCCCGGTCCTGGAACCGGGGGGCGACCATCCCCGCCTCCCGCAGAGAGCGCAGCACCGTGGGGATGCCCGTCGCCAGCGCCTCGACCACGCGGTCGCCGGCCCTCGTCCGGACGTTCTGGCAGATGCGCAGCAGCCGGCCGTTCCGGGCGGAGGTGATTCCCTCCAGGCCGAGGCGGTCGACCGTGATGCCCCAGAGGCCCCCGGGGTTGCTGACGACGAGACGGGCGTCGTCGAGACGCAGCGTCACGGCTGTCGTGAGCGCGTGAGCCCCGAGATCACGGTGGATGAGGGCGTTGGAGAGCAGCTCGCGGACGGCGTCGAGCGGGTACTCGGGTTCGTCCCGCACGACGCCGGGCGCCGCACGGCGCAGGCGTGTCCGTGAGCTGCGCTGGACCCAGCGCAGTGCCTCGTCGAGCATCACCGGGATCGGACCGTCGAAGCGGCGCACGTCCTCCGCTCGTGCAGCCGTGTCCCCGACCCCGGGAGCGACGGACGCCTGGATCACGCAGTTGGGCAGGTGCTGCTGCGGGTAGACGCCGAGGGAGAGAAGTCCCGCGACCGTCACCTCCTGCCCCCGCCCCGCGGTGACCCCGGTGCGGAAGAGGACCTCGTCGTCCGGCATGGCGGCCAACGAGGACGACGAGGCTCGGCAGGAGGCGATGTACGCCCGGAGCAGGTCCTCGTCGAGGTCCTCGACGCTCGTGCCGGCGACGACCGCGTGGTCCGAGACCGGCGTCGACCGGCTCGCCACGAAGGCCTGCTCCTCGACGTGCGACAGGACGTAGTCGCCGTCGTAGGCGCGCAGGTAGGCCCGACCGGTCGCCCCCACCCGGACGGGCTTCGCGTGCAGGTCGGCCTCACGCACCCGGACGACGACGACGACGTGGCCCGCCACGTCGAGCCGTTCGGGATGGACGACGACGGGCGGGTCGAGGCTCTGCCGTGCGACAGCCACCATCGCCTTCATCGCGGCAGCCGCGTCGTACACCCCCACGACGGCGAAGCCGGCTCGCTCGTCGACGCCGAGGACGACGACACCGCCCCCCGGCGTGTTGGCGAAGGCCGAGAACGTCGTCGCCAGGTCGGTCGGCAGGCCTCCGACTGCGGCCTTGACCTCGACGTCGGCCGTGTCGCTGCCCTCAGCGCGCAGGCGCAGCAGCAGCGACTCGAGCTCCTCGACGTCCACCCGCGAAACCTACATGTAGAGGTCGTTGTAGAAGTCGCTGTAGAGGTCGGTGACCGGGAACGGCGTCACGTGACGGACAGGGCGGTGAGCACCTCGTCGCCGTAGTCGTTGATGGCCTTGACGGCGATGCGCCCGGTCGACGGCACCGGGAACGGCCGCGAGCGGGTGCTGTTGAGCGACTCCCACGCGGCCTCGTCGACGTCCGCCTTCAGCGACCGCTTGAGCCGCGCGTAGGGGTCGCCCGCCCCGCAGAAGTAGGCGTGGCGGACGAAGAAGGACTCGCCGTCGTAGTCGGTGTCGAGCATCCACAGGGCGATGGAGTCCGGCTCGTCGGAGCGGACCTCACCTGTCGTCGGGTTGTAGACGTCGACGCCCCTGATCTCGACGACGACCCGGTCGCCGTCTCGCTCGACGGCGACGTCGGGCTCCCCGAAGACGGTGAAGAGGTTGCCCGCGCCGGTCTTCTTGAGGAGCTCGTCGCCCATGGCCAGGTCGGTGTTCATCCGCACGAGGAGGATGGGCAGCCGCCCCAGGCGCCGCTCCGCCGCGACGGTGGCGAAGTCGCCGCTCTCGTCCGTCACCGCCTCGGGCCGGAACTCGTCGACCGTCCCGAGCGTGCCGGCGTCGAAGGAGAAGCCGAGGACGAGCAGCAGGTCGTGGCCGTTGCCCTGCAGCGCCTCGCGCGCGGCCTGCTTGACGAGCTCCGGGCTGACGGTGCCGTACTCGGGCCCGAGGGCGACGGCGATGCGCTGCGGGGTCGCCTCGTCGGCGTCACGGCGCGTGCCGACGGCCTGGACGGCGACGCCGGGGTGCGGCTCGAGGCTCTCGAAGAGCAAGCGCTCGTTCTTGCGGCCGTTCTGGACCCCGGCCGTCCGCAGGTTGTCGATGACCGTGCGCTCGTAGCTGGGGCGGTCGTCGACGACGTCGGCACCCGCGTCCGAGGTCGCCTCGGAGTCCGGCCTCTCGTCCATCTCGCGGTCGAAGGACACCGACCGGTGCGGCGACAGCGACTCGACGGTGAACCGGCCGGCGACCCGCACCCGCTTCGGGTCGGTGTACGGGCGGTCGTACAGCGTCTCGCTCTCGGCGTGACGGGCGATGGCCGCGTCGATCTCCGCCCGCGACATGCCCTCGCGGATGTCCGGGTTGTTGGCGATGGACTTGAGCGTCACGTGCGGGACGCGCTCGTAGACGAAGCCCTGCCGGAGGTCCCCGGTCGCCGTCGTGGCGGGTGGGCGCTCGCCGGTGAGCTCGGCCTCCTTGGCGCGACCCGCGGGCGAGTCCGCCAGGAGGTAGTACGGGTACTGAGCGCCCATGATCCGCTGCCGCGCGAGGGCGAGGGCGACGCGGGAGGTGTCGATGGTGATCCACCGGCGTCCCCACTGCTCCGCGACCGTGGCGGTCGTGCCGGAGCCGCAGGTGGGGTCGAGGACGAGGTCGCCGGGGTCGGTGGTCATGAGGAGACAGCGCTCGATCACCTTGGCCAATGTCTGAACGACATACACCTTGGCGTCGTTGTAACCGCTGATGACGGTGTCTTCCCAGTGATTCGTGTAACGACCCCAGGGGAAGTCATCCATGAGACGCTTGTAGCGCAGACGCCGGCCCACGGGGACGAGCCGTCTCGCTCGAGCCAGCTGAGCCATTCCTTCCGCGTGCGTCTTCCAGTGAGTGTTAGGCGGCAGTGAGTAGACCTCGCCGTTCACGGTGACCGGCTGACTGCCTTCCGAAGACGCGCCGCTCGACGACATGTTGTCAGGCATGAAGCGAAGAGACGCGGCCGGATACGGCTGCTCGCCTCGGCGCTCCTCGCGCGTCGACCGACGCCATGTGCCGTCGGCCAGATCCACCATCGTGTATTGCTCGTCGAGCGTCTTCTGCGACCGCGAACGCCAGAGGTGTCGGACCTTTGATCGGTCGATGTCCTTGGCGTACCACAGGATGCGGTCGCTCACCTGGTCAAGATGCTGCGCAGATCGCCCGCTCGTCGTGACGTACGTGATCTCGGACACAAAATTGGCGCGTCCGAAGGCCTCGTCGAGCAGCGCTCGTACGGTATGAGCATTCTCGTCCCCAATCTGCACGAAGACGCTGCCGCTGTCGGTCAACAGCTCACGAGCCATCGTCAGCCGGTCGCGCAGGTAACCAAGGTAGGAGTGGATACCCAGCTCCCACGTGTCGCGAAACGCCTTGATCTGCTCGACCTCGCGGGTCGCGTCGCTGAGCTTGCCGTCCTTGACGTCGCGCTTACTCGTCGACGCCTGCCAGTTCGACTGGAACTTGATGCCGTACGGCGGGTCGATGTAGATGCACTGCACCTGCCCGCGCAGGTCCTCGCGCTCGGCCAGGGAGGCCATGACCTCGAGGGAGTCGCCGAGGATCATGCGGTTCGACCAGTTGGCCTCGTGCCGGTAGTACTCGACGGCCTCGAAGCCCTCGAGCCCGTCGAAGTCGTCGAAGAGGGACGCCGGCGCCTCGGCCGCCGGTGTCGCCGAGGCGCGTCGGAGCTCCTCGACGAGCGCCCGCGGGTCGACCTTCTCCTGGATGTAGAGCGGCGGCGCCTGCACCTCGAGGCGCTCGTCCTGCTCGTCCTTGCCGCGCCACACGAGCTGCGGGTCCAGCGCCGTGTCGCGGTCGACCCCGAGGACGCGCGGCGCCTGCACCGTCTCGTCGACGAAGTCCCGCCCGTCCGCGGTCGGGATGTTCGAGCGCTTGGCGTCGTGCTCGAAGGACTCGACCGGGACCGGCCCCGTCGGCGTGTCAGTGCGTCGGCGCGGCGGCATCGGCCAGCTCCTCGTCGTCGAAGTCGTCGGTGTCGGTGTCGAAGAGGCCGCCGGTCAGGACGGTCGGCAGGCCGGTGATCGGCTCGTCGGCGCGCAGCCGCTCGACCGCGTGGGCCAGGACGGCCTTCGTGCCGACGGGGTCGTCCACCTCGACGTACCCCCAGCGGCCGAAGGCCCCGTGGTTGTTGACCGCGGCGCACCACTGGTTCCGCGCGGTCGCCGCCTTCTCGGCGCCCTCCGTCTGCGACTTCCGCCCGCCCGAGACCTCGAGCAGCAGGTGCCGCTCGACGCCGGAGCCGTCGGGCGTGAGGCGGACGACGAAGTCCGGCAGGTACCGGCGGGCCGCGCCCTTGTGCAGGTACGGGACGGCCAGCTCGAGGTGGTCGTTCTTCACGTAGGCCGCGACGTCCTTCGACGCCTCCAGCGCGCCGGCCGCGATCTGCTCCCACGTGTTGCCGTCCGGCCCGTCGAGGACGACGCCGTCCACGTGGCACTTCGCAGGGTCCGTCTCGATGACGCGCTTGGTCGTCGAGAAGTCGACGACGTCGGTGCTCCCCGTGCGGCCGAGCGCGCTGAAGACCGGGAGCACGAGGGGCTCGCGACCACCCTGCTGCTGGTTGATCGCCTGGTAGATCCGCTCGGCGGCCTCGGACCGCCGTGTGCCGATGAGGAAGAGGCCGGGGAACGTGCCCTCCTCGTAGTCCACCCGGGTCGCCAACCACTTCTCGGCCACCCGGACCAGCTGCGGGAAGAGCCACGGGCGCGTACCACCGGAGCGGTCGTCGACCGAGAACCGCCGCATCAGCGCCTTCGCCAGCTCGAAGGCGACCGTCCGCTCCCTCGCCCGCCGGAAGCGACCGAGGTCGTGGACCTCCTCGCTGCCGATGAGACCCGCCACCTCGGTGACGGTGGGGACGTCCTCCGTGCGGACCCGGTGCACGGGGACCGCCGACAGGTCCGCGGAGATCCGGTGGTCGGGCAGCTCGACGCGGTAGCCGTCGAGGCGCGGGAAGGTGATCCGCGCGGCGCTGCGCTCCTCCAGGGCCCTGACGGCCTGCGGCTGCCGACCGGGGGCGGGGTCGACCGCCGGCCGGTCGCTGGGGATGAAGCTGAAGGGGACGCCGTAGACCTCGGCGTACTCCGGGGCGAAGCGCCCGTCCTCCCCCACGACGTAGGACCGCCGGCGCAGACCCCGTCCGACCACCTGCTCGCAGAGCAGCTGCGACCCGAAGGCCCGCACGCCGAGGACGTGGGTGACCGTGTTGGCGTCCCAGCCCTCCGAGAGCATGGAGACGCTGACGACGCAGCGGACGCCCGCCCCGAGCCGACCCGGCTTCCCGACCGTGTTGAGGACCTCCCGCAACAGGTCGGCGTCGTCGAGGTCGTCGCCGGCGCGCCCGGTCCGGGCCGCGTGCTCCGCGCGGAAGGCGGCGATCTCCTCCCCCGCGGCGGCGCGGAAGTCGGATGTGAGGGCCTCACCCGACTCCAGCTGTGCCGAGTCGACGAGGATCGTCCTCGGGCGGGCCAGCAGCCGACCGTGATCGACGTTGCTCAGCAGCTCCAACGACCCGGGGACGTGGACGGGCGAGGCACCCTCCCCCTCGGCGGGCTTCGTCCAGCCGGCGATCGTGTCGTACACCCACCGCGAGACCAAGGTGTTGGGACACACGACGATGAGCACCGGCGGCGTCGAGCCCGCCCTCAGCGAGTCCTCCTGCCGCTGCGCCTCCCAGCGGGCGAAGGCCCGCGCGTACGAGGCGTAGAGGCTCTGCAGCGCACCGTCGAGCGTCGGCGGCAGCTCGCGCGTCTCGACGAGCCGGACGTCCTTGGCGACCCGCTTCGGGAGCACGTCGCCGACGTGGTCCCAGAGGTTGAGGTAGGCGACGGTGTCGCCCTCGGAGTCGTCGGCGACCGGGACGCGGGGGATCTTCACGATGCCGGACTCGATGGCGTCGAGCAGCGAGAAGTCGCTCACCACCCACGGGAAGATGTAGCCCTCCGGGTAGCCCGATCCGCTGAGGAAGAAGGGCGTCGCCGACAGGTCGTAGATCGCCTTGACGTCGAAGCGCTCGGCCACGGCGCGGACGCCGGAGAACCACACGCCGGCCTCGTCGTTGCGGACGAGGGCCTCCTTCTTGTCCGCGCCCTTGAGGTCCTCGGCGCGGGTCGCCCCGAGGACGGCCGCTCCCGCCGTCGCGTAGCAGTGGTGCGCCTCGTCGTTGAGGACGACCAGCGGCCCGCCGTCACCGGGCCGTCGCTGGGCCATCCCCCGGAGCACCCGGGCGACCATCATCGGCGGCGTCTCGACGAAGGGGTCGGTGTCGACCCGCGCGGTGACCAGTCGCCGGGTGTCGGCGCTGATGCCGCGACCCTCCTGCGTCGAGCGCAGAAGGAAGCTGTGGAAGTTGGTGACGGTCAGCGAGGCGCGGCGCATGTGGGGCCAGAGGTCGGCCGGGACGAGGTCCCGCTCGCCGTAGTAGCTACCCTTGTCGGTCGGCACGAGCACCCGCAGGCGGTCCCGGATGGTGATGCCCGGCGCGACGACGAGGAAGCGCGTCGAGAAGCGCGGGTCCTTGGGGCGTGCGACCTTGTTGAGCGTCTGCCAGGCGATGAGCATGGCCATGACGACGGTCTTGCCCGACCCGGTCGCCATCTTCAGCGCGACGCGCGGCAGGCCCTGGTTGAACTCGCCGTTGAGGCGCTGCAGCTCCTGGCGCACCCAGTCGTTGCCGTCCCGGGCCGCCGCCTCCGCGATGTAGATGGCCGTCTCGGCGGCCTCCCGCTGGGCGAAGAGGACCCGGTTGCTGCGCTCGGTATCGGCCCAGTAGCGCAGGAGCCGTCCCGTCGTCTCGGTGACGTGCGGGTAGTCGCGGCGACGCCAGAGGTCGACGACCTGCCGGATGCGGTCGACCTGGTCGTTCCGCTCCCGCCGCTCGTCGGTGCGGTGGAGCTCCAGCTCGGTCTGCCCGGAGGTCTTCTTCTTCCGCGGGCGGGGCACCGGAACCCAGGACTCGCTGCGGCGACGACCGTCGACGACGTCGTCCTGGATGCCGCCACGGTCGTCGAGGCACCAGTGCCGCGTCGGGATGTCGTAGGGGCTCCCCAGGATGGGGTTGTCCGTCGCCGACACCCGCGCCCCCTTGCGTCGTCCACCTCCGGCGAGGCCCGCTCGGGCACAAGCCGTCTAAAGACGGCTGACACTAGACGACGACACCAGGACGGTCTTGCGGTGTGCCCCATGCCTCTCCGCTCGAGCGTGCGCTCGCGGAGAGGCTCGGTCTGACGCTCAGGACGTTGCGCGAGGAGCGCGGCCTGACGCAGGAGGTCGTCGCCCAGCGGTCCGACATCAGCCGCCAGCACCTGCAGCTGCTGGAGGCAGGCATCGCCCGGCGCCAGTCGCGCGAGCCGTCCAACCCACGGATCGGCACGCTCGTCGCTCTCGCCGGCACGCTGGGCGTCCCCGTGGCGCAGCTGGTGGACGACGTCTTCGGACGTCAGGCCGGGTAGCGCCGCCCCACCGTCAACGCCAGAGCCTGAGCAGCGGGACGGCGAGGCCGGGCGTCAGTCAGCGATGACGACGGCCCCCCGAGGTCGTGGGCGTCGACGTGCGACCCCACCGGCAGGAGCAGCCGGGCCGCCGTCCGGCCATGACGGCCACCGGCGGGTGGTGCGCCGGCTCCCCTCGACCGCGGTGGCACCCGCCGAGGGTCGGGCGTCCGCAGCCCGACCCACCGAGGTGGTGCTCCCGGTGCCGGCTCGGAGGCTGTGGTCTCAGGCGGGCGCGTCCGCGTCCGGCTCGGGCAGCGGTCGCCGGGTCGCGGCCGCGAGGAGCCCCAGGACGAGGAGCACGACGGCGGCGCCGACGCCGGCGCCGAAGCCCGCCGTCGGGCTGACCTGCTCGGCGAGGAGCCCGGCCAGCGCGGAGCCGGCGGCGACGCCGAGCACGATGCCGCTCGTCAGCAGCGTCAGCGCCAGGCCGGCGCCGCCCTGCGGGGCGAGACGGCCGGCGACGTCCGTGATGGTGACGAGCAGCGGCCCGACGGCGAGGCCGGCGAGCACGGTGGTGAGGACGAGCAGCGGCAGCCCCGGCGCGGCCCAGAGCATGAGCGAGGAGCCGACGACGAGGACGGCCGCCGAGCCGCCCCAGCGCCGCCACGGCCCGAGGGAGGCGGGCAGGGCGACCACGGCGAGCGCCGTCGTCGCCGACCCGACGGCCATGGCCGCGGCCAGCAGGCCACCGGCCCCGGCGTACCCGGCGGCCTCCGCCGAGGCCGTCAGGGCCGTGTTGCTGCCGCCGAAGAAGGTCCCGATCGCGAGCATCCCCACGAGCGGCACCAGGACGAGCGGCTCGCGGCGTCGACGCCCGGCCGTGCGGGCCTGCTCCCGTCGCGCGGCGCGCTCGGCGGGCGTCCGGCGCCGGACGGCGTCCGCGGAGGGGTGCAGCGCGAAGGCGGAGACGAAGACGACGACGAGCACGGCCGCCACGACGACGGGCGCCCAGGCGTTGACGAAGAAGGCGAAGAGGCCCACGACCGCCGGGCCGAGGGCGAAGCCGACCTCGTCGGCCGTCCCCTCGAAGGCGAAGGCGGTGCGGACGTGCCGCGGGGACATCGCCATCCAGCGGACGCGGGAGAGCGGACCGATCTGGGGGACGGTGAGGCCGACCCCCGCCGACGCGAGGACGACGGCCGCGGGCACCGCCGTGGACGCCGCGACGAGCAGCCCGACGAGGGCGAGGACGTGCAGGCCGGCGACGACGAGCAGGACCGGGCGCTGGCCGCGCCGGTCGGCGAGGGCCCCGCTGGACGGGGCGCCGACGGCCTCGCCGACGGCGGCGGCGGCCGCGGCGACCCCCGCGACGGCGGTCGACCCCGTCGCGGCCTGGCCGAGGGTGAGGACGCCGATCGGCACCATCGTGATCGGCAGCCGGGCCAGGAAGGTCGTCGGCAGGTAGGACCGCCCGGCGACCCGCGGCAGGTGCCGGTACTGCCGGAACGAGGCGGCCAGGCCTCCTCGGAGCCCGGCGGGAACCGGGGGTGTCGTCGTCGCGGCCGCCGGCGCGGCGGCCCCCGCGGGGGCGGGCGGCTGCGTGCCTGCCGCCGGGCGGTCTGCGGGCCGGGTGCTCATGAGGGTGCGCTCCAGTGCTGCGCGCCGCCCCACCACCAGCGCACCGGTTCCCTGGAGCCCGACCTGCCGGACCCATCACCGCGGACGATACCGGGCGCACCCGCCCGCCACCGCGCCGCTCGTAGCCTGCGCTTCGTGAGCAGGCCCACGGAAGCGGACCCGGGCAGGGCGGCGGGCGGCGACGGACGACCGGGCCCGGCGCCCGCCGACGCCGACGCCGACGCCGACGCCGGGCACCCGCCCGGGTCCGACGCCGCGGTCGTCGCGGTCGCCGTGGACGCCGCCGCACCGGCCGCCGCGGCGCAGGACCCCGACGCCTGGGCCGCCTCCCTCCAGGCACTGCTGGCCGCGCGCCTCGACGGCACCGGGCCCGGCCCGCTGCTGCCCCTGCCCGGCGGACCCGACGACGGGCGCCTGCGCGCGGCGGCCGGGCGGGCCCGCCGCGGTGCCGCGCTGCTGCTGCCCACGTCCGGCAGCACGGGGGACCCGCAGCTCGTCGAGCTCGGCGCCCACGGCATCCGGGCGAGCGCCCGCGGCGGCGAGCAGCGGCTCGGCGGACCGGCGCACTGGCTGCTCGCGCTGCCGCTCGCGCACGTCGCCGGCTGGAACGTCCTGGCCCGGGGCGCGCTCGCCGGCGCCCCGCCCACGGCGCTGCCGCCCGGGGCGTTCACCACGGGGGCGTTCGTCCGCGGCGCCCGACGCCTGCGGGCCCGCGCCGGCGCCGGGGCGGCGCGCACGGCCCTGGTCCCCACCCAGCTCGTCCGTCTCCTCGACGACGACGACGGCCGCCGGGCCCTCGCGGACCTGGACGCCGTCCTGCTCGGCGGCGCCGCCGCCCCGCCGGCGCTGCTGGCCCGGGCGGCGCGGGCCGGCGTGCGGGTCGTCACGACCTACGGCTCGACGGAGACGTGCGGCGGCTGCGTCTACGACGGCGTCGCGCTGCCCGGCGCCCGGGTGCGCCTCGCCGACGACCGCGTCGTCCTGGGCGGCGACGTCGTCATGCTGGGTCTCGCGGGAGGCCCGGCGCCGCAGCGGGGCGACGACGGGGTCCCCGAGGTGCGCACGGACGACGCCGGCCGGTGGGTGCCGGACGAGCACGCCCCCGGCGGTCGGCGGCTGCGCGTCCTCGGCCGGCTCGACGACGTCATCACCACGGGCGGGGAGAAGGTGGCCCCGGCCGCCCTCGAGGCCGTGCTCGCCGACGTCCCCGGCGTGGCGGAGGTGCTCGTCGTCGGGGTCCCGGACGACCGGTGGGGCGCCGCCGTCACCGCGCTCGTCGTCCCCGCCGGTGCGGGCGCGCCCTCGCTGGAGACGCTCCGCGCCGCGGGGCGCGCG
>NZ_JBBIAA010000002.1:0-195332 GCF_037482545.1 Pseudokineococcus basanitobsidens | reverse complement strand
GCGCTGCCCGTCCGCGCGCTCGGCAAGCCGGACCGCCGGGCGGCCGCCGCGCTGGCCGCCCGGCAGGTCGGGGCGCGGGTCGGGGACCGGTAGGTTCGCCGCCCGTGGCGAGCGCAGGTCAGTGGGTCCAGGGCGCCCGGCCGAGGACCCTTCCCGCCGCCGTCTCCCCCGTCCTGGCGGGCACCGGCGCCGCCGCCGCCCTCGACGGCAGCCACCTCGGCCGCGCGGTGCTGGCGCTCGTCGTCGCCCTGGCGCTGCAGGTCGCCGTCAACTACGCCAACGACTACTCCGACGGCGTGCGGGGCACCGACGCCGACCGCGTGGGGCCGCTCCGGCTCGTCGGCTCGGGCGCCGCGGACCCGCCCGCCGTGCGCCGGGCGGCGTTCGCGGCCTTCGCCGTCGCGGGCGTCGCCGGTCTCGCCCTCGTGGCGGTCAGCGGTGCGTGGTGGCTCGTCCTCGTCGGCGCGGCGAGCATCGCGGCGGCGTGGACGTACACCGGCGGACGTCGCCCCTACGGCTACCTCGGCCTCGGCGAGGTCTTCGTCTTCGTCTTCTTCGGCCTGGTCGCGGTGCTCGGGACGACGTACGTGCAGGCGGGACGGGCCGACCTGGTCACCGTGCTGGCCGCCGTGGGCGTGGGGCTGCACGCGTGCGCGATCCTCGTCGCCAACAACCTGCGCGACGTCCCGACGGACGCCCGGGCCGGCAAGCGGACCCTCGCCGTGCGGCTCGGTGCCGAGCGCACGCGGCGGCTGTTCGTCGTCCTCGTGCTCGCGCCCCCGCTGCTCTCCGCGCTGGCCGCCCCGCTGCTCGCCTCGGCGTGGCCGCTCCTGGCGCTCCTGGCGCTGCCCCTCGCCCTGCCGCTCGCGCGCACCGTCGCGGGGCGGGCCGCCGGGCGGGCCCTGGTGCCCGTCCTCGCGGGGACCGGACGCCTGGAGCTCGTGCACGCCGCGCTGCTCGCGCTCGGGCTCGCGCTCGCGGGCTGAGGCCTCCTCCCGCCGGCACGCCCGGCACGTCGGCCGCCGCGGGAGGTCGGCACCTGCGAGCATCGGTGCCGTGGACGTGGACGTGCGGGCCGACGGCGACGAGGCCTACCTGGCGGTGCTGGCCGCGGACGGGCCCGCCGACGCCCGGGCCGACCCCGACGGGGCCCCGGGCGAGCGCCGCGTCCGCCTGCTCGTGCCGGCTTCGCTGCTCGACGACCTGGGCCTCGGCGCCGTCGACGGCCCGTTCCTGGCGCGGGCCGCGGCGGACGTCCTGGCCGAGGACGAGGGTCCCCTGCCGGCCGAGGCCTCGCTGCGCGAGCTGGACCGGCAGCGCCCCGGGTTCCTCGACCGCGTGCGGGCCGCCTCGGGGCGGTGAGGGCTCAGCCCCGGTCGCTGTCCCGGCCCGTGTCCCGGCCCGTGTCCTCGCCGCTCCCCCGGTCGTCCCGGTGCCGTCGCGGGCCCTCGCGGCGCTCGACGTCGGCGTCCTCGGCGGCCGCGTCCTCCGCGAGGCGGCTGCGACGACCGCTCGTGGTGCGCCCCTCCTGCCGGTCGACGAGCGCCTGGGTGACCTGCTCGCGCGGCCGTCGGAGGAGGACGTAGGAGGCGGCGACCGACACCACGGCGGTCAGCAGCAGCCACAGGACGCCGCGGGCGCCGACGGCGTAGAGCAGGAGCCCGACGGCCAGCAGCAGCGACAGGCGCAGGAGCGTGTAGCGGACGACGACGGACACCCCGCCAGGGTAGGCGGCGCGGGGCCCGCACCCGGCTCCCGAGCGCACGGGTGACGCCGCACCTCGCGGTGCCACCGCCTCAGGTCGTCCGTACCATCGGCAGATGCTGCGCGCGGTGCTCGTCCTCGTCACGGTCGGCCTGGCCGTCTACGCCGTCCTCGACGTCCTGCGGAGCCGGGACGAGGAGATCAGCGTCCTGTCCCGCACGGCGTGGGTCGTCATCTCGGTGGTGCTGCCGATCCTGGGACCGGTGCTCTGGATCACCGTCGGCCGCCAGCGCGCGGAGGGCGGCGGCGGGGGCGGCGGCGGCCGTGGCCCCCGGGGGCCGGTGGGTCCGGACGACGACCCGGGCTTCCTGCGTGACCTGGACGGCCACCGGGACGACGGCTCCCGCGCCTGACCCGCTCGGCACGACGAAGGGCCCCTCCCGTGGGAGGGGCCCTTCGTCGTGCGCCGGTGCTCCGGCCGGGACCGCTCAGCCGATGCCGGCGTAGGAGTGGTTGCCGGGGAAGAAGACGTTGACGACGCCCCAGTTGACGAGGATGCAGGCGAAGCCGGCGATGGCCAGGTACGCGGCGCGGCGGCCGTCCCAGCCGCGCGTCGCCCGGGCGTGCAGGTAGGCGGCGTAGACGACCCAGATGACGAAGGTCCACACCTCCTTCGGGTCCCAGCCCCAGTAGCGGCCCCAGGCCCGCTCGGCCCAGATGGCGCCCGCGACGAGGGTGAAGGACCACAGCGGGAAGGACAGCGCGATGAGGCGGTAGGCCGCCCGCTCGAGCTCGACCGAGCCGGGCAGCAGGTCCATGAAGCGCCCGCGCCGCGGCGGCGTCCCCGCCGCCCGCAGCTCCTCCCGGCGCCCCTGCACCAGCTGCAGCACGTTGGCCGAGAAAGCGATGACGAACAGCGCGGAGCTGACGGTGGCCACCGAGACGTGGATGACGAGCCAGTAGCTCTGCAGCGCCGGCACCAGCTCGGCGGAGTCGGTGTAGAGGACGGCGAGCGCGATGCCGAGGGTGAGCAGCACCGGGCCGACGACGAAGACGCCGAGGTAGCGCAGGTCACGGCGCCAGAGGACGGCGACGTACACGGCCGTGACGACCGCGGCGCCCGTCAGCGTGAACTCGTACATGTTGCCCCAGGGCACCCGCCCCGCGGAGACCCCGCGCGTGACGACCGCCCCGACGTGCAGCAGCAGCGCCAGCCAGGTCGTCGTGACCCCGACGGCCGCGGCGCGACGGCGCTCGTGGACCGGCCCGTCGTCCCCCACGGCGCCCGACGGGTCCCCGGTCGCCGGGCCGCTGGTGGACGGGCCGGTGGTGGAGAGGGCGCCGGCGCCCACGAGCGCCCCCCGCCGGGCCGGAGCGGCCGCGGGGGCCGTGCGCCCGCGCCCCGAGAGGTCGAGCGAGAAGGCGAGCAGCGCGACGGCGTAGGCCGTCATCGCGGAGTAGACGAGCAGGTTGCTCGTCGCGGCGAGCGACTCGCCCATGGCTTCAGCTCCCGGTCCGGTCGGTGGTGGTGCTGGTCCCGCGGTGCCCCACGGCGGCCGGGGCCCGCCCGGGGGCGGCGGCCTCGTCCGCGCCGCCCGGGGGCCCGGAGCCGGCGGACGGCGGCGGGCCCGGCGGGGGCTGGGCCGGGGAGCCCAGGGTACGGGCGAGCTCGTCGACCTCGGCGGCGAGCCCCGCGTCCTCGCCCCGGGCCAGCCCGGCGACGTCCAGCCGCAGCCCGCCCTCGGGGCCGGCCCCGGGGACGACCCGCACGAAGACGCGGCGGCGCGGGGTGAACAGCGACGCGACGAGGCCGGCCATGGCGAGGACGGAGAACACGAGCGCGGGCAGCCGGCCCGGGTCGTGCCGCACGGTGAGGCCGGCGAAGCGCGGCAGCGGGTCCCCGGCGCCGGACGCGGCGGCCACGTCGTCCGCGGGCGCGCCCTCGGGCGGGTAGCCGAAGCGCAGCGTGCCGCGGCCGTCGGGCAGGGGGACGGCGTCGCCCGGGCGCAGCGCGACGGACCACGGCTCCCCCTCGTCGGTCGTCAGCTGCTGCATGCGCTGCGTGTCCAGCTCGTAGACGTTGACGGGTCGGCCGTCGTTGACGGCGCCCAGGTCGCCCTCGTAGCCGGTGAGCAGGAGCAGCGGGTCGCGGGCGTCGGGGAAGACCGAGCGCGGCCCGGCGCCGTCGAGGACCGCGGTGGGCAGGAACGCGCCGGTGAAGCCGAGCTGCTCCGGGTCCGACCCGAGCACCTTGACGACGCCCGTGGAGCTGTAGGCGTCGTCCTGGGCGAGGAACGGCGTCGGCTCGGAGTAGACGAGCCGCCCGCGGGAGTCGGTCACGCTGATGACGGGCGCGTAGCCGTTGCCCGCGAGGTAGACCTCGGCGCCGCCCGCGTGCAGCGGCTCGTTGACGCGGATGACGTCCTGCTCGGGGTCCTCCCCCGGGCGGTCGACGACGACGTCGGCCGTGAAGTCCCGCGGGGCCCCGAGCTGGCCACCCACCTCCTCCTCGAACCGGACGTCGAGGCCCTCCAGCCCGACGGCGAAGGGCGGCAGGTCGTCGGGCTGCACCCAGGCGCCCGGGTCGTAGGTGTCGTAGCGCGCGACGGTGTTGGAGAACCCCTGCCCGACGGGGACGACGACCTCAGCGCGGTAGCTCAGCAGGCTCGAGGCGGCCAGCGCCAGCAGCAGCCCCACGAGGGCGAGGTGGAAGACGAGGTTGCCGGTCTCGCGCAGGTGCCCCCGCTCGGCGGCGACCGACCCGGCACCGTCGTCGGGACGGACCTGGACGCGGTAGCGCCGCCGGCGCAGGGCGGCCGCGGCCCCGGCGAGGACGTCCTCGCGCGAGGTGGCGGTCCCGTCCGCACCGGCGACGACGGCGCGGTGCTCGGGCAGCCGGTCCAGGCGGGAGGGGGTCCGCGGCGGCGGGGTCCGCCACGCCGTCCACTGCTGGCGGCTGCGCGGCAGGACGCAGCCCACCAGGGAGACGAAGAGCAGCAGGTAGATCGCCGAGAACCACGGCGAGCTGTAGACCTCGAAGACCCCGAGCCGGTCCAGCCACGGCGCGAGCGTCGGGTGCTCGTCGACGTACGTCGCGACCGCCGCCGGGTCGGCACCCCGCTGGGGGACCACGGAGCCGGGCACGGCCGCGACCGCGAGCAGCAGCAGGAGCAGCAGGGCCGTGCGCATGCTCGTCAGCTGGCGCCAGACGAAGCGCAGGGTCCCCAGGGCCCCCAGCCGGGGCTGTCGAAGGGTCTGCCGGGGCTGTCGAGGGGTCTGCCGGGGCTGTCGAGGGGTCAGCCGGGGCCGGCGGAGGGGCCGGTCCACCGGCTCCTGCCCCGCGGTGGGCCGCTGGCCGGGCTCGGGCCCGTCCGGGGTCGTCACAGCAGGGCCCAGTCGGAGAAACGGGCGCCGACGGCGCTCGTCCACTGCGTCCACACGCCGGTGACGAGCAGGAGGCCGACGACGACGAGCAGCGCCCCGCCCGCCCGCGCGAGGGCCACGCGGTGGCGGCGCAGGACGTCCAGGCCCCGCGCGCCCCGGCTGGCGGCGAGCGCGACGAGCACGAACGGGACGCCCAGGCCGAGGCAGTAGGCGACGGCGAGCACGACGCTGCGGGGCCCCGAGCCGGAGACGAAGGCCAGCGACGTGATGGCGGCGAGGGTGGGGCCCATGCAGGGCGTCCACCCCAGGCCGAAGACGACGCCGAGCAGCGGCGCCCCGGCGAGCCCGGGCCGGGGACGCCGCCGCACCGCCACCTCGCGCCGCAGGCCGGGCAGGACGCCCGCGAAGGAGAGCCCGAGCAGCACGACGACGACCCCGAGGACCCGGGCCACCTCGTCGCCCCACTGCTGCAGCAGCCCGCCCAGCGCGCCGGCGGTGAAGCCCACGACGACGAAGACGGCGCTGAAGCCGAGGACGAACAGCACCGCGCCGAGCAGCACGCGCACCCGGCGCTGGCGCTCCAGGTCGACGCCGGTCAGCCCGGTGACGTAGCCGAGGTAGCCGGGCACCAGCGGCAGGACGCAGGGCGAGGCGAAGGACACGAGGCCGGCGAGCGCCGCCACCGGGAGGGCGAGGAGCATCGGCCCGGCGAAGGCGGCGGACCCGAAGGGGTCGGGCGCGGCGAGCAGGACGGGCGTCACGCGCCCTCCGCGGCGGCGTCGTCGATGACCGCCCGCAGCGTCGAGGGGTCCTGCACCGCCCCGCTGAAGCGGGCCGCCACGCGCCCCTGCGGGTCGAGCACGAGCGTGGTGGGGGTCGACGCCGGCGGGAGCTGTCCGCGGAGCGCCAGGACGCCCTTGCCGTCCCGGTCCTCGAGCGAGGGGTACGGCACCCCGAACTGCTCCTCGAACGCCGTCCCCTGGGCCGGGCCGTCCGAGACGTTGATGCCGAGGAAGTTGACGCCGTCGCCCGCCGTCGCCGTGGCCACCTCCACGAGGTCGGGTGCCTCCTCCCGGCAGGGCCCGCAGGCAGCGAACCAGGTGTTGAGGACGACCGGCGCGCCGCGCCAGTCGGCGACGTCGACCTGCTCGCCGTCGAGCGTCGTCCCGGCCAGCTCGACGGGGTCGCCCCGGTCCTCGGGCGCCAGCTGCACGAGGCTGCCGTCGCCCGCGACGTAGCCCTGGCCCACGACCTGCTGCGCGTCGCCCGTCGTGCAGCCCGCGAGCACCAGGGCGCCGGCCGCAGCCAGCGCGACCGCGGCCCCGCGGCGGGCGGACCCGTGGTCGCGGTGGCGGCCCTGCGCGTCAGCTCCTCGCACGACGTCCAGGGTTCCACACGGTCCCTGGCAGCCCCCTGGGAGCGCGGGCCGCCGACCCTCCTCCCGGCTCAGGCCCCGGCCACCCCGCTCGCACCCGGCAGCAGGTCGGCCGCGGGCTCGCGGTAGGTGACGCCCTCGAGGTGGTGCCCGACGTAGTGCAGCGACGTCAGGCTGGCGAGCGAGCACTCGCGCCGCCGCGGGTCGTGCGCGTAGCGGCGGCGCTCCGCGGCCAGGCGCGCCACCCAGATGGGCAGCTGGTGGCTGACGAGCAGGGCGTGGCGCCCCTCCGCGCGCACCCGGGCCTCGTCGGCGGCCGCGTGCATCCGCGTGGCCTGCTCGACGTAGGGCTCGCCCCACGACGGCCGCAGCGGGTTCCGCAGCTTCCACCAGTGCTCGGGGCGCTGCAGGGCGCCGTCGCCGACGCCGACGGTGAGCCCCTGGAACTGGTTGCCCGCCTCGACCAGCCGCTCGTCCGTGCCCACCGGCAGGCCGAGGGCCTCGGCGGCCGGGCGCGCCGTCTCCTGCGCGCGCTCGAGCGGTGACGCGACGACGAGGCAGATGTCCGCCCCGCTCGCCACGAGGTGCTCGGCGACCCGGTCGGCCATCGCGCGGCCGCGCTCGGAGAGGTGGTACCCGGGCAGCCGCCCGTAGAGGACCCCCTCGGGGTTGTGCACCTCGCCGTGCCGGAGCAGGTGCACGACCGTCCGCGCGCGCGGGTCCGGCAGGGGGACCGGGCGGCGGTCCGGGCGGGCGTCGTCGTCAGGGGGCGGCACCATGCGCGCCATCCTGCCCGAGAGGTCCGGGGGCGGCGGTGGCGTCACGTCCCCGTCTGGCCCGAGAGGCTGCTCTGCGCCCGGGCCGCGGCCTGCGCCGCCGCGGGCAGGGCCTCGAGGACCCGCCCGACGGCCTCCTCGTCGTGGGCGGCGGACAGGAACCACGCCTCGAAGGCGCTGGGCGGCAGGTGGACGCCGGAGGCGAGCATGGACTGGAAGAAGGCCGCGTAGGCCTGCGTGTCCTGGCTGCGCGCCCCCGCGTAGTCGTGCACCGGGTCGGGCCCGAAGAAGACGGTGAACATCGACCCGGCGCTCGACACCGTGTGCGGGACGCCGGCGTCGTCGAGCGCGGCGGAGGCGGCCGACGACAGCCGCGCCGCCACCCGGTCCAGGTGGTCGTACACCTCGGGCGTGCAGCGCTGCAGCGTCGCGAGGCCCGCCGCGGTGGCGACCGGGTTCCCGGACAGCGTGCCGGCCTGGTAGACCGGCCCGGCCGGGGCCAGTGCGGCCATGACGTCGGCGCGGCCGCCGAAGGCGGCGGCGGGGAAGCCGCCGCCCATGACCTTGCCGAAGGTGAGCAGGTCCGGCGCGCCCGCGGCGACGCCGCCGTCGTCGCCCGCGCCCTGCGGGCCCTCGAGGCCGTACCAGCCGGCGGCCGAGACGCGGAAGCCCGTCATGACCTCGTCGCTGACGAGCAGGGCACCGTGCTCGCGCGTCAGACGCCGCATGAGCGCGGTGAAGCCGGGACGCGGCGGGACGACGCCCATGTTGCCGGCGGCGGCCTCGGTGACGAGGGCGGCGACCCGGTCGCCGTGCTCGGCGAAGACGGCCTCCAGCGCCTCGGGGTCGTTGTAGGGGACGACGAGCGTGTCCGCGGCCGCGGCGCCGGTGACCCCCGGGGTGTCGGGCAGCGCGAACGTGGCCATCCCGGAGCCGGCCGCGGCCAGCAGCGCGTCGACGTGGCCGTGGTAGTGGCCGGCGAACTTCACGACCAGGGGACGGCCGGTGAACCCGCGCGCCAGCCGGACGGCGCTCATGACCGCCTCGGTGCCCGAGCTCACGAGGCGGACCTGCTCGACGGGGTCGACGCGGCGGACGATCTCCTCGGCGAGCTCGACCTCCCGGGGCGTCGGCGTCCCGAAGGAGAAGCCCTCCGCCGCGGCCGCCGTCACGGCCTCGAGCACCTCCGGGTGGGCGTGGCCCAGGATCATCGGGCCCCAGGAGCAGACCAGGTCGACGTACTCGCGGCCGTCGGCGTCGCGCAGGTAGGGCCCCCTCCCCGACGTCATGAAGCGGGGCGTGCCGCCGACCGCGCCGAACGCCCGCACCGGCGAGTTGACCCCTCCGGGGATCACCGCCCGGGCCCGGGCGAACAGATGCTCCGACGCGGGGGCCTCGAAGGGGTAGGGGGTCTGCGCCGCGGAGGGCGTGCGGTCGGTCGACGTGCTCATGGCCGCCATCCTGCCGCCCGCCCCGAGGTGGCCCCGGGGTGGCCCGTCCGGGGCCGACGGCGGGGCCCCGCCCCGGGGACGGCGGGCGTCGGACGGCGGGCGCGGGGGTCAGGAGCGCAGGTGCGCGGCGACCTTCTCGAGCGCGCGGCCGAGGACCTCGAGCTCCTCGGGCTCCAGCAGGTCGAACAGCGCCGCGCGGACGCTCGCGACGTGCAGCGGCGCGTTGCGCTCGAGCGCCGCCCGCCCCTCGTCCGCCAGGACGCAGAGGACGCCGCGGCCGTCGTCCGGGCTGGCCCGGCGCTCGACGAGGCCCTTCGCCTCCATCCGGCCGACGGTGTGCGTGAGCCGGCTGCGCGAGTGGACCAGGGCGTGGGCCAGGTCGGACATCCGCAGGCACGAGCCCGGGGACTCCTGCAGCCGCACGAGGACCTCGTACTCCTGCAGGGGCAGGTCGCCCCGCTCGTCGAGCACGTCGCCCAGGTGCTCCCACAGGCGCTGCGTGCCCTCGAGATAGCTGCGCCAGACGCCCTGCTCCCGCGGGTCGAGCCAGCGGGCCCCTCCCCCGCCGGCCTCGCCGGGCGTGCCGGCGTCGGGGGCGACCGAGGACGCCGCGGGGGCCGTGGGCATGGGCGGACGCTACTCCTCGACCACCCGGCTCCCCGGCCGTTCGCCCGACCGGCCGCCCCGGAGCCGGTGCGGCCCACCCGGCGTCAGCCCCGGCGCAGCCAGCGGGCGGCCTCGACCGCCCAGTAGGTGAGCACGGCGTCGGCGCCGGCGCGCTGCACGGACGCCAGCGTCTCGAGGATCGTCCGCTCGCGGTCGAGCCAGCCGTTGGCCGCCGCCGCCTCGACCATGGCGAGCTCGCCGGACACCTGGTAGGCCCACACAGGCACGTCCACGGCGGCGGCCACGTCGGAGAGCACGTCGAGGTAGGGCAGGGCCGGCTTGACCATGACGACGTCCGCCCCCTCCTCGACGTCAAGACGCACCTCGCGCAGGGCCTCGCGGCGGTTCGCCGGGTCCTGCTGGTAGGCGCGCCGGTCGCCCACGAGCGTCGACTCGACCGCCTCGCGGAAGGGCCCGTAGAACGCCGAGGCGTACTTGGCGGCGTAGGCCAGCAGCACGACGTCGTCGCGCCCCGCCTCGTCCAGCGCGGCCCGGACGACGCCGACCTGGCCGTCCATCATCCCGGACAGGCCCAGGACGCCCGCCCCGGCCTCGGCCTGGGCGAGGCCCGTGGCCACGTACCGGGCGAGGGTCGCGTCGTTGTCGACCGTCCCGGCGCGGGGGCCGTCCTCGACCAGGACGCCGCAGTGCCCGTGGTCGGTGAACTCGTCGAGGCACAGGTCCGCCATGACGACCGTGCGGTCCCCCACCGCGTCGGCGAGGTCACGCAGCCCCAGGTTGAGGATCCCGTCCGGGTCGTCGGCCCCGCTCCCCCGGGCGTCGCGCTCCGCCGGGACGCCGAAGAGCATGAGCCCGCCGACGCCCGCCTCGACCGCCTCGTGCGCGGCGTCGACCAGCGAGGCGCGCGAGTGCTGGACGACACCGGGCAGGCTCGTCACCTCGCGCGGGACGTCGAGGCCCTCCTTGACGAACATCGGCAGCACCAGCTGGGCCGGGTCCAGCCGCTGCTCGCGCACGAGGGAGCGCAGCGCCGGGGTGGCGCGCAGCCGTCGGGGTCGCTCGACGGGGAAGGGCATGACGGGTCCTCTCGGGCGCTGGCCGCGCTCCTCGGGTGGGGCGGGAGGACCCGGCCGGGGCGCCGGGTCGCGGTGCGGGCGCTCTCAGCGGGCCCGGCGACGCGCCGGGAGGCGGCGCTCGCTGGGCCGCTGCAGCGGCTCGCCGGCCTCGGCCGCGGCCGCGGCGAGCGCGGCCCCGTGGTCGGCGAGCGCCGCGACGAGCGCCGCGGCGCTCGGCTCGTCGGCGAGGACGTCGACCCGCAGCCCGTTCTCCGTGGCCGTGGCGGCCGTGGCCGGGCCGATGCACGCGACGACGGTGCTCGGGTTCGGCTTGCCCGCGATGCCCACGAGGTTGCGCACCGTCGAGGAGGAGGTGAACACGACCGCGTCGAAGGCGCCGTTCTTGATGGCGTCGCGCACGGGCGCCGCGGGCGGCGCGGCGCGCACGGTCCGGTAGGCCGTGACGTCGTCCACCTCCCAGCCGAGCTCGGTGAGGCCCGCGACGAGCGTGTCCGTCGCGATGTCCGCGCGCGGCAGCAGGACCCGGTTGATGGGGTCGAGCACGTCGTCGTAGGCCGGCCAGTCGGCGAGCAGGCCCTTGGCGGACTCCTCGCCGGACGGGACCAGGTCGGGCTCGATGCCCCACTCGCGCAGGGCCCCTGCCGTGACGCCGCCCACGGCGGCGACCTTGAGGCCCGCGAAGGCCCGCGCGTCGAGGCCGTACTCGACGAACTTCTCGCGGACGGCGCGCACGGCGTTGACCGAGGTGAACCCGATCCACTCGTACCGACCGGTGACGAGGCCGGTGACGGCCTTCTCCACCTGGTGCGGCGTGCGGGGCGGCTCCACCGAGATGGTGGGGACGACCTCCGCCACGGCGCCGGCCTCGGCGAGCAGCGCGCTCATCCCCCCGGCCTGCGCCTGGGTCCGCGGCACGAGCACGCGCCAGCCGAACAGCGGCCGGTTCTCGTACCAGGAGGTGCGCTCGCGCAGCGCCACCCCGGGGCCGGTGACGGCGACGAGAGGACCGGGCAGGGCGTCGTCGTCGGCCGCCTCCAGCAGCCCCGGCAGCTCGGCCAGCGCCGCGGTGACCGTGCGCTGCGCGGTCGTCGTCCCGCCGGCCGTCACGGCGACGGCGGCCGTGGCGCTGCGGCCGGCCGCGAGCAGGGCACGGGCGCAGGCCGCGAGCTGCTCGCGCGAGCCGAGCAGGACGACGGTCTCCCGGGCGGCACCGAGCCCGGCGACGTCACGGCCGTCCCTGGCGCAGTCGAGGACGTGGACGAGGTCCGTGCCGGCCGTCGTCACGGGGACGCCCGCGTAGACGGGGACGGCGACCGCGGGCGAGACCCCGGGGACGACCTCGAAGGGCACCGACGCCCGGTGGCAGGCGAGCAGCTCCTCGGCGAGGCCCTCGAACGTCGCGGCGTCGCCCGGCAGCAGACGCACGACGCGGCGCCCGGCCCGCGCCGCGCGCGTGACGAGCCGGGTCGTGGCCCGGGCGCGCGCCGACGGGGTCGTGGGCGCCTGCTCGGCGGGGTCGGCCGCCTCGCGGACCACGCGGGCGTCGAGCACCTCGACGCCGTCGGGGACGGCCCGCCCGGCGAGGGCCGCCCCGACGGGACCGTCGACGACGACGACCTCGGCGCGCGACAGGAGCTCGGCGGCACGGACCGTCAGCAGGCCCGGGTCCCCCGGCCCCGCGCCGACGAAGGAGACCGACCCGAGGGGAGCGCCGCGGCGCCCGCCCGTGGGGGCGCCGGACGTGCCCTCGGCCGCTCCGCGCGCGGTCGACGAGGACGGCGTCGACGACGCCGCGGGCCCGGGCGCGGCGCCCGGGTCGGGCCGGTCGCCCCCCGGGTCCTCACCCGCGTCGCTGCTGCGGGCGGTCACGGGGGTGCCGGGCGCCGCCGTTGGGGCGGGACCGGTCACGGTCACGGGCGCCGGGCCGGTGCCGGCGCGGTGGTCGAGCTGGAGGCCGGTGCGCGGGGTCACGCTTCACTCTCCTGGGAGCTGGTGCGCCGGCTCGCGGCGTCACCGGTGGGTGCGGTGTCGTGGGGGGAGGGCCGATCCGGCCCGCCGTCCGGTGCTGCACCGCCGTGGCGGCCACCGCGGTCGGCCCGGGAGGAGTCCCCGGACGTGGGCGCGGAGGCGGAGCCGGCGGGGAGCAGGGCCGGGGAGGGGGGTGGTGTCCCGGTGCGCACGCCCTGCGCACCCGGGGGACCACCCGTCGGGGGGTCTTCGGAGCCGGTGGGGGCGACGGACGCACCGCTGCCGACGGCACCGCCCTGCGGGCCGTCGAGCAGGTCGTCCACGGGGAGGACGGCCTGCTCGCCGGCGGGGCCGGGCCGGTCCGGCCGCCCGTCCGCCCGCCGGGCGGCGGCGGGCGAGGCGGGGCCGACGGCGACGAGGTCCGCGGCGCCGTCGGCGACGAGCTCGGCGGCGAGGCGCCGGCCCAGGCCCTCCGGGTCCCGGTCGTCGCCGCGGGCCGAGCGGCGCAGGACGCGCGAGCCGTCCGGCGCGGCGGCGACCGCGGTGAGCACGAGCTCGCCACCGCCCTCCTCGCCGTCCGTGCGCGCGAGGGCGCCGACCGGAGCGGAGCAGCCGGCCTCGAGCGCCGCGAGCACGGCCCGCTCGGCGGTCGTCGCCGCCCGGGCCCGCGGGTCGTCGAGGGCGGCGCACGCCTGCGCGGTCACGAGGTCGTCCGCGCGGCACTCCAGCGCCAGCGCCCCCTGCGCCGGGGCGGGGAGCATCTGCTCGACGTCGAGGACCTCCGACACCTCGTCCGCGCGCCCGATGCGCCGCAGCCCCGCGTGCGCGAGGACGACGGCGTCGACGCGACCGGAGGTCACCATCGCGAGGCGGGTGTCGATGTTGCCCCGCACGTCGACCACGTCGAGCCCCAGCCCGAGCGCCCGCAGCTGGGCGGCCCGGCGCGGCGACCCGGTGCCGACGCGGGAGCCGCGCGGCAGGTCGCCCAGGCGGGCCCCGCCCGCGGCGACGAGCGCGTCGCGCGGGTCCTCGCGGGCGGGCACGGCGGCCAGGACGAGGCCGTCGGCGGAGGCGGTGGGCAGGTCCTTCATCGAGTGGACGGCGAGGTCGACGCGGCGCTCGAGCAGCGCCTCGCGCAGCGCCGTCACGAAGACGCCGGTGCCGCCGATCTGCCGCAGCGGGGCCCGGTCGACGTCCCCCCGGGTCGTGACCTCGACGAGGACGACGTCGCGGCCGCTCGCCGCGCGCAGGCGCTCGGCGACGTCCTCGGACTGCGCCCGCGCGAGCGCGCTGCGCCGGGTGCCGAGCCGCAGCGGCCCGGCCGAGCGGCCCCCCACGACCGGCGCCTGCGGCGCGGTGCCGGGCCCGGTCACGGCGCACGCCCCCCGTCGCCGCCCGGTGCGCGGGCGCCGGCGAGGAGGTCGCGGACGGCGCCCTCCCCCGCGCGGGCGTCCGGCACGGCGCGCAGCGCCTGGGACACCGCCTCCGGCGCACGGGTCTCCGCCGGGCCGAGGTCGAACAGCTCACGGACCGCCTCGACGTAGGCGGGCCCGTGCGAGGCGTCGGCGGCGAGCGTCTTCATCCGGACGGTCGGGGTGTGGAGCAGGGCCGAGACGACGCGGTGCAGCGTCTGGGCCACCTCCGCCTCCACCCGGGGGTCCAGGTCCGCGCCCAGCCGGTGGCGCAGGCGGGCGAGCTCGGCGTCCGCCACCTCCCGCGCCTGCGCCCGCAGGGCGACGACGGTCGGCGCGACGGCCGCGGCGCGGCGCTCGGCCAGGTAGGCGGCGACCTCCTCGGCGACGACGGCCCGCGCGTCGGCCAGGTCGGCGGCCACGCCCGAGCCGACCTGCTCGTCGGCGAGCTCGGCGCCCAGGCCCGCGAGGTCGAGGACGACGACGCCGGGCAGGCGCCCGACCTCGGGCGCCACGTCGCGCGGCAGCGCGAGGTCGACGAGCAGCTGCGGCGCGGCGGCCTCCGAGCCTCCCGGCGCCCCGCCGCCGCGCAGCGCCCGGGCGGCCCCCACGGTCGCCGCGTCGACGACGTGGCCGACGGCGCCGGTGCAGGACAGGACGACGTCGGCGTCCGCGAGCTCGCGCTCCAGGCCGCCGGCCTCCCCGAGGGCCCGCCAGCGGCCGCCCACGGCCTCGGCCAGGCGCTGGGCGCGGGCGGCCGTGCGGTTGACGACCGTGATCTCGCCGGCCCCGAGCCGGTGCGCCGTCGTGACGGCCAGCGCGCTCATGGACCCGGCCCCGACGACGAGGACGCGGGCGCCCGCCAGCGGCCCCACGACCCGGTCGGCGTGCGCGAGCCCCGCCTCGACGAGCGAGTGCCCCGCGTGGTCGAGCCCCGTCTCGGAGTGCGCCCGCTTGCCGACGCGCAACGACCGCTGCAGGAGGCCGTCGAGGGCGGTGCCGACGCTGCCGTCCTCCTGGCCGCGGCGCAGGGCGGAGCGGACCTGGCCGAGCACCTGCGACTCGCCCACGGCCATCGAGTCGAGCCCGCAGACGACCGTGAACAGGTGCTCGACCGCGCCGTCGGCGTAGTGGACGTACAGGTGGTCGGTCAGCTCGACGAGCGGGACGCCGGCGGCCGCGGCCAGCGCGGCGCCGAGGTCGGCCAGGCCGCCGTGGAAGCTGGCGACCTCGCCGTAGACCTCCAGGCGGTTGCACGTGGACAGGACGACGGCCTCGCTCACGTCGTCGCCGGTGCGGGCCCGGGCGGCCAGGGCCCGGGCGGCGGCGCCGTCCAGGGCGGCGCGCTCCAGGACCTCCAGGGGCGCGGTGCGGTGGGACAGGCCCACGACCATCGCGGTCATCGGGACACCCCCGTCCGGCGGCGGACGCCCCGCGGGTGCCCGGGGGCGTGCGCCGTCGCCCGGGGGGCGAGGCCGGCAGGTACCGGGTCGACGGGCTGCGCCGCGCCCGCGCCCGCCGGCCCGCCGCGGGCGGCGTCGGCCTTGCGCTGCTCGTGGAAGGCGAGGATCTGGAGCTCGCTCGCCAGGTCGACCTTGCGCACGTCCACCCCTTCCGGCACCTGCAGCACGGCCGGTGCGAACGTCAGGACCCCGGTGACGCCGGCCGCCACGAGGGCGTCGCAGGCCGCCTGCGCGCCCGCCCCAGGGGTGGCGAGCACGCCGATGCAGACGCCCTCGGAGCGCACGACCTCGGCGAGGTCCGCCATCGGGCGCACGACCGTCCCGGCCACCTCCTGGCCGACGACGCCGGGGTCCGCGTCGAAGAGGCCGACGACGACCGTCCCGCGCTCGGCGAAGCCGCCGTGGCTGGCCAGGGCCCGGCCGAGGTTCCCCACGCCGACGAGGACCACGCGCCACTCCTGGGTCAGCCCCAGCTCGCGGGAGACGTGGGCGACGAGGGGCGCGACCTCGTAGCCGACGCCCCGGACGCCGTAGGAGCCCAGGTGGCTGAGGTCCCGCCGCAGCTTCGCGGACCCGACGCCCGCGGCCGCGGCGAGCTCCTCGGAGGAGACGGTGCGGACGCCGCGCTCGACGAGGGCCCGGAGCGCCCGCAGGTAGACGGGCAGACGGGCGACGCTCGCCTCGGGGATGCCCCGCTCGGCGAGGAGCCGCTCCGCCGCCGGCACGGCCCGCTGCAGCGCGGCCGCGGAGGGGTCCGGGACGGCGGGCGCCCAGGGAGGCGCGCTGCGGCCGGTGTCCTCAGGAGTGCTCACGGCGCGGGCCGGCTCCTTCGCGTGCGGAGGGTGGTTCCGCGCGCGGGGGGCTGGGCGCTGCGGGCTGCCGCCAACCCTAAGCCTTGTGAACGCACGCACAAAGTCGAGACGGCGCCCGCGGCGTCCTAGCGGCCCCGTGCGCGCAGGGCCGCCTCCAGCCGCGCCCCGTCGACGTGGTAGACGGCGTGCTGGAGGCCGTCCACGAGCACGACCGGCACCAGCTCCCCGTAGCGGGCGGCGAGGGTCCCCGGCGCGCCGTCCGGCTCGTCGCCGGGGCCGGGGCGGTCGACGTCGACCTCCCGGACGCCCGTCCCCGTGCGCGCCGCGACGTCGTGCACGACCTCGCGGGCGGCCTCGCACAGGTGGCACCCGGCCCGACCGAGCAGCACGACCCGCACCGCCCCCGGGGCCCCCGACCGGTCGCCGGCCGGGCCCGTCCCGCCGGGCCCGCCCGGCACCGGCACCCCCGCGGCGCGGCGGCGGGCGCCGAGCAGCCGCAGCGGTCCGCGCCGCCCGCCGGTCCCGGTCACCGGAAGACCGACGTCCGCTGCTCCAGCAGCGCGTGCAGCGACTCCTGGATGCTCTCGCGCACCTGGTCGGCGAGGTCGAGCACGACGGCCGGGTCGTCGGCCGTCCCGGCGGGGGCGAGGTCGGTGCGGACGGGCTCGCCGAGCTGGACGACCCACCGGCTCGGCAGGGGCACGAGCCCCAACGGGCCGAGGAGCGGGAAGAACGGGGTGACCGGCACGTACGGCAGGCCGAGCAGGCGCGCGAGCGGGGCGATGTCGCCGATCCGGGGGTAGACCTCCTCGGCGCCGACGACGGCCACGGGCACGATCGGGACACCGGCGCGCAGCGCCGAGGCCACGAAGCCGCCGCGGCCGAAGCGCTGCAGGCGGTAGCGGTCCCGGAAGTGCTTGCCGACGCCCTTGTACCCCTCGGGCCACACGCCGACGAGCTCGCCGGCCGCGAGGAGCCGCTCCGCGTCGTCCGGCGAGGCGAGCGTGATGCCGGCCCTGCGGGCCAGGTCCCCGAGCACCGGCGCGGCGAGCACGATGTCCGCGGCGAGGACGCGCAGGTGGCGTCCTCCCGGGACGTCGTCGCGGACGGCGACCATCGTCATGAGCGCGTCGATCCCGACGGTGCCGGAGTGGTTCGAGACGAGGAGCGCGCCGCCGCCCCGCGGGACCCGGTCGGCCCCGCGGAGCTCCACGCGGAACCAGCGGCGGTACAGCGGCCGCAGCAGGTCCAGGAGGACCTCCTCGGTGAGCTCGCGGTCGAAGCCGAGCTCGTCGACCTCGTAGTCCCCGCTCACCCGGCGCCCGAGGAGGGCACCGGTGCGCAGCGCGCGCCGGGCCAGGTCCGCCCCCGGGCCGGTCGCCAGCCGCGCCCCCCGCCGGCCCAGGACGTCCGCGGCCCGGGCCGACCCCGCCGTCCCACGGACGACGCCGCGGGCCAGCAGGCGGGCCAGCGCCACCGCCGCGTCCTGCACCCCGGACCCGTCCTGCACCCCGGACCCGGCCTGCACCCCGGACCCGGCCTGGGCCGTGGCCCGCGGTCCGGCGTCGGCCGCGGCCCGGGGTCCGGCGCCGGGCGCCCCCGGGCCACCCGCCCCCGGGCGGCGCAGGGGCACCACGACGCCGTCGGAGGGCGCACCCGCCGCGGACGGACGCTCGCTGCTCATCTGCCCCTCCGTCCCCGGGTCACCGCGACGCCCGCCCTCCCGGTCCGCGCGGGTCGCCGAGCACCAGTGTGCGACGGGGTGCGCCCCCTGCGCGCCGCCGCCGACCTCACGGGCACCGACCTCACGACCGCCGTGCGGAGGGTCGGGCGGGGGCCGGACGACCCGCCGGGGCGCCCGGCACCAGCCGGCTGCGCACCCCGCGGGCGACGCGGCCCAGGCGGGCACCGGCCGCCGCGCGCACCTCGGGCGAGAGCGGGCCCGCCAGCCCCCGGCCGCGGGCGAGGTCCTCGACGGCGGCGCGGCTGCCCCACCGGGCGACCAGGCCGAGGTCCTCGTGCATCCGCCGCAGGTCCACCACGCGGCCGGAGCGCAGCACGCGGGCGGCGTCGGACCAGGGCGGCTCCACGGCGCGGCCCGCCAGGACCCGCGCGGTCGACGCGAGCGCCGCGGACGGGACCGGCAGGACGGGGCGCCCGCACAGCGCCGCCGCCTGGGAGAGCGTGACCACGCCCTCCCCCGCGACGTTGACGACGCCGGTCACCTCGCCGAGCACCGCCAGCCGCAGCGCCTCCACGGCGTCCTCGGCGTGCAGCACCTGCAGCCGGGGGTCGTGCCCCCACAGGCACGGGACGCACGCCAGCTCCAGCCAGTCGCCGAGCGGGGTGCGAAGGCCCGGCCCCACCACGTCCGCGAGCCGGAGCACCACCGCCCGGAGGCCGGGGCGACGTCGCGCCGCCGCCCGCAGGGCCGCCTCGACCTCGCTCGCCGCCCGCTCCAGGCCCCCGGCCGGCGTCGCGAGCTCGGCGTCCTCGGAGCGGACGGACGGCGCCCGGGGGCTCGCGCCGTACACGCCCGTCGAGGAGGCGAGGACGACGCGGCGCACGGTGCCGGTGCGCTGCGCGGCGGCGACGACGTGCAGCCCGGCGGGGGCCCCGCCGGACCGGCCGCCGCTGCGGGGCAGCAGCGTCGCGTCGACGACGACCGCGGCCTGCTCGGCCTCCAGCAGCCTCGGCAGGGACGGGCCGCGCAGGTCGAGCCTGGCCCACCGGGCGCCGCCGACGTCCTCCACGGGTGCCCGCTCGTCGAGCGCGAGGACGGGCGCGGGCGCCCCCGCCGGCCGGCGGCCGGCGAGGTCCGCCGCGAGCCGCCGCGCCAGGGCGGCGGCGAGCGGGTGCGCGGCCCCGACGACGACGACACGCCCCTGCGGCACCCCCACCCGTGGCCCTGCGCCGGTCCCCACCCCCGTCACCGCGCGCCGGGGCGGCCGACGTCGGCGGCCGGGCCGGGACGCACGACGCCCGCCCCCGGAGGACCGGGGACGGGCGTGGAGCGCTGGGCGGGGCCGGTGCGGGAGCGCCGCACGCCGGCGTGCGGCGACGACGTCCTGCGACCCCGGCAGCTCACTTCTTGTTGCGGCGCTGGTGGCGCGTCCTGCGCAGGAGCTTGCGGTGCTTCTTCTTCGCCATCCGCTTGCGGCGCTTCTTGATGACCGAACCCATGGGGCCTGCCTGTCGTCTCGGGGGGTGCGACCGGCGTCCGCGCCCCCCGCAGGTGGCGACCGACGACGTCACGGTCCTGGTCCGCTGCGAAGGGTACCCGGGGCGCGGCGAGGGGCACGGTCGCGCCTCGACGTGCTCCGGCCCGGCCCCGCACCCGCGGGGCGCAGCCGTGGGAGTGCCCGCCGGCGGTCGCGCGAGCGGGGAGGGTCAGGCGCTGCCGGCGCGGCGCGGCGCGGCGGGAGCGGTGCGGGCCGCGGCGACGTAGGCGGCCGCGGCCGCCTGCGGGACGCGGTAGGAGCGCCCGACGCGCACGGCGGGCAGCTCCCCGCGCTCGATGAGCCGGTAGACGGTCATCCGCGAGACCCGGAGCTCCTCGGCGACCTCCGCGACCGTCATGAGCGGGCCGTCCGTCAGCCCGCCGGGCCCGCCCTCGCGACCCGCTCCTCGCCCGTCCGTCGGCACGCCGGCTCCCTGTCGCTGCTGAGGTGGCCCGCGGCGCCGCTGCTGACGCCGACGGCCCGGGGCCCGCCTCCCCGTCTGGTTCCCCCGACCCTAGGGGACGCCGACGTCGGGCCGCGCCCCCTCGCACCCGTCCGGGGAGCGCCCCGCGGGACCGGTCAGGAGGCCCCGTCGGCCGGAGCGCGGGTCAGTCGAACCACGGGTCGAGGCCCTGGGAGGGGAAGACGGCGGTGCGCGTGGCGAGCACCGCACGGTCCACGGGGTCCTCGGGGTCGTGCCCGCTGCCCCACGGCCGGTACCAGGGCGAGCGGTCGTCCGCCTCGCCGTCCGGGCCGGCGTCGCCCATGAGCAGCGGCGCCTCGCGGCGCAGCGTCCGCCGCACGTGCTCGCGCCACGCCTGCGGCGTCGGGGTGGAGGGCCGGACGGGCGCGTGCGCGGCGATGGCGACGACGTGGCTCCACGTGCGCGGGACGACGTCGACGACGGCGTAGCCGCCCCCGCCCGTGGCGAGCCACCGGCCGTCGCAGACCTCGTGGCTGAGCTCGTGGAGGCTGTCGGCGGCCGCCCGCTGGGCGTCCACGGACAGGGAGAGGTCGGCCAGCGGGTCGAGCAGGTGGGTGTCGCAGCCGTGCTGGGTGACGAGGACGTCGGGCTCGAAGGCGCGCACCAGCGGGTGGGCCACGGCGTGCAGGCCGCGCAGCCACGCGGCGTCGCGCGTGCCGGGCGGCAGGGCGAGGTTGGCGGCGGTGCCCTCGGCCCCCGGGCCGCCCGTCTCCTCGGGGAAGCCCGTGCCGGGGAACAGGGTCCGGCCGCTCTGGTGCAGCGAGACGGTGAGGACGCGCGGGTCGTCGTAGAAGGCCGCCTGCACGCCGTCGCCGTGATGGACGTCGAGGTCGACGTAGGCCACCCGCCGGGCGCCGGAGGCGAGCAGGCGGCGGATCGCGGCGGCGACGTCGTTGTAGACGCAGAAGCCGCTGGCCCGCCCGGGCATGGCGTGGTGGAGCCCGCCCGCGAAGTTGACGGCGTGGGCGACGTCCCCGCGCCAGAGGTCGTCGGCGCACTCGACGCTCGCGGCCAGGATGCGGGCGCTCGCCTCGTGCATGCCCGCGAAGGCGGGGTCGTCCTCGGTGCCGAGGCCGTGCTCGAGGTCGACGCGGCGGGGGTCCTGCGACACGCGGCGCACCGCGGCGACGTACTCCGGCAGGTGCACGGTCCCCAGCAGGGCGTCGTCGGCCACCGCCGCCGTCCCCCGCACCTGGACGCCGGGCCGGTCGAGGACCCCGAGGTCGTCGAGCAGGCGCGCCGTCAGCTCCAGGCGCACCGGGCTCATCGGGTGGTCCGGCCCCCAGTCGTAGGCCGTGAGGACGGGGTCCCACACGACCCGGGTGCTGCTGGTCATGCCGCGACGCTAGCGTTCCGCGCGCGCCCGACCGGACGGGCGCGCTGCCACCCGGCCCGCGGCGACCGCGGGTCCCGCGCCCCCCGCGGCGGGGTCGGCGGCCCGACGCGGCAGGGAGGGCCCGGTGGACCTGGAGACGCCCCCCTCGCACCGCCCGCGCTCGCGCGGCGGCGTCGCGGGCCTGGTCCGCCGCTCGCCGGCCCGCCTCGCGGTCCTGGCCTTCGTGGCCGTCATCGCGGTCTTCGCCGTCCTGCTCAGCCTGCCCGCCGCCACCGAGAGCGGGGTGCGCGCGCCGCTCGCGGACGCCGTCTTCACCGCCGTGTCCGCCGTCTGCGTGACGGGCCTCGTCGTCGTCGACACCGCGCGGTACTGGTCCGACTTCGGCGAGGCCGTCATCATCACCGGCATCTGGGTCGGCGGCTTCGGCGTGCTGGTGCTGGCCAGCATCCTCGGCCTCCTGGTCTCGCGCCGGATGGGGCTGCAGCAGCGGCTGCTCGCGCAGAACGAGACGAAGGCGCTGCGGCTCGGCGAGGTCGGGGTCCTGGTCCGGATCGTGCTGGTGTCCTCCGTGGCGGTGCAGGCGACGCTCGCCGCCGTGCTGCTGCCGCGCTTCCTCGTGGCCGGCGAGGGCCTCGGGGAGGCGCTCTGGCACGCCGTCTTCTACGGCATCTCCTCCTTCAACAACGCCGGGTTCGTCTCGCACCCGGGGGGCCTGCCCCGGCTCGGGGACGGGCCCGTGGCCGGCGACTGGTGGCTGTCGCTGCCCATCGCCGTCGGCGTGGTCGTCGGGAGCCTCGGCTTCCCCGTGCTCCTCGTGCTGCGGGAGCGGTGGCGCTCGCCGCGCCGCTGGGGGCTGCACACGCAGATGACGGTCTTCGGGACGCTCGTGCTGCTCGTCGTCGGCGCCGTCGTCATCGGCGGCATGGAGTGGACGAACGACGCCACCTTCGGCGCCCTGCCCTGGTACGACCGGGTCCTCGCCGCCGGGTTCGCCTCGGCCATGCCGCGCTCGGGCGGCTTCTCGACCGTCGACGTCTCGCAGATGTCGACGGCGACCTGGGTCGTCACGGACGCCCTCATGTTCGTCGGCGGGGGCAGCGCCTCGACGGCCGGCGGCATCCGCGTGACGACCCTCGCCGTGCTGCTGCTCGCCGTCGTGGCCGAGGCCCGCGGCAACCGGGACGCCGAGGTCTTCGGACGGCGCGTCCCGCAGGGCTCCCTGCGGCTGGCGGTCGCCGTCGGGCTCGTGGGCACCAGCACGGTGCTCGTCGGGACCGTCGTCATGACGGCCGTCACCGGAGACCCGCTGGACGTCGTCCTCTTCGAGGTCGTCTCGGCCTTCGCGACCGTCGGGCTGTCCGTCGGCGGCACCGCGGACCTGCCGGAGGCGGGCAAGTGGGTGCTGTCGGCGCTCATGGTGGTCGGGCGGACGGGCACGATGACCCTCGCGGCCGCGCTCGCCCTGCGCGAGAGCAGCCGCATGTTCAGGCTCCCCGAGGAGAGGCCCATCGTTGGCTGACAGGTCCCGCGACGACGCCGTGCTGGTCATCGGCCTCGGTCGCTTCGGCAGCTCCATGGCCTCCGCCCTCGACCGGATGGGCCACGAGGTCCTCGCGGTGGAGCGCGACCCCGACCTCGTCCAGGAGTGGTCCGGCCGCCTCACCCACGTCGTCGAGGCGGACGCGACGAACGGCGACGCCCTCGCCCAGCTCGGCGCCCAGGACTTCAGCGTGGCCGTCGTCGGCATCGGCACCTCGCTGGAGGCGAGCGTCCTGACGACGTCGACGCTCGTCGACATGGGGGTGCCCCAGATCTGGGCGAAGGCCATCACGCCGTCCCACGGGCGGATCCTCACCCGGCTCGGCGCGCACCACGTGGTCTACCCCGAGGCGGACGCGGGCGAGCGCGTCGCCCACCTCGTCGGGGGCCGCCTGCTCGACTTCATCGAGTTCGACGACGGGTTCGCCATCGTCAAGATGCGGCCGCCGCGCGAGACGCAGGGCTTCACGCTCGGCCAGTCCAAGGTGCGCGAGAAGTACGGCGTGACGGTCGTCGGCGTGAAGAGCCCCGGGGAGGACTTCCACTACGCCCAGCCGGACACCCGCGTCCGCGAGCAGGACGTCCTCATCGTCTCGGGGCGCACGAGCCTCATCGAGAAGTTCGCGGGCCGGCCATGAGCCCCGCCGGCGACGAGGACGCGCCCCGCCCCGAGCCGGGCGCCGAGCGCGAGCTCGGCTACATCGCCATGCGCCTGCACGTGCTCGAGGCGCTGGCGACCGCGGTGGAGCGGCGGGCCGAGCTCGTCGACCTCGTGGCCGAGGCTCCCGACATCGCCTCCGCCGCAGACGCTCTCGCCGCGTGGGGGCTCGACGACGCCCAGGCCCGCGCCGTGCTCGACCTCCAGGTGCGCCGCCTCGCCGGCCGCGAGCGCGAGCGGCTGGCCTCCGAGCGCGAGCGCCTCGTCCGGCGGCGCGCGGAGCTCGGGGGCTGACCGGACGCTCAGGCGCCCAGCTCGCGCGCCCGCTCCCGGGCCGCCTCGACCGCGGCGAGCACCGCGGCCCGCACGCCGCGCTCGTCGAGCTGCCGCAGGCCCGCCGCGGTGGTGCCGCCGGGCGAGGTGACGCGCTCGCGCAGCAGGGCGGGGTGCTCGCCCGTCTCCTCCAGCAGCGCGGCCGTGCCGGCGAGGGTGCCCGTCGCCAGCCGTGAGGACGTCGCCCGCGGGAGGCCCGCGTGGACCCCGGCCTCGACGAGGGCCTCCAGCAGGTGCAGGACGTAGGCGGGGCCGGACCCGGAGACGGCCGTCGCGGCGTCCTGCTGCGCCTCCGGGACGACGACGACGTCCCCCGTCCCCGCGAGCAGCTCGGCGGCCAGCGCCACCTGCGCCTGCTCCGCGCCCGGGCCGGCGGAGAGCGCCGTGACGCCGCGGCCCACGAGCGCCGGGGTGTTCGGCATGGCGCGCACGACGGCGACGCCGTGCGGCAGCGGCGCGGCGAGCCGCGCCGTGGGGACGCCGGCCGCGACGGAGACGAGCAGGGCGCCGGCCCGCACGTGCGCCGCCGCCTCCGCGAGGACGTCGTCCAGCTGCTGCGGCTTGACCGCGACGACGAGGACGTCCGCCGCCGCGCCCTCCGGCAGCGGGACGGCGCGGACGCCGTACCGCTCGTCCAGCTCGCGCGCCCGCTCCTCGCGCCGGACGACGACGACCACGTCGTCGGCGGTCCACCCGGACCGCAGGACGCCCGCGAGGACCGCCTCCCCCATCGTGCCCACCCCCAGGACGGCCACGCGGGGACGGCGGTCCTCGTCGGTGCTGCTCACGGCGCCGACCCTAGGCGGGCACCGGGCGCCAGCGGGGCGCGGAGTGCTCGGGCGTGGGCGAGGAGGGCTCAGGCCTGGCCGAGGTGGGTGCGGGCGAAGGCGAGCGTGTCGGCGAGGTCCCGCTCCCGCTCGCCCGGCGCGCGCGAGCGGCGCGTGTTGATCTCGGCGACGACGTGCCCCGTGAAGCCCCCGCGGGCGAGGTCCTCGAGCAGGCCGGCCACGGGCTGGCAGCCGCGGCCGGGGACGAGGTGCTCGTCCTTGAGGGAGCCGCTGCCGTCGGTGAGGTGGATGTGCCGGAGCCGGTCGCCGAGCTTGCGGGCCAGCTCCTGGGAGTCGCTGCCGGACGTGGCGGCGTGCGAGACGTCGAGGGTCACGTCGTCGTAGTCCTCGTCGACGACGTCCCAGCCCGGGGAGTAGGCCACGACCTCGCGGCTGCCGGCGCGCCACGGGAACATGTTCTCCACGGCGACGGTCGTGCCCGTCCGCGCGACGACCTCCTTGACGCCGTCCACGAAGCCCGCGGCGTACTCCCGCTGCCAGCGGAACGGCGGGTGGGCGACGACGACGTCGGCCCCCAGGTCCTGGGCGAGCTGCACCGACAGCTCCAGCTTGGTCCACGGGTCCCGGCCCCAGACGCGCTGCGTCAGCAGCAGCGTGGGGGCGTGCACCGACAGGACCGGTACGCCGTAGTGCGTGGCGAGCCGGCGCAGGGCGACGGCGTCCCGGCTGACGGGGTCGGTCCAGACCATGACCTCGACGCCGTCGTAGCCCAGCCTGGCCGCGGCCTCGAAGGCGTCCGCGCAGGAGCCCGGGTAGACCGAGCTCGTCGAGAGGGTCACCGCGGGCGCGCGGCGGGGGCTCCCGTGCTCGCTCACCCACCCACAGTAGGCCCCGGCGGCGGACGGGCCCCGCAGGCCCGCACCGGGTGCCCCGGACGGGCGCGGCGCCGACGGCCCCCGGGTCGCGGTCAGCGGCCGACGAGCGGCGCGAGCGCGTCGAGGCGACGCAGGATGACGCCCTCCCGCAGCGCCCAGGGGCTGAGGGCGAGGCGCTCGAGGTCCAGCGCGCGCATCGCCTCCAGCGCCACGACGGCGCCGGCGACGACCTGCCCGGCCCGCGCCTGCGAGACGCCCTCGAGGCGACGGCGCCCGCCGGGCCCCAGCGAGGCCAGCCGCGGGACGAGCTCCTGGAGCGCGTCCCGGCGCAGCTCTCGCGGCACGTGGGCGCCCTCGCGCGCCGGGGCGGCACCCGTGAGCCGGCCCAGCGTCCGGAAGGTCTTGCTGGACCCGACCGCGAGGTCGGGCGGGTCGTCCCCGCGCAGCCGGCCGGTCGAGGCCGCGAGCACGTCGCGCGCGTGCTCGCGCAGGCCCGCGACGTCGCGGGGCCGCGTCACCCCCTCGGCGAGGTGCGAGCGGGTGGTGCGTCCGGCGCCCAGCGGCACGGACAGCGCGACGTCGGCGTCCTCGTCCCGGCCGACGGCGAGCTCGAGCGACCCGCCGCCGATGTCGAGGACGAGCATCCGGCCGGCCGACCAGCCGAACCAGCGGCGGACGGCGAAGAAGGTCAGCCGGGCCTCGGCCCCGCCGGACAGGACCTGGAGCGCCACGCCGGTCTCCCGGCGCACCCGCTCGAGCGCCTCCGGCCCGTTGGGCGCCTCGCGCAGCGCGCTCGTCGCGAAGCCCGTGAGCTCCTCCACCCCCTCGGAGGTGGCCACCTGCCGGGCGGAGCCCACGGCGTCGAGCAGGTCGTCCACGCCCTCGGCCCGGACGGCGCCCTCGGCGTCGAGCCGCTCCGCGAGCCGCAGCACCCGCTTGTGGGAGGCGGTCGGCACCGGCGAGGCGCCCGGGTGCGCGTCAACGACGAGCAGGTGGACGGTGTTCGAGCCGACGTCGAGGACCCCCAGGCGCATGGCGCAGGACCGTAGCGACGGTCCCGGGGGCAGACGCAGGCGCAGGGGCAGGCCCGGGGACGAGCAAGGGGACGAGCCCAGGAGCAGGCTCGGGGACGAGCCCGGGGACGAGCCCAGGAGCAGGCCCGGGAGCAGGCCCGGGAGCAGGCCCGGGAGCAGGCCCGCAGGTGGGCTCGGGAGCAGGGGCTCGACGGTCCGCGCCCGGCGCCCGCCGGGGGGGTGCCGGGCGCGTCCGGCGGCGATGTCGGACCCCTCCCCTAGCGTCCGCCCCATGCCCTCGAAGAGCCCCGCCGCCCCGCGAGCGCCCCGCCCGAGCTACCGCTGCGCCGACTGCGGGTGGACCACGCCGAAGTGGGTCGGCCGCTGCGGGGAGTGCCAGGCGTGGGGGACGGTCGAGGAGACCGCCTCGCCGTCGGGGCCCCGCACCGCGCCCGCGCGGGCGGTGCGTCGTGCGGCGCAGCCGATCGCCGAGGTCGACGCGCAGGAGGCGTCGGCGGCGCCCACCGGTGTCGACGAGCTCGACCGGGTGCTCGGCGGCGGGGTGGTGCCCGGCGCCGTCGTCCTCCTCGCGGGCGAGCCGGGCGTGGGCAAGTCGACCCTGCTGCTGGAGGTGGCCGCCCGGACGGCCACGACGGGCCGGACGGTCCTCTACGTCACCGGCGAGGAGACCGCGGCGCAGGTCCGGCTGCGCGCCGAGCGCATCGGGGCGCTGCGCCCGCGCCTGTACCTCGCCGCCGAGAACGACCTGGCGGCGGTGCTCGCGCACGTGGAGGCGGTCTCCCCCGACCTGCTCGTCCTGGACTCCGTGCAGACCGTCGCCTCCGCCGCCGTCGAGGGCTCCGCGGGCGGGGTGACGCAGGTGCGCGAGGTCGCGGCGTCCGTCATCGCCACGGCGAAGGAGCGCGGGATGGCCACGCTGCTCGTCGGGCACGTGACGAAGGACGGCTCCGTCGCGGGCCCTCGTGTCCTGGAGCACCTCGTCGACGTGGTCTGCACCTTCGAGGGCGACCGGCACTCGCGGCTGCGGATGGTCCGGGCGGTGAAGAACCGGTACGGGCCCACCGACGAGGTGGGCTGCTTCGACCTCTCCGAGGGCGGCATCACGGGTCTGCTCGACCCCAGCGAGCTCTTCCTGTCCCGCACCAGCGCCCCGGTGCCGGGGACGTGCGCCACCGTCGCGCTCGAGGGGCGCCGCCCGCTCGTCGTCGAGGTCCAGGCCCTCGTCGTCCCGGCCTCGGGCAGCAGCCCCCGCACCCGCTCCAGCGGCCTGGACGCCAGCCGGGTGGCGATGGCGGTCGCGGTCCTCCAGGCGCGCGCCGGGCTGCTGCGCACCCCCATGGACGTCTTCACCTCGACCGTCGGCGGGGTCCGCACGACGGAGCCGGGGGTCGACCTCGCGGTCGCGGTCGCGCTGGCGGGGGCCTGCTTCGACGCGGCCCTGCCGGCGGGCACGGTCGCCGTCGGCGAGATCGGCCTGTCCGGTGACGTGCGCGTCGTCCCCGGCACCGAGCGCCGCCTCGTCGAGGCCGCCCGGCTCGGCATGCGCACCGCACTGGTGCCGCGCGGCGCCCTCGGCCTGCAGACCCCCGTCGCGCCGGCGGCCGAGGGCCCGGGGCGCCGGCACCTCACGGCGGCGCCCGAGCCGGTCCCCTCGACCGGCGCCGGGACGAGCGGCGAGCAGGCGCCGCCCTGGGGCTCGCTGCGCGTGGTCGAGGTGGACGACCTGCGCTCGTGCGTGCTGCAGCTGTTCGCCACCACCGACGGCGGCCCCCGGGGCGGTGCGGCGCGGGGGTAGCGCCCGCGGTGGGGCGCGGGCCGCCCGGGCGGGCAGGTGACGGTCGACGCCCCGGGCGCAGGGGCCGCCGCGGGGGACGGCTACGGTCCCGCTCGCCGACGGTGGCAGGACGCGCGCGCGTCGACGACGTGCGGGGGCGGCCACCGCGCCGCCCTGCCCGACCCGCAGGAGGAGCACCGTGCCGCCGCAGCCCCCCGGAGCCGACGCGCCGCGGCCACGTCCCCGAGCAGGGCGGCCCGCCCCGAGCGCCCCGCCCGGCCCGGGGCAGCTGTTCCAGCTGCTGCGCGACGGCCGGCCCCGCACGCGCGCCGAGCTCGCGGCGACCACCGGCCTGTCCCGCTCGGCCGTCGGCGCCCGCGTCGACCACCTCCTGAGCACCGGGCTCGTCACCAGCGCCGGGGAGGCCGGCTCCACGGGCGGGCGTCCCCCGGTGCGCCTCGCCTTCGACCCCGCCTCGCGCGTCGTGCTCGCGGCCGACCTCGGTGCCCGGCACGGCACGGTGGAGCTGACGGACCTCGCCGGCGGCGTGCTGGCCGCCCGCACCGAGCAGCTGCGCATCGAGGCGGGCCCCGGCGTCGTCCTCGACTGGCTCGCCGACACGGCCGAGGAGCTGCTGCGCGAGGCGGGCCGCGACCTCGCCGACCTCGTCGGCACGGGGATCGGCGTACCCGGGCCCGTGGACCACTCCACCGGCCGGCCGACCCGACCGCCCCTCATGGCCGGCTGGGACGGCGTCGACGTCCCGGCCCTGGTGGGCCGCCGGCTCCCCGGCTCCGTGCACGTCGACAACGACGTCAACCTCATGGCCCTCGGCGAGCACACCCACCGGTGGTCGCAGGCGGACCACCTGCTCTTCGTCAAGGTCGCGACGGGCATCGGCGCCGGCATCGTGTCCGGCGGCAGGCTCGACCGGGGCGCCCGCGGCGCGGCCGGCGACCTCGGCCACGTGCTCGTCCCCGACCGCGCGGAGGTGCCCTGCCCCTGCGGCCACCACGGGTGCCTGGAGGCCGTCGCCGGCGGCGGCGCCCTCGCCGACGCGCTCGGGGTGCCCGACGTGGGCGACGTCGTCGCGCTGCTCCGGGGCGGCGACGCACGGGCCCGCAGCGCGGTCCGTGCCGCCGGCCGCGACCTCGGGCAGGTGCTGGCGACCTGCGTCAACCTGCTGAACCCGTCGGTCATCGTCGTCGGCGGCTCGCTGTCCGCGGCCGGCGAGCCGCTCCTGGCGGGGGTCCGAGAGGTCGTCTACGGGCGCTCGCTGCCCCTGGCCACGGCCCACCTGCGGATCGTGCCCTCGCAGATGAGGGGGCGCGCCGGTGTCGCCGGCGCCGGCGCGATGGTCGCCGAGGACGCGCTGTCGCCGGAGGGCGTGGAGGCGATCTGGGGCTGACGGGCCCGCCGGCGTCGCGCGGCCCCGGCGCGGCGAGGTCACGTCTCGGCGACGGCGTCCCGCGCCGTCGCCGAGCGGTGCCGGGGCGCCGGTAGCCTTCGCGGGCCGCGCCGCGGCACGTCCGGCGCCCCCGCCGGCCGACCGACGCGCCACCGAGAACATCCCCACCCCACGAGGAGCCGATGGCCGCCGAGCGCTCGCCCGAGGAGCTCCTGCTGGCGACCCTGGCCGCGGTGGCGCCCGGCACCGAGCTGCGGGACGGCCTGGAGCGGATCCTGCGCGGCCGCACGGGCGCGCTCGTCGTCCTCGGGCACGACCGGGTCGTGGACGCGCTGTGCAGCGGAGGCTTCTCGCTCGACGTCGACTTCTCGGCGACCCGCCTGCGCGAGCTGGCCAAGATGGACGGCGCCATCGTCCTCGACGCGGGCGCCACGAAGATCCTGCGCGCCGCCGTGCAGCTCGTGCCGGACCCGACGATCGAGACGTCCGAGTCGGGGACCCGTCACCGCACGGCGGAGAGGGTCGCCAAGCAGACGTCGATGCCCGTGATCTCGGTCAGCGCCTCGATGCGGATCGTCGCCCTCTACGTCGCGGACCGGCGCTTCGTGCTCGAGGGGTCGGCGGCGATCCTGGGCCGCGCCGAGCAGGCCCTGGCCACGCTCGAGCGGTACAAGGCACGGCTCGACGAGGTGGCGGGGACCCTCTCGGCCCTGGAGATCGAGGACCTCGTCACCGTCCGGGACGTCGCCGCGGTCGTCCAGCGCCAGGAGATGGTGCGGCGGATCTCCGAGGAGATCGCCGGGTACGTCGTGGAGCTGGGCGCCGACGGGCGCCTGCTCTCCCTGCAGCTGGAGGAGCTCATCGGCGGGATCGGCCCGGACCAGGAGCTCGTCCTGCGCGACTACACCGAGGATCACGGCGCCGCAGGCTCCGTCGCGACCGTGCTCGCCGACCTGGCCCGGCTCGAGTCGACCGAGCTGGTGGACCTCGCCCACGTCGCCCGCGCCCTGGCCCTCACCACCGGCGGCGACACGCTCGACAGCGCCCTGAGCCCCCGGGGCTTCCGGCTGCTCAGCAAGGTGCCCCGCCTGCCGGGAGCCATCGTCGAGCGTCTCGTCGCCCACTTCGCCGGGCTGCAGCAGCTGCTCGCCGCGGGCATCGACGAGCTGATGGCGGTCGACGGGGTGGGCGACCAGCGCGCCCGCGCCGTCCGGGAGGGGCTGTCCCGCCTCGCCGAGTCGAGCATCCTCGAGCGGTACGTCTGAGCGTGGCCGCCCGCCCGGCCGGCGCCGTCGCGGCGCCACCGCCGGAGGAGCTGGGAGCGCTCCACGCCGACGTCCTGGCCTGGTACGCCCGCGAGGCCCGGGACCTCCCCTGGCGCGAGCCGGGCGCGAGCGCGTGGGGCGTCCTCGTGAGCGAGGTGATGCTCCAGCAGACGCCGGTCGCCCGGGTGCTGCCGGTCTGGCGCGCGTGGCTGCGGCGGTGGCCGACGCCCGCCGACCTCGCGGCCGCCCCCGCCGGCGACGCCGTCCGGGCGTGGGGCCGGCTGGGGTACCCGCGCCGGGCGCTGCGGCTGCACGCCGCGGCCGCCGCGCTCGTCGAGCGCCACGGGGGCCGGGTGCCTAGCGACCACGCGGTGCTCCTGGCCCTGCCCGGCGTCGGGGCCTACACGGCGGCCGCCGTGGCCGTCTTCGCCCACGGCGGCCGGCACGCCGTCGTCGACACCAACGTGCGGCGCGTGCACGCCCGGCTGGTGTCGGGTGCCGCGCAGCCGGCGCCCGCGCTCAGCGCCGCCGAGACGGCGCTGGCCGAGGCGCTCCTGCCCGAGGACGACGCCACGGCGGCGCGCTGGGGCGTCGCCGTGATGGAGCTCGGCGCCCTCGTCTGCACGGCCCGAGCACCCGGCTGCGCCGCGTGCCCGGTCGCCGACCGGTGCGCCTGGCTCCGGGCGGGGGCGCCGCCGGCCGCAGGCCCGACCCGACGCACGCAGCGGTGGGAGGGCACCGACCGCCAGGCGAGGGGCCGCCTGCTCGCCGTCCTGCGCGCCGCGGACGGGCCGGTCGCGGACGTGGACCTCGCGGTCGCCTGGCCGGACGAGGCGCAGCGGTCGCGCTGCCTCGCGTCGCTGCTCGACGACGGCCTCGTCGTCCCCGCCGCGGGCGCCGCCTACGCGCTCCCCCGCTGACCCGGGCGGCCGGTCTGGCCGGCACCACCCGGTGCGCCCGGGAGCCCGGGGGACGTGCCCCCCGCCGTCCGCGGGAGGCGTTGTCGGGCGACGTCGTGCGCGCGGGCGTCCTCGTCGAGGTAGCGGATCATCCGGGTGTTGCCGAGCGTGTTCGGCTTCACGCGCGCGAGGTCGAGGAACTCGGCGACGCCGTCGTCGTGGGAGCGAAGCAGCTCGGCGAAGACCTCCGGCTCGACGGGCGTGCCGTCGATCTCCTCGAACCCGTGGGCCGCGAAGAAGCGCGTCTCGAACGTCAGGCAGAACACCCGCGCGACGCCGACGTCACGGGCCCGGTGCAGCAGCTCCGCGAGGACGAGCCCCCCGACGCCCGCGCCCCGGGCCTCGTCCGCCACCGCCAGGGTGCGGACCTCGGCGAGGTCCTCCCAGAACACGTGCAGCGCCCCGCACCCGACGACCCGGCCGCCGGCCTCGGCGACGACGAGCTCCGGCAGCCCCTCGTAGTAGGCGACGGCCTCCTTGGCGACGAGGACGCGCCGCTCGGCCAGCGGGGCGGTCAGCGCCCGCACCGCCCGCACGTCCGGCGTCCGGGCCGGCCGGACCACGACCGGCCCGAGAGGTGCGCCCCCGGGGGCGGGCGGGGCGCTCACTCGTGGCGGCGCCAGTCGAGGGCGCCCGCCGCCGCCACGTCGACCGTGCGCAGACGGGTGCTCACGAGCTCCTCCACCCGGGTCAGCTGGGTGCTGTCGGGCGCCGTGCAGTCGAGCATCAGCGTCTCGCTGCCGGGCCGGAGGTGCACCGACCCCACGGGCGAGTCGCCGATCGGCGACCCGGCGGGAGGGAGGACGAGCACGGTCTCCTCCTGCGTCGTGCTCACGTCCGCGGCGCCGTGCAGGGCCTGGACCAGGCGCTGCACGAGGACCTGCGGGGAGAGCGGCGAGGAGGCGGAGACCGTGGTCTGGGAGGTCGTGGCCATGGACGCGACCGTAGTCCGAGCGCCGCCTCCGCACCGGGTGGACGGGCGGGAGCCGGGCCGGCGCGACGCAGCGCCCGGGCGGGGGCTCCTGCGCACGGCGAAGGCCCCGCCCTCCGGGAGGAGGAGCGGGGCCTTCGTCGTCGTCAGCGAGGCGTCACTCGGTGGCGGCCGCCTCGACGACGGGGGCGTCGGGGACCTCGCCCTTGGGCGTGCCCGCGAAGGTCAGCTTCTCGGCCGGTCCCTCGCCCTCGGTGTCCACCAGGATGATCTCGCCCGAGGCGATCTCCCCGTAGAGGATCTTCTCGGACAGGACGTCCTCGATGTCCCGCTGGATCGTCCGGCGCAGCGGCCGGGCGCCCAGCACGGGGTCGTAGCCCCGGACCGCGAGCAGGGCCTTCGCCTTCGGCGTCAGCTCCATGGACATGTCCTGGTCGCGCAGCCGCAGCTCCAGGCGGGCCAGCATCAGGTCGACGATCTGGATGATCTCGTCCTGCGTGAGCTGCGGGAAGACGACGGTGTCGTCGACGCGGTTGAGGAACTCGGGGCGGAAGTGCTGCTTGAGCTCGTCCCCCACCTTGCGCTTCATCCGGTCGTAGTCGGTCGACAGGTCGCCGCCGGCCTGGAAGCCCATCTGCAGGCCCTTGGCGATGTCCCTCGTGCCGAGGTTCGTCGTCATGATGATGACGGTGTTCTTGAAGTCCACCGTGCGGCCCTGGGAGTCGGTGAGCCGGCCGTCCTCGAGGATCTGCAGCAGGGAGTTGAAGATGTCGGCGTGCGCCTTCTCCACCTCGTCGAACAGGACGACGGAGAACGGGCGACGACGGACCTTCTCGGTGAGCTGGCCGCCCTCCTCGTAGCCGACGTACCCGGGGGGCGAGCCGAACAGCCGCGAGACGGTGTGCTTCTCGGAGAACTCGCTCATGTCGAGCTGGATGAGCGCGTCCTCGTCGCCGAAGAGGAACTCCGCGAGGGCCTTGGCGAGCTCGGTCTTCCCGACGCCGGTGGGGCCGGCGAAGATGAACGAGCCACCCGGGCGCTTCGGGTCCTTGAGCCCGGCGCGGGTGCGCCGGATGGCCTGGGAGAGCGCCTTGATGGCGTCCTCCTGGCCGATGACCCGCTTGTGGAGCTCGTCCTCCATGTGGAGCAGCCGGCTGGACTCCTCCTCGGTGAGCTTGACGATCGGGATACCCGTCGCGATGGCCAGCACCTCGGCGACGAGCTCCTCGTCCACCTCGGCGACGACGTCCATGTCACCGGCCTTCCACTGCTTCTCGCGCTCGGCGCGGGAGGCCAGCAGCTTCTTCTCGTCGTCGCGCAGCGAGGCGGCCTTCTCGAAGTCCTGCGCGTCGATCGCGGACTCCTTCTCGCGGCGGACTCCGGCGATCTTCTCGTCGAAGTCGCGCAGGTCCGGCGGCGCCGTCATCCGACGGATGCGCAGCCGCGCACCCGCCTCGTCGATGAGGTCGATCGCCTTGTCCGGGAGGAAGCGGTCGTTGACGTAGCGGTCGGCGAGGTTGGCCGCCGCGACCAGCGCGCCGTCCGTGATCGACACGCGGTGGTGCGCCTCGTAGCGGTCCCGCAGGCCCTTGAGGATCTCGATCGCCTGGGCGAGCGTCGGCTCGGCGACCTGGATGGGCTGGAAGCGGCGCTCGAGCGCCGAGTCCTTCTCGATGTGCTTGCGGTACTCGTCGAGGGTGGTCGCCCCGATGGTCTGGAGCTCGCCACGGGCCAGCATCGGCTTGAGGATGCTCGCCGCGTCGATCGCGCCCTCGGCCGCCCCGGCCCCGACGAGGGTGTGGATCTCGTCGATGAACAGGACGATGTCGCCGCGGGTGCGGATCTCCTTGAGGACCTTCTTCAGCCGCTCCTCGAAGTCACCGCGGTAGCGGCTGCCGGCTACGAGCGCGCCGAGGTCGAGCGTGTAGAGCTGCTTGTCCTTGAGGGTCTCGGGCACCTCGCCCTTGTGCACGGCCTGCGCGAGGCCCTCGACGACGGCGGTCTTGCCGACGCCGGGCTCGCCGATGAGCACGGGGTTGTTCTTCGTGCGCCGCGAGAGCACCTGCATGACGCGCTCGATCTCGGTGGCGCGCCCGATCACCGGGTCGAGCTTGCCCTCGCGCGCCGCCTGCGTGAGGTTGCGCCCGAACTGGTCGAGCACGAGCGAGCCCGAGGGCGTGCCCTCGGCGGGCCCGCCGGCCGCGGCCGGCTCCTTGCCCTGGTAGCCGGACAGGAGCTGGAGGACCTGCTGCCGGACCCGGTTGAGGTCGGCGCCCAGCTTCACGAGCACCTGGGCCGCGACGCCCTCGCCCTCGCGGATGAGCCCGAGCAGGATGTGCTCGGTGCCGATGTAGTTGTGGCCGAGCTGCAGCGCCTCGCGCAGGCTCAGCTCCAGCACCTTCTTCGCCCGCGGGGTGAAGGGGATGTGGCCCGAGGGGGCCTGCTGGCCCTGGCCGATGATCTCCTGCACCTGCTCGCGGACGGAGTCCAGCGAGATGCCCAGCGACTCCAGGGCCTTGGCGGCGACGCCCTCGCCCTCGTGGATGAGCCCGAGCAGGATGTGCTCGGTGCCGATGTAGTTGTGGTTGAGCATCCTGGCTTCTTCTTGCGCCAGGACGACGACTCGACGGGCTCGGTCGGTGAACCTCTCGAACATGCAGCGCTCCTCGCGGACGATCGGGCGGCGGAGGGCGGTCCCCCTGCGAGTCGTTCGATGCTAGACCCGCAGGTGGCGCGGCGGTCCGCCGCTCGTGGTCTCGGCGCCGCCCGGCGCCCGACCCCTCCTACCGACGTCCTCAACGTCCCCGCGGCGCAGGGGTGTTCCGGTCGCGCCGTTCGCCGTGGGCGTAGGCCCGGGCCCGCTGCGCCGGGCGCCCGGGTCACCCGTCCGGGTCAGTCCTGCGGCGGGCGCCGTGCGCGCAGGTAGCGCCGCCCGGAGGAGTCGACCACCGTCTCCCAGGCGGCCGCGTGGGCGGTGCGGCTCTCCTGCGCACGACGGCGCAGGTGCTCCGGCGGATCGTCGTGCCGCCCGAGCTGGGCCGGCCCGACGAGGCGGCGCAGAGCGGTCTCGAGCCGGCCCAGCCGGGACCGGGCCACCCTCAGCGCCGGGCCAGGCGGCGACCGGTCCCGGCGCCGGGGTCCTTGCCGTAGTGGCTGAAGACGGCGGGCTCGTCCTCGACGAGGAGCTCGCCGTCGGTGTCGATGGACGGCGCCTCCTTCACCAGCGTCTTGGAGTAGGCGACCTTGACGTAGTCGGGACCGACGGTGGCGCCGTCGAACGGGACGAACGCCAGGCGCCTGCCGCCGAGCAGCCCGCCCAGCGAGACGGTGCCGAAGGACGGCTGGTCGGTCGAGGTGTCGACGTAGACGGCCTCCAGGTCGCCGATCCTGTCGCCGTCGGCGTCGACGACCTTGTGGCCGCGGTACTCGCGGATGTCTGCAGCCTCGAACACGGGTCCTCCAGCGTCTCGGCCGGCGCGGTGCCGGCGGGGGCGGCTCGACGGCCGCGCGCGACGACCCTACGAGCGCGGCTCCTCCGCCGCCCGCCGCCGCCCGCCGCCGTCGGCCGGGCGGGGCCGGGTCGCCGCGGCCACCCGCCGGTACCGTGCGCCGCGTGCACCCCAGCGGCGAGCAGCACCTCCTCGAGCACGGGTCCCTGCGGGCCGTCGTCACCCAGGTCGGGGCGAGCCTGCGGTCGCTGACCGACGACGGGCGCGACCTCGTCGTCCCCTTCGGGGCGGACGAGGTGCGCCCGGTCTTCCGCGGCGCCGTGCTGGCGCCGTGGCCCAACCGCGTCGTCGACGGGCGCTGGCGCGCCGACGGCGTGGGGTCGGCGTCGGGGGTGGAGCAGCAGCTCGCGCTCACCGAGCCCGCCCGCGGGCACGCGCTGCACGGCCTCCTCGCCTGGGCGCCCTTCACCCGCACCGGCACGGGTGGCGACGAGGACGGCGCGACCCTCCAGCTCGCCGCCCGGGTGTGGCCGCAGGCCGGGTACCCCTTCGCCGTCGACGTCGTCGTCGGCTACGCGCTGTCCGACGTGGGGCTGACGACGACGGTCACCGGCACCGGGGCCGGCGACGACCCCGCGCCCTGGGGCTGCGCCGCGCACCCGTACCTGACGACCGGCAGCGGCCGCGTCGACGACTGGACGGCGCACGCCGACGCCGCCTCCTACCTCGAGGCGCTCGGCGAGCGGATGCTGCCCGGGCAGGTGCGACCCGTCGCAGGGACCCACCGCGACCTGCGCGGCGGCCGCCCGCTGGCCGGGGTCGAGCTCGACGACGCGCTCACCGACGTCCGCGCCGACCCCGAGGACGGGCTGGCGCACGTCGGCGTCGTCGGGCCGGACGGCCTCGGCTCCGAGGTCGTCTGGGACCCGGCCGTGCTGCCCTGGGTGCAGGTGCACACCGCCGACCGCCCGGAGCCCGACCTCGACCGGGCGGGGCTCGCGGTGGAGCCGATGACCTGCCCCCCGGACGCGCTCAACAGCGGGACCGGCCTGGTCCGCCTCGCCCGCGGCGAGAGCGCCTCGGCCACCTGGACGATCCGGCCGCTGCGCCGGGCGTGAGCCCGCCCCCCGTCGGGGCGGTCCCGCCGCCCGTCGACGGGCCCCTCCCGCCCGGGGCCGCTCCGGGGGAGCGCCTCGGGAGGGCCCTCGCCGGCACGCCTGCGGTCGCGGGGTGGCGCGTGCTGCGGGTCGGCCCCCTGCCCGCCGCGCCCGGGTGGGTCACGCTCCGCGACGCCCTCGCCCCCGCGGCGGTCGACCGCTGGGTCGCCGTCGCGCAGGCGGGGCTCGGTCGGCTGCGGACGACGGGCCCCGGCGGGCACCCCGGCCCGGTGCCGCCGCAGGTGGCCCCGACCTACGTCCTGGGGTGGGTCCTGGACGCGCTCGCGTGGGCCGGCGGCGTCCCCTACGGCCTGGTGCGCCGGGTCCCGCCGCTGGGGCTCCAGCGCGTCGGCGTGCACCGGGCCGCACCGCTCGGGCAGGTCGACGCCGTCGTGCTGCTGGCGCCCGCCGGCACGGGGCCGACGGACGACCGCGAGCACGACGGTCGCGGCGACGACGCGTCGGCGGCGGCGCTCGGAGCCGGCCTCGCGGCGGCGGGCCGCGCCGTCGAGGCGGCCTGGCGGCCACCGGTGCGCGTCGGGTCGCGGCAGCGCTGGGGCCTGCTCGCGGACGCCGTCGACGACGTGCTCGCCGCCACGGGCGCGGCCCGCGGCGACGCGGCGGCCGGCGTCGCGGACGCCGACGCCGTGCTGCGCGGGGCGCCGGAGCCCCTGCGCGGGCGCACCCGCGCCACGGCCGACCCCGGACGGGGCGTCGCCGCCTGGACCCGCGAGCGCCGCTCGTGCTGCTTCGCCTACGCCGTCGACCGCGCGCTGGTCTGCTCCACCTGCCCCCGGCTGCGCCGCCGCGGCTGAGCGCCCGGACGCACGAGGGCCCCGCGGCTTGCGCCGCGGGGCCCTCGTGCCGGGTCGTCCCGGTGGTGCTGGTGGGGCTGCTCAGGCGTTCGCGGCCTGGTAGGCCTCCAGGACCGCGCCGGAGATGCGGCCGCGCTCGCTCACCGTGTGGCCGTTCTCCCGGGCCCACTCCCGCACGGCCGCCGTGTCGACACCGCTGCCCGAGGAGCGCGAGGCGGAGGACGACGAGCGGCTCGCGCGACGGGTGCCCGTCGCGCGGCCGCTGCCGCCGGCCTTGCGGGCGTGACCGACCCAGGGGGCCAGCGCGTCGCGCAGCTGCGCCGCGCGCTCGCTCGTGAGGTCGATCTCGTAGCTGACGCCGTCGAGGGCGAAGGTCACGGTCTCGTCGGCCTCGCCCCCCTCGACGTCGTCGATGAGGATCACCTTGGTCTTCTGCGCCATCCACGTCTCCTGGGTCTGGTGCGCCCACCGAGGTATTCGTCGGGGGCGGTACGGGTTCGGCGGCGTCGACGGCCGCCCGGGTCCGGGCCGGACAAATCACCGTGCCCGGATCGTGATGCAGGCGCAACCATGGCACCGGGAATGCCGGCGGTCAAAAGGACGCGCATTCCCGGGAGCCGGTCGGGTGCTTTTCCTGGCCCCGCCGGTGGGTCAGACGGGCGGGGGCCCGTCGCCCGCGCCGGTCCCCCGCGTCCGCCCGCGCTCCGCCTTCCGCTCGGCGGCCTCGAGCCGGGCCTGCGCGGCGCGCTCGTCCCGGTCGGCGGAGATCATCTTCCGGACGACGTAGACGAACAGGGCGCACACGCCCGCCGACGGCAGCAGCGCGCCCAGCACGGGCCAGATGTCCACCCCGCCAGGGTAGGACGGGCCCGACGAGCCGCTCCGCGGGCTCACCTCCCGGGCCCACCTCGGCGGGCGGGGTCACCTCTCGGGCTCACCTCTCGGGCTCACCTCTCGGGCTCACCTCTCGGGCTCACCTCTCGGGCTCACCTCTCGGGCTCACTTCTCGGGGCGCACCAGCGGGAAGAGGACGGTCTCCCTGATGCCGAGGCCGGTGAGGGCCATGAGCAGCCGGTCGACGCCCAGGCCCACCCCGCCCGTGGGCGGCATCCCGGCCTCCATCGCGGCGAGGAAGTCCTCGTCGAGGACCATCGCCTCGGGGTCACCCCCCGCGGCCAGCCGCGCCTGCTCCACGAAACGCTGGCGCTGGACGACCGGGTCCACGAGCTCGGAGTACCCCGTCGCGAGCTCGAAGCCGCGGACGTAGAGGTCCCACTTCTCGACGACCCCCTCCTGCGAGCGGTGCGCCCGCACGAGCGGCGAGGTCTCCACCGGGAAGTCCCGCACGAAGGTCGGCCCCGGCAGGGTCGGGACGACCAGGTGCTCCCACAGGTGCTCGACGAGCTTGCCGTGGCCGCGCTCGGCCGGGTCGGGGCCCACGGGCAGGCCGACGCGCCCGGCGAGGGCGAGCAGGTCGGACGCGGAGGTGCCCGGCGTCACCTCCTGGCCGGCGGCGTCGGACAGCGAGCCGTACATCGTCAGCCGGCCCCACTCCCCCAGCAGCTCCTCGGCCTCGGGGAGCAGGAGGTCGGGGGCCACCGCGCGCGTGGCCCGGACCGCGGCCTGCACGAGCTCGCGGGTGAGGTCGGCCATCACGTCGTAGTCGCCGTAGGCCTGGTACATCTCGAGCATCGCGAACTCGGGGCTGTGGGTGGAGTCCGCGCCCTCGTTCCGGAAGTTGCGGTTGATCTCGAAGACGCGGTCCAGGCCGCCGACGACGCAACGCTTGAGGAAGAGCTCGGGGGCGATCCGCAGGAAGAGCTCGAGGTCGAAGGCGTTGCTGCGCGTCGAGAAGGGCCGCGCGCTCGCGCCGCCGTGCAGCGTCTGCAGCATCGGCGTCTCCACCTCGAGGAAGTCCCGCGCACCGAGCTCGTCGCGCAGGCTCCGCACGACGGCGGCCCGGGTGCGGACGACGTCCGCCGCGCGCTGGCGCACGACGAGGTCGAGGTGGCGGGCCCGCACGCGCGCCTCCTCCGACATCTCGGCGCCCTCGTAGAGGTTCGGCAGCGGCCGCAGCGCCTTGGACGCCATCCGCCACGACGACGCCAGGACGCTGAGCTCGCCCGTCCCGCTCGTGACCACCCGCCCGGTGACGCCGACGTGGTCGCCGAGGTCGACGTCGGCCTTCCACGCGGCGAGCGCCTCCGGCCCGACGCCGACGGGGAGCCCCCGGTCCGGGCGCGCCTCCTGCGCGAGCATCACCTGCAGGCGGCGGGCGCGCTGCCGCCCCTCCTCGCCGTCGCCGGCCGGGGTGCCGGCCCCGCCGCCCTCCTGGAGCACCGCGAAGAAGAGCTTCCCCCGGCCGCGCTGGAAGACCACCCGCCCGGTGACGGAGACCTCGTCGTCGGTGACCTCCTGCGCCCCCAGACCGGCGTGCCGCTCGCGGACGGCGGCGAGGGTCGTCGTCCGCGGCACGCCCACCGGGTACGGGTCACCGCCCTCCGCGAGGAGCCGCTCGCGCTTGTCGCGCCGGACCCGCTCCTGCTCGGTGACCCCCTCCGGACCGGTCGACGGGCTGGTCTCCGACGGCGCCTGCTCCACGGCGTGGAGGCTATCGGCGCGTCGAGCCGTCCTCCGCCGCACCGGCCAGGACCAGCGGCACGTTGTCGATGAGCCGGGTGGACCCGACGCGCGCGGCCACCGCGAGCAGGGCGGGGCCGACGTGGTCGTCCGGCACGGGGCGCAGGTCGACGGCGTCCACGAGGGCCAGGTAGTCGACGTCGGCCCGCGGCTCGCCGCGCAGCTCGGCCGCCGCCGCCGCGCGGACCGCGACCGCGCCGGCGTCCGCCCGCCCGGCCCCCCGGCGCAGCGCCCGGGGCAGCACGGCGGCCGCCTCACGGTCCCGCGCGCCGAGGTAGGCGTTGCGGCTCGAGCGGGCCAGCCCGTCGTCCTCACGCGACGTCGGGACGGCGACGACCTCGACGCGCAGGTCCAGGTCGAGGGCCATCCGACGCACCAGCGCGAGCTGCTGGGCGTCCTTCTGCCCGAACAGGACGACGTCGGGCCGGGTCAGGTGCACGAGCTTCGCGACGACGGTGAGGACGCCGTCGAAGTGGCCGGGACGGCTCGCCCCCTCCAGCACGGCGCCGAGCTCGCCGGCGCTGACGACGACGCGGGGCGGCCCGGCCGGGTAGACCTCCTCCACGGCCGGCGCGAACACGACGTCGACGCCCTCGCGGCCGAGGAGGTCGAGGTCCGCCCCCAGCGTGCGCGGGTAGCGGTCGAGGTCCTCGCCCGGCCCGAACTGCAGGGGGTTGACGAAGACGGTCGCCACCACCGACGCCGCCCGCTCCCGCGCCGCCCGGGCGAGCGCGGCGTGGCCCTCGTGCAGGGCGCCCATCGTCATCACGACCGCCACCGGACCGGCGAGCCCCGCCCGCACCCGGTCCAGCTCGTCGCGCGTGGTGACGAGGAGCGGGCGGCCTGCGCGGGCCGCGTCGCCGGCGGCCGTCCCCCGCCGAGGGGGTGCCGTCCCCGGACCGGTGCTGCTGCTCACGGGCGCCATCGTGCCCTGCGGCCCGGCTCCGACCCGACGTCGGCGACGACGTCGCCCCCGCAGCACCCGACGACGCCGGAGGCGTGGGGATCAGGAGGGGTCGTCGGCGAGCAGGGCGAGCATCCGGGCCGCCGCCTCGGGCGAGAGACGGCCGCGGGCGAGGGCGCGCTCGGCCGTGGCGCGCGCGAGCGCGCGGTGGGTGGCGGAGACCTCCTGCGAGCCCGAGCGGCGGGCGTGCTCGGCGAGCGCCGCCCGGTGCGTCTCCAGCGTCCCGGCGTCGCCGCGGGCCACGGGCCCGGTGAGCGCGTCGTCCCCGGCGCGCAGGGCGCCGTCGAGGCTCGCGCCGAGCAACGGGCCGAGCACGCGGCCGGGCTCGGCGACGCCGGCGGCGGCGAGCAGCTCGCGGGCCTGGGCGACGAGCGTGACGAGGTGGTTCGCGCCGTGCGAGAGCGCCGCGTGGTAGAGCGGCCTGTCCTGCTCGGCGACGACCACCGGGTCGCCGCCCATCTCGACGACGAGGGCCTGCGCCACCGGCAGGACCGGCCCGGGCGCGGTGACGGCGAAGCAGCAGTCGACGAGGCGCGCGAGGTCGAGCGAGGTGCCCGTGAAGGTCATGGCCGGGTGCACCGCGAGCGGGATGCCGCCGGCGGCCCGGGCGGGCGCGAGCACCTCGACGCCGTGGCGGCCGGCCGTGTGGACCACGAGCTGCCCGGGCTGCCAGGCGCCCGTCGCGGCGAGACCCGCGACGAGGTCGGCGAGGGCGTCGTCGGGCACGGCCAGGAGCACCAGCTCGGCCCGGCGCACCACCTCGGGGACCTCGAGCAGCGGCACCCCCGGCAGCAGCACGTCGACGCGCTCGCGCGTGGCCTCCGAGACGCCGCTGGCGCCGACGACGGCGTGGCCGGCGGCGCGCAGCGCCGCGCCCAGCACCGCGCCGACGCGCCCGCCCCCCACGACGCCGACGCCGAGGCGTCCGGGGCGGTCGGCCGGGCTCCGCGGGACCGCCGCACCGGAGGGCTGCGGGCTGCCGGGGACGGGGTCGAGCACGTCCCGATGGTGGCACGCGGGGTGGGCGGGACCGCCGCCCGTCGTCCCGCCCGGGGCACCGCACCGCCACGACGCGCCCGCCCGCCGGTCCCCGGCCCCACGGCGCATCCCCCTACTGTCGCGGCGTGGGCAGGCACGAGCGGGTGGCGGCGCTCGCCGGCGAGGACCTCACCGGGCTGGAGGTCGCCGACCTCGGCTGCGGGCCAGGCCGGACGGTGCGCGCCCTGCTCGCGGCGGGGCCGGCACGGGTGCACGCCCTCGACCGCAGCTCCGACCTCGACGACGACCTGCTCGTCGACGCCCGCGTGCGCAGCCGGCTCGCCGACCTCGACGAGGGGGTGCCGCTGGCGGGCACGTCCCTCGACGTGGCGGTATCGCTCAACGTCGTCGAGCACCTGGCGTCGCCGGTGGACCACCTCGTCGGGTGCCACCGCGTCCTGCGTCCCGGCGGACGTCTCGTCCTCGCGCACAGCGACTGGGACACGGCCCTGTTCACCAGCTCCGACGACGCCCTGACCCGGGAGCTGGTCGACCGCTTCACCGCGGCGGCGCACGGCCCCTCCCCCCGCTCCGACGGCTTCATGGGACGCAAGCTGCTGGCGCTCGCCGACGCGGCGGGCGCGGCGGGTGCGCCCTTCGCGCTGCGGGACGTCGACGTGTGGGCGGACCCGCACCGCCGGTTCGACGACGGCTCCGTCGCGTGGAAGGTCGCCACGGCCGTGCTCGCCGCGGCGGCCGACGACCCGGCGCTGGCCGCCCGCGCGGCCGGCTGGGTCGAGGACCTGCGCGCGCTGGCGGACGCCGGCCAGTTCCTCTTCGCCGTCACCGACGTCGCGGTCGTCCTCGAGCGCGTCTGAGCCCCGCGAGGTCGGTGACGGGCGCCGACGCTCAGCGCCGGGGACGGTCGGGCCGGTCGTCGTCCTCCTCGTCCGGCGAGCGGCGGCCGGAGCGACCGAGCACCAGCTGCTCGAGACGGTCCAGGCACTCCTTCTGCCGGGGACCGAGCAGCATGGCCCGCAGCGGCTGCGGGATCATCAGCCCGACGCCGGTGACCGCGTCCTCCCACATCACGACGCGGGTGCCGCCGTCCACCGGCTCGAGGCGGATGTCGATGCGGGCGCGGCCCCAGGGCCACCCCTTGGCCATGAGCTCCAGCCGGTCCGGCAGCTCGCCGCGCAGCACCGTCGTCGAGTCGTCCAGGTGCAGCGGCCACGGACCCGACGAGTGGTGCAGCCGCTGGCCCTGCGCGGGCCAGCCCGGCTCCACCCCGCGGATGCGCGTGGCCCCCACCACCCACAGGCCGTAGAGCCAGCCGTCGGACAGGACGGCGACGACGTCCTCCCGCGGGCAGGGGATGGTCCGCTCGACGGAGGTCACGCGTGATCCTCCCGCGACGAGCGTTCCCACCGCTCGACGGAGGTCGCCGGCGCGCCGCCGCCCTCGTCGGGTGGGGTCGACGCCGCCGGGGCCCCGGCCGGCAGGTCCGGGCCCGCCGACGGGGGCTCGGCCTGCAGCGCCGTCATCCACCGCTCGGGGCCGGCCCGGCGCCGGGCGGCGCGGGCGCGGGCGGCCTGCTCGTCCAGCAGGGCCGCCGCCGCCGACGCCGTCAGGTGGTCGACCCGCGGCGTCACGGGGCCCGGGGTGGCGTGGGCGACGACGGTCGCGAGGCCGAGCCGGCGCTGCAGAGGGCCCTGCTCGAGGGCGAGGCTCTGCGTGCGCTCGTGCGGCACCACGTCCAGCTGGCGCACGAGGCGCCCCCGACGGCAGAGCAGCGCCGTCCCCGTGACGCGGTACCCGTTGCGGCGCCAGGCCACCGGGTCGAGCCAGCGCGAGGGCCGGGGCGCCGCCACCCACCCGTGCTCCTCGCCGGTCCCGGTCAGCCCGGCGCCGAGGACCCCCGCCGGGTCGTCGCAGCCCGGGTCGGGCAGCAGGAGCGAGAGCACCTGCACGGCCTCGGCGCGGGTGCCGACGGGCAGCAGGACGGTCTCCTTGCCGGCGTCGTCCGCGCCGAGGCCCCCGTACCCCGCGACGTCCATCTGCATCGACCACCAGTCCGGGCCCCGCCACAGCAGCGGCTGGACGAGGCGTACCGCCTGCACCCGCCCCGGCGGGACCGTCTGCGCGCGCGTCTCGGTCAGCCCGTGGCGCAGCCGCAGGCCGTCCGGCGACGCCGCGACGCGGAACCCGAAGCCCCGCGCGAACATCCCCCAGGCGGCGGCCCCCGCGCCGAGGAGGGCCGGCAGGACGCCGGCGAAGAGCCCCGGCTGCCCCGTGACCGTGGCGACGACGACGAGCGCGACCACGGCGAGGACGGCGAGGACGGGCCACACCGACCGCACCATGCTGACGAGCAGCCGGTCCACGGGGACCTCGAGGAGGACCCGCTCCGGCGCCTCCGGGGCCTCGCCCGCCTCGTCGTCCTGCACGCCGGCGGCGCGCGCGAGCAGGGTCCGGCGCAGGCGCTGCGCCTCGGCGGAGCGCAGGTACGCGAGCGAGACGTCCGAGCCCGCGCCGCCGGCCACCTCCAGCTTGAGCTCCGAGAGACCCACCAGGCGCGCGACGAGCGGTTGCACGACGTCGACGGCCTGCAGGCGGTCCAGCCGCACGCGCCGGTGCTGCCGGTTGAGCACGCCGGTCCGGAGCTCGACGACCTCCTCGCCGACGCGGAAGCGGGTCACCCGCCACACGACGTAGGACCACGCGGCCACCAGCACGGCCCCCACGCCGATCGTCGCCAGCGAGAGCAGCGCCCGGAGCCCACCGCCCACCCCTCCGGCGGGACCTCCCCCGCCGAGGAAGGACTCCCCCTGCTGCTGGACGACGAAGAAGAGGAGCACCGCGAGCACGGCCCAGCCGCGCACGAGCGGGGTGACGGGGTGCAGCCGCTTCCAGGTCCCGTCCGCCTCCGGCGCCGGCTCGGGGTCCACCACGCCGCCGCGGGCGGCGACCGCGCCGACGTCGTCGGGCAGGGGCTCCGCCGACGGCCCCGGCGCGCCCTCGGGGGACGACGTCACAGCCCCGCCAGCCGGGCCTCGCCCCGCGAGGCGAGGCGGTCGCGCAGGCGCTCGGCCTCCTGCGGCGGCAGCCCGGGGATGGTGGCGTCCGTGCCCGCCGACGCCGTGTGCAGCTGCACCGTGGCGATGCCGAAGCGGCGGTCCACCGGCCCGGCCTGGACGTCGACGAGCTGCATCCGCCCGTAGGGCACGACGACGAGGCTCCGGAAGAGCAGGCCGTGGCGCACCAGCAGGTCGTCCTCCCGCTCGGCGTAGCCGATCGCGGCGACCTGGCGGCCGACGACGACGAGCCGGACCACGAGCAGGACGGCGAAGGGCAGCCAGAGCAGTGAGATCCACCAGCGGTCGAGCAGCACGGCGAGGACGACCGCGGGCACGAGCGGCACGAGGCTCGCGAGGACGCTGCCGATCCGCCGGACCGCGGCCAGGCGGGGGGACACCCGCTGCCAGTCCACGCCCTGGGGGTCGAAGACCCCGTCGTCGCGCCTGCTCGCCATGACCGTCTCGTCCGCCCCTCGTCGCCGACCCCGTCGTCCCGCGCCGGGTCACCGGCCCCGGCCCCGGTCACCGGTCCCGATCACCCGTCACCGGCCCCGCGCCGCGGCGCACCCGGTGGGAGGGTGGCACGGTGACCAGCCCCGCAGGCACCACGCCCCCCGACCGCCCGGACGACGCGCCGGCATCCTCCCGCCTCGACGTCCTCGACTGGCGGCGACGCGTCGAGAGCCTCTACGCCGGCGTGCGGGCCACCGCCGCCGACGACCCCGCCGCGGCCCACGCCCTCTGGCGCGCCGGCCGCGACGAGCTGGTCGGCGCCCACCCCGCCTCGCCGCTGCTGCCGGAGCACCGCGGCGCCTTCACGGGGCTGCCCGTCGCCGACTACGACCCGGCGCACCGGTACGAGGCCGAGGTCCGGCCGTGGGAGGGCTCCCCCGACGACCCGGGCGCGTCCTTCTCCTACCGCACCGGGACCGACGGCGTCGTGGCCTTCGAGCGGGTCGGGACGGCCGACCTGCCGGGCGTCGGGAGCCTCGCGCTGTGGTGGCTGGTCGGGTACGGCGGCGGCCTGTTCGTGCCGGTGCGCGACGGCGCCTCGGGGCCGTGGAGCTACGGGGGCGGGCGGTACGTCCTCGACACCGTCAAGGGCGCCGACCTCGGGTCGGTCGGCGAGCGCCTCGTCCTCGACCTCAACTTCGCCTACCCGCCGTCGTGCGCCTACGACCCCGCGTGGGCGTGCCCGCTGCCTCCCGCCGACAACCGCCTCGACGCCCCCCTCGAGGTCGGCGAGGCGCACCGGGGGCCGTGGGCCGAGCACTGAGACCGGCGACCGAGACCACCGGGACGCACGAGGGCCCTGCCGCCGGTGCGCGGCAGGGCCCTCGTGCGTCGGACGGGGCGAGGTCAGCCCTCGACGAGGCCCTTGTCCACGAGGTAGTCGCGCGCGACGTCCTCGGGCAGGAGGCGCTGCTCGTCGACCTGCAGGTTGAGCTGCGTGAGGTCCTCGGTCGTCAGCACGCCGGCGAGCTGGTTGAGAGCCTCGGCCACCGCCTCGTCGCCGGCGGACTCCTCGTTGACCACGGGCACGATGTTGTCCGCAGCCTGCAGGCCCTGGTCGTCCTCGAGGATGACGAGGCCGAGGCCGTCGAGCGTGCCGTCCGTCGTGCCGGTGAGCCCGAGCTGGGCGGTGCCGTCGACGACCTTCTGCTTGCCGGTGATGCTCGCGAACGAGTCACCGGTGACGCCGGTGATGTCGATGCCGTAGGTCTCCTCCAGGCCCGGTGCGCAGAACGGACGGTCCAGGCACTCGTCGCCGGCGGCCAGCTCGACCGGCTGCCCGAGCTCGCCGAGGTCGCTGAGGGTGGTGAGCTCGTTCTGCTGGGCGTAGTCCTGGGTGACGTAGAAGCCGTTGGTGTCCGCGGCCTCGGCCGGCTCGAGGAACATCAGGCCCTGCTCCTCGGCGAGGGGCTCGCCTGCGTCGATCGTCTCCTCGACGTCGTTGGTGGCGATCTCCTCCGCGTCGGGGCCGTTGGCCTCGCGGTTGAGGTACTGGACGAAGGTCGCCGCGTACTCGGGCACGACGTCGATCTCCCCGCTGACGAGGGCCGGTGCGTAGATCTCCCGCTGCTCGGCGGTCTGCATCGTCACGTCGTAGCCGGCCTCCTCGAGCAGGAGGGCGTACATGTTCTCCATCACCGACATCTCGGTGAACTGGGCGCCGCCGACGACGAGGGACCCTCCGCCGCCGTCGGAGCCCCCACTCGCGCCGCCGGACCCGCCGTCGGCCTCCTCGAAGGCGTCGCCGCCCCCGCAGGCCGTCAGGAGGAGCGATCCGGCCAGGAGGCCGGGCAGGACGAAGTTCTTGGTGCGCACTGGGGGTCTCGCCTTCTGTGTCCCGCGACCTCGGCGGCCGCGCGTGTCCGGCGCGGGCCGGCAGGCCCGCACGAGCCGCTAGTAGACCGTGCGCCACCTCTGGCCGTCGCGCCGGGAGGCACGGGGCGCCGTCACGATCGCGTCACGGGCCGTCGCAGGACGGTCAGTGCCGCGTCGGCGCGGACTCGGCACCCCGGGGCACTCCTGCGCCACTCCTGCCGCTGCGCGGCCGGGAGGCGCGTCGCTCGAGCGCCCCGAGCCCCAGCTCCGTCGCCAGGGCGAGGACGGCGACGAAGACGGCGCCGACCACGACCACGGCCTGGTCCTGACGGGTGAAGCCGACGTTGATGACCCGGCCCAACGCTCCCCCGCCGACCAGGCCGAGGACCGTCGTCGTCGCCACGACCTGCACGGCGGCGAGCCGGAGTCCCGAGAGGACGAGCGGCCGGGCGATCGGCAGCTCGACGCGCCAGAGCAGCTGCCACCCGCTCATCCCGAGCCCTCGGCCGGCGTCGACGGCGGCCCTGTCGGCCTCTCGGATCCCCGTCCAGGTATTCGTCAGGAGCGGCGGGATGGTGAAGAGCGCCAGGGCGAGGACGAAGCTCTGCGTGTTCGCGCCGAGCGGCTGGGGCAGGAGGACGAAGATCACGAGGAGGGCGAAGGTCGGGACGGCCCGACCGACGCCCCCGACGTTGAGGGCGACGACGCCTCCCCGGCCGACGTGCCCCAGCCACAGCCCGACGGGCAGAGCGACCACGGTGGCGACGAGGAGCGCGAGGGCGCTCAGCCCGACGTGCTCGACCGTGCGGTTGAGCAGGCCGCCGGAGCCCGACCAGCTGGCGGGGTCAGCGAGGTAGTCGAAGATCTCGCTCACGCCGCCACCCCTCGTCGCCAGGGCGTCAGCACCCGTCGGAGGAGGACCAGCAGGACGTCGACGAGGACGGCGAGGACCACCGCCAGCACGGTGGCGGTGAGGACCTCGGCCCGGAAGTTGCTCGTGAGCCCCTGGTTGATGAGGTTGCCGAGGCCTCCGGAGTCGAAGAGGTACCCGATGGTCGTGAGCGCGACGGTGGAGACCGCGGCGATGCGCAGGCCCGCGAAGGCCGTCGGCACGGCGAGCGGGAGCTCCACCTCGCGCAGCAGGCGCCCGCGGCTGTAGCCCATCCCCGTCGCGGCGTCGACGGCGTCGCGCGGCACGGCGTCGAGCCCCGAGACGAGGCCCCGCACGAGCACGGTGAGCGAGTAGAGGACGAGTGCCACCACCACGGTGGAGGGCCCGAAGCCGGTGATCGGGAGCAGGAGCGAGAACATCGCCAGCGAAGGGATCGTGTAGATGACCGTCGAGGTCCCCAGGACGAAGGCCTTGACCCAGGCCGCCCGGTGGGCGAGGACGGCGAGAGGGAGCGACAGCAGCACGCTCACGACGAGGGTGATGAGCAGGATCGTCACGTGCTCCTGGAGAGCGGCGAGGACCTGCTCGGAGCGCGTCGTCAGGTACAGCGGGCACACCCAGTCGTTGCGCACCAGGCAGTTGTCCGCGACGCTCCCGGAGTGGAGAACGGGACTGGCAGCGACCTCGATCACCGGCGCGACGGTAGCGGCGACGCGATGATCCGGCTCGACGGCCTCGGCAAGCGGTACCCCGACGGCACCGTCGCGGTCGCCGAGCTCGACATGGCGGTCCGGCGAGGCGAGCTCGTCGCCCTGGTCGGTCCGTCCGGCTGCGGCAAGTCGACGACCCTGCGCATGGTCAACCGGCTGATCGAGCCGACGAGCGGCCGCATCGTCCTGGACGGCGACGACGTCACGGACGTCAGCGCGGTGGAGCTGCGCCGTCGCATCGGCTACGTCATCCAGCAGGTGGGCCTGTTCCCCCACCTGACCGTGGGTGACAACGTCGCCACCGTGCCGAGGCTGCTCGGCTGGGACAAGAAGCGGCAGCGGGAGCGCACGGCCGAGATGCTGGACCTGGTCGGGCTTCCGGCGAAGACCTACGCCGACCGCTACCCGCACGAGCTCTCCGGCGGCCAGCAGCAGCGGATCGGCGTGGCGCGGGGGCTCGCCGCGGACCCCGACGTCCTGCTCATGGACGAGCCCTTCGGGGCCGTCGACCCGATCGCCCGCGACCGGCTCCAGGGCGAGTTCCGCCGGATCCAGTCCGAGCTCCACAAGACCGTCCTGTTCGTCACCCACGACGTCGACGAGGCGGTGCGGCTCGCGGACCGCATCGCCGTCTTCAGCCAGGGCGGGAAGCTGGAGCAGTTCGCCGACCCCGCGACCGTCCTCGGGGCACCGGCCAACGACTTCGTCGCCGACTTCGTGGGCGCCGACCGCGGCCTGCGCCGCCTCGCGGTCCAGCCCGTGGAGGAGCAGGACCTCCTCCACCCGCCGGTCGTGCGCCTGTCCGACCGCGCCGCGGACGCCCGCCGGGCCGTGGACGGTGCCCCCGAGGGCTACGCCGTCGTCGTCGACGACGCGGGGGACCTGCGCGGCTACGTCGGGGCCCGCGCGCTCACCGAGGTGCCGCCGGACTCCCCCGTCGAGGACGTCGCCCGACGCTTCGGCGAGACGGTCGAGCTCGGCACCTTCCTGCGGCGGGCCCTGTCCGAGCTCGTCCAGCACGACGCGGGCTGGCTGCCGGTCGTCGACGGCGACCGCTTCCTCGGCGTCCTCACCCCCGAGGCCGTGTACGCCGCCCTGCGGCGCACCGTGCCCGGCGACGGCGGCGTGGACGCCGAGCAGGAGGCCCCGCTGCTCAAGGCGGTCTGACGCGCAGCCGAGCGGGACATCGCACCGGTCCCGGCCGGGACGGTCGTCGGGACGCTCGGCATCATGGTCGGCATGGGGCACGACCACGGGCACGCGACGGCGACCGGACGCCACCGCGGCCGCCTGACCGCCGTGCTCGTCCTGACGCTCGTCGTCATGGTCGCCGAGGTCGTCGGAGGGCTGCTGTCGGGCTCGCTGGCGCTGCTCGCGGACGCCGGGCACATGCTGACGGACGCCTCCGGCATCGGCCTCGCCCTCGTCGCCTCGGTGCTCGCGGCCCGGCCCGCCGGCGGGCGCCGATCCTTCGGGCTGGCGCGGGCGGAGGTGCTGGCCGCGGCGGCGAACGCGCTGCTGCTGCTCGGCGTCGCCGCCTTCGTCCTCGTCGAGGGCGTGCGCCGCCTGCTGGACCCGCGGCCCGTCGAGTCGGGCGCCATGCTCGTCGTCGCGCTGGCCGGCCTCGTCGTCAACCTCGTCGGGCTGCGGCTGCTGCACGCCGGGCAGGGCGAGAGCCTCAACGTCCGCGGCGCCTACCTCGAGGTCCTCGCCGACCTGCTCGGGTCCGTCGCCGTCGTCGTCGCCGCGCTCGTCATCGCGCTCACCGGGTGGCTGCGCGCCGACGCCCTCGTCTCCCTCGGCATCGGCCTGCTCGTGGTCCCCCGCGCGCTGTCCCTGCTGCGGGACACCCTCGACGTCCTGCTCGAGTCGACGCCGCGCGGGGTCGACCTCGACGACGTGCGCGCCCACGTGCTCACCGTCGAGGGCGTCGTCGACGTCCACGACGTGCACGTGTGGACCCTCACCGGCGGCCTGCCCGTCATGTCGGCGCACGTCGTCGTCGAGGAGGACGTCCTCGACCGCGCCGGCTCCGGTCGCGTGCTCGACGCCCTCGGCGGCTGCCTCGCCGAGCACTTCGACGTCGAGCACAGCACCTTCCAGCTGGAACCCGCCGGCCACTCCGCCCACGAGGGCGCCCAGCACGACTGACGCAGTACGACTGACGCAGCACGACCGACCCGGCACGACCGACCCGGCACGACCGACCCGGCACGACGGACCCGGCACGACGGACGCGGCGTGACGGGTGCGCCGGCGCCCGGACGGGACGACGATCGGGGCATGAGCGAGCAGAGCCCGTCCGCGTCCCCGCCCGTCACCGTCCTGGGCGCCGGCCTCCTCGGCGCCGCCATGGCGGCACGGCTCGGCGAGCGGGGCCACGACGTCCGGCTCTGGAACCGCTCGGCGGAGCGCGCGGAGGACGCCGCGCGGGAGGCCGGCGGGGTGCGGGCGGTCGGCGACCTCGCCGGGGCCGTCCGCGGCGCGGGCGTCGTCCTCACGGTCCTGCGGGACGGCGACGCGGTCGCCGACGTCGCCGAGCGGTTCCTGCCCCACCTCGACGAGGACGCCGTCTGGGTGCAGGCGAGCACCGTCGGGCCGGCCGCGGCGAACCGCCTGCGAGCGCAGGCCGACGCCGCGGGACGCGCCTTCCTCGACGCGCCCGTCTCCGGCAGCACCGAGCCGGCCCGGAAGGGAGCTCTCACGTGGCTCGTCGCCGGGGACGCCGGTGTGCTCGACCGGGCCAGGCCCGTGCTGGAGGACCTCGGCCAGCGGATCCAGCACCTCGGGCGGCGCTCGGAGGGCAGCGCGCTCAAGCTCGTCGTCAACGCCTGGATGACGGCCGCGACCGCGGCCATGGCCGACGCCCTGGCGCTCGCCGAGCAGCTCGGGACCGACCCGGCCGACCTGCGCGACGTCCTGGACGGCGGCCCGCTCGGCATGCCCTACGCGCTCGGCAAGGCCGCGATGATGACGAGCGGCGACTACCCGGCGGGCTTCCCCGCCGAGCTGGCCCTCAAGGACCTCGACCTCGCGGCGTCGGACGGGCCCGACCCGCTCCCCGACGCCCTCCAGCGCGTCCGCGAGCGGCTGCGCGGCGCCGCCCCGGCCGGACGGGGTCGCGAGGACGTCGCGGTCCTCGCCGAGCTGCCCCCGCCGGGCGCCTGAGCGCCGCGGACCGCGACCCGGCTCACCGGACCCGGACCGCGACGAGCGCGACGTCGTCCTCGCGCGGCCCGGGCGCGCACGCCGCGAGGACGACGTCGCACAGGCGCTGCGCGGAGGCGCGCACGTCGGCCGGCTGCTGCGCGAGCACGCGCAGCAACGTCTCGATCCCCACGTCGAGGCCCTGGTCGCGCCGCTCCAGCAGGCCGTCGGTGCAGAGGACGAGGACGTCACCCGCCCCCAGCAGCAGGCTGGCCGGGGTGCGCACCGTCGTGGGCCGGACCCCCAGCAGCAGGTCGTGCTCCGTGCCCGCGACCTCGGCGCGGCCGTCGGCGCGCAGGACCACGGGCGGCGGGTGGCCCGCGTTGGACCAGACGAGACGCCACCCCCGGGGGCCGAGGTCGTCGAGCCGCCCGACGAGGGCCGTCGCCGTCGTCGCGAGCCCGAGCCCGGCCATGGCGGCGTCGGTGCGGGCGAGGACCTCCTCGGGCGGCTCGTCGGTCGTGTAGGCGATGCCGCGCAGCAGGCTGCGCAGCTGCCCCATGCCCGCGGCGGCCTCGACGTCGTGGCCCATGACGTCCCCGATGACGACGACGGGCGAGCCGCTCGGCTGGACGAGGACGTCGTACCAGTCGCCACCGACCTCGGCCCGGCGCGAGGCGGGTTCGTAGCGGACGGCGACGTCGAGCCCCGGCAGCCGGGCCGGCGGCGTCAGCATGGAGCGCTGCAGGCCCTCGGCGAGGCGCTTCTGCGCGCGGAAGAGCGCGGCGGAGTCGAGCGCCGCGCCGGCGCGCCGGGCGACCTCCTCGGCGGCCTCGACCTCGGCGCCCGTGTGCGGGCCCCGTGCGGTCTCGGTCACCAGCAGCAGGGAGCCGACGACCCGGTCGCGCACGCCGAGGGGCAGGACGAGCACCCCGCACGGGTCGAGCGCGCGGAAGGCCGCCGCCGCCCCGGGCTCGGGCAGCGCGGCGGCGAGCTCGGCCTCGGAGATGCGCGGGACGACGACGGTGCGGCGGTACCGCAGCTCGCCGGCCAGCGCCGAGCCCATCGACGGCATGGCGACGAGCGCGCGGGCGAAGCCGTCCACCTCGGGCGTGCGCCCGGGCTCACGGTGCGCCGCGCCGCTGTCGCGCCAGCGTCCGGCGTCGTCGACGACGGTGACGACGCACCAGTCGGCGAGCGCGGGCACGACGAGCCGCGCCAGCGCCCCCACGGACCGGTCGACGGCGGCGCGCTCGGGCACCTCCTCCTCGCCCGCCCCGGCGCCCGCCCGGGGCGACGTGCCCGTGCCGGGGGCGCTGCCGGGCACCGCGGCGAGCAGCCGCCCCACCTCGGAGAGGACGGCGAGCCGGTCGCCGGCCCCCTGCGCCGCGGCGAGGGCGCGCGTGCGGGCACGGTCGGCGTCGACGCGCGCCACGGCCTGCGCCGCGACGGCGGCGAGCGCCTCCAGCAGCACGGCTGCGCGGCCGTCCGGCGCCGCGTCCCACCGCGCCTCGAGCGCACCGACCACCTCGCCGCCCGAGCGCAGCGGGAGCGCGGCCACCGCCGCCGCGCGGACGCCGGGGGCGAGGCGGTCGACGTCCCCCGGCTCGACGGCCGCCACCGCACGGCCCGTCGCCGCGGCCCGTGCGCCGGCGCACCCGTCCCCGACGTCGAGGAGCTCACCGGCGCCCTCCCCGACCCACCGACGGAGCCCGGGTCCGCGGGAGGCGCCGCCCCTCTGCCCGTCCGCAGGCCCAACCGCCCGCCCGTCCGCGGGCGCGTCGGCGGGCGCACGGTCGGGCTCGCGCAGGAGCACGGCGCCGCCGGTGGCCCCGGTCAGCGGGAGCCCCGCGCCGAGGACGCGTCGGACGACCTCCGCGTGGGTCGACGCCCCCACCAGCGCGGTGGCCACCTCGAGGAGGTCCCAGGCGGCGCCGTCGCCCCCGTCCCCCGTCGGGCCCGTGCCCCGACGGGGCGCGGGTCGGCCCCGACCGCTCTGCCGCGGCACGCCGACCGCCGCTGCTCAGTCCAGGTGGCGGAAGACCACGTCCGCGGCGAGCACGGGGCGGTCACCGCCCTCGCGCTCGAGGAGCAGGGACAGGACGACCTGGACGCCGCCGGCGACCTCGGTCGCGGAGGCGAGCGACCCCGTCAGCCGCACCCGCGAGCCGACGGGCAGCGGGGCGGGGAACCGCACCCGGTCGAGCCCGTAGTTGAGGACCATCGAGGAGCGCTCGACGCGCAGGAGGTCGTGGCTGAGGGGGACGACGAGGGACAGGCTCATGTAGCCGTGGACGATCGTCGTCCCGAAGGGCCCGGCCGCCGCGCGCTCGGCGTCCACGTGGATCCACTGCTCGTCGTGCGTGGCCCGGGCGAAGGCGTCGACGTCCGCCTGCGGGACCTCGAGCCAGCGGCTCGCCCCGAGGTCCTCGCCGGCGCGCGCCAGCAGCTCGGACGGGGTGCCCACGACGATCGCCACGGGGCAGGTCTACCCCACGACCGCCCCGCTGCGCTGCCCGTACCCAGGACCCGTGCTCGACCGCGTCCGTCGCGACCCGCCCGGGTGCACCCGGGCGGGCGCGCTCACGCCTCGGGGACGACGACCTCCAGGTGCCCTGAGCGCACGTCGTACACGGCGCCGGCCACGGGCAGCCCCGCGGGCAGGTACGGCGAGCTCCGGACGCGCTGGACGTCGTGCTCCAACGTGGCCCGCTGGTCGGGGATGGTGCGGAACTCCAGGCTGCGGGTGTCGATCCCGGCGGCCTCGGAGATGGTCGCGTGGACCTGCTCGTCGGTGGCCTTCGTCATCCGGCAGTCGGTGTGCGCGACGACGAGCACCCTCTCGACGCCGAGGAGGTGGACGGCCAGCACGAGCGTCCGCAGCACGTCGTCGGTCACCCGTGCCCCGGCGTTCCGCAGGATCTTGGCGTCCCCGGGCCGGAGCCCGAGCATGTCGAGGGGCGAGATCCGCGAGTCCATGCACATGACCAGGCCGAGACCGCGCGCTGCACGCCCGGCCATCCCCGTGTCCGTGAAGGTCCGCTCGTGCTCGGCGTTGCCGGCAAGGACGTCGTCGAAGGCGCTCACGGGACGGCATCACACCAGGTGGGGGACGCCGGCGGGGCGCTGGCCCGCGATGCGGTCCGTCGACACGGCCGGTCGTCGTGGCCGGGCGTCGCGACCGGCTGTCGTCGCCGGCCTACGAGAGGCGCTCCAGCACCATCGCCATCCCCTGGCCGCCGCCGACGCACATCGTCTCGAGACCGATCGTGGCGTCCCGCTCCTGCAGGCCGTGCAGCAGCGTCGAGGTGATGCGGGCGCCCGTCATCCCGAAGGGGTGACCGACGGCGATGGCGCCGCCGTGGACGTTGAGGCGGTCCTCGTCCAGGCCGAGCTGCCGGGCCGAGGCGACCACCTGCGCCGCGAAGGCCTCGTTGAGCTCGACGAGGTCGACGTCGCCGACCGACAGGCCCGCCAGCGCGAGCGCCCGGCGGCTCGCCTCGACGGGTCCGAGGCCCATGACCTCGGGCGAGATCCCCGTCACCGCCGTGGAGACGACGCGCGCCAGCGGCGTGATGCCGAGCTCGCGGGCGCGGACGTCGCTCATGACGACGAGCGCCGCGGCACCGTCGTTGAGCGGGCAGGCGTTACCGGCCGTCACGGTGCCGTCGGGCCGGAAGACGGGCTGGAGGCCGGCGAGCGCCTCGGCCGTCGTGCCCGGCCGCGGGGACTCGTCGGCGTCCATCACCGAGCCGTCGGGCAGGACGACGGGCGTGATGTCCCGCGCCCAGAAGCCCGACTCCACGGCGGCGGCCGCGCGCTGCTGGGACCGCAGCGCGTAGGCGTCCTGCTCCTCCCGGGTGACGCCGCAGGCCGCGGCCACGTCCTCGGCCGTCTGGCCCATCGCGACGTACGCGTCCGGCAGGAGGCCGTCGCCGCGCGGGTCGCGCCACGCCGGGGCGCCGCCGCGGGCACGCCCCGCCGTGCGGGCGCGGGCCTCGTCGAAGCGGGGGTTGGTCCAGGGGTTGGTCCCGCTCGCGGTCGCGGCGGGGGCGTCCGCCGGCGGCGCGTCGGACGAGCCGGCCCCGAAGCGGCTGACGACCTCGACGCCCGCGGAGACGACGACGTCGGCCTCGCCGGCCCGGATCGCGTGCATCGCCATCCGGGTGGTCTGCAGGCTCGAGCTGCAGTACCGCGTGATGGTCGCACCCGGGACGCCGTCCAGCCCCAGCAGCACGGCCACGACGCGCGCCATGTTGAAGCCCTGCTCCCCTCCGGGCATCCCGCAGCCGAGCAGGAGGTCGTCGACCGAGGCCGGGTCGAGCTCGGGCACCTGCTCCAGGGCCGACCGGACGACCTGCGCCGTGAGGTCGTCGGCGCGCACGCCGGCGAGCGCCCCCTTCCCGGCGCGGCCGATGGGCGAGCGGGCGAGCGACACGACGACGGCCTCGGGCACGGCGTCCTCCTCGACGGTGAGGTGGGTGGGTCGGGTGGTCAGGAGCAGAGGACGGTCAGGAGAAGCGGGCGTTCGGGGACGACGGGCGGTCGGCGGCAGGACCGGTCGGGCGTCGGACGGCTCAGACCTCGCAGCTCGCGTCGGTGTTGACGTCGGTGTCGATGTCGCCCTCCGCGAGCCCGGTCTCCTCCAGCGCGGCGTCCCCCTGGGCCCAGGTCGCGGTGGCCAGCTCGGCGTCGTCGTTCACGCACAGCACCGTCAGCCGGTACACGCCGTCGTCCGTGCGCGTCTCCTGGAGCTCGGCGACGAGCGCCTGCACCCCCATCTCCTGCGGGGTCATCTCGACGGTGACGGTGATGTCGTCGCCGTCGTCGGTCTCCTCCTCGGAGACCACCTCGTACTGGGTGGGCGCCTGCGCCTCGATGGACGCCTGGGTCTCGGTGCCGGTGTCGTCCGAGGCGCTGCAGCCGGCGGCGAGGACGACCATCGGGACGAGCAGGGCGGCGGGACGGGCGAGGAGGCGGGCGCGCATGCCGTGACAGTGCCACGACCGGCGGACCGCCGCAGCGGCGGCGCCCCGGCCCGTCCCCGGGGGCCCCTAGCCTCCGCCGGGTGGACGCCACGGTGCTCTCGCTCGTCCTGGACCTCTCCGGCGTCTTCGTCTTCGCCCTCGCCGGGGCGCTGGCGGCGGTCCGCGCCCGGTTCGACGTCATCGGGCTCGTCGTCGTGGCGATGGTCTCCTCGATCGGCGGGGGCCTCGTCCGCGACGTGATCCTCGGCACGGAACCGCCGCTGGCGCTGCGGGACTGGCGCTACCTCGCCGTCCCGACCGCCGCCGCGGCGCTCGCGTGGTGGCTGCACCCCCGGCTGTCCCGGCTGCGGCGCTCGGTCCGCGTCGCCGACGCCTTCGGCCTCGGCTTCTTCTCCGTGTCCGGCACCGCGACGGCGCTCGCCGCCGGCCTGGCGGCGCCCCAGGCGTGCCTGCTGGGCGTCCTCACCGGCGTGGGCGGCGGGGTGATCCGCGACGTGCTGCTGCGGGAGGTCCCCCTCGTGCTGTCCGACGGCCAGTTCTACGCCGTCGCCGCACTGGCCGGGGCGGTCGGCGTCGCCGTCGCGTGGGAGCTCGAGGTCTACGGGCTGCTGGCGGCGACGGCGGGGGTGGCCCTCGTCGTCGTCCTGCGCCTTGCGACGCTCGGCCTGCGCTGGCGCCTGCCCGTGCCGGCCGACCAGCGGCGGCGCTCCCCCGGGTGAGGGCGCCGCCCGGGCCCGGGCTCACCGCCCGAGCAGGCCCCGCACGTACGCCGCCTGCCCGAGGTGCTGCAGGCAGTCCGCGGCGACGCTCGCCAGCCGCACCCCGTACGTCACCGGCGGGTCCCAGGCCTCGTCGACGACGCGGTCGAGGTCGGCGGGGCGCAGGTCCCGGACCACCTCGTCGGCCCGCGCCCCGACGGCGTCCGCGTAGCCCGCGAGCAGGTCCGCCGACGCGCGCACGCGCAGCACCTCCGCGGGCGAGTGGCCGTAGCCCGTGTCCTCCGCGGGCAGGTCCAGCCCCAGGCGCCGGGCCCAGCTGTCCCCGTCCTGCTCGGCGGTCCACACCTGCTCGCGCCCCGCGGCGTCGGCCAGGTGGTCGTCCATGACGCGCGCCTGGTGCCAGACGAGCCAGGCGATCGTGTTGGCCCCGGCCTGCGGCGGGCGCGCGAGCTCCTCGGCGGCCAGACCCTCGACGACCGAGGGGGCCAGGGCCCGGGCGCGCCCGAGCACCTCCTGCAGCAGCGCTCCGACGTCCATGCCGCCACGGTAGGCAGGGCCCCACCACCCCGCCAGGTCGAGCCGCCGCGCCCCGCACGGGCCGCCCCGGCCGACGACCCGGCCGACGACCCGGCCGACGACCCGGCCGACGACCCGGCCGACGACCCGGCCGACGACCCGGCCGACGACCCGGCCGACGACCCGGCCGACGACCCGGCCGACGACCCGGCCGACGACTCAGCCGACCACCGGGCGCCCGGCGGCGGACAGGCGCGCCCGCACGTCGGCCCACGTGCGGCCGTGCGCCGCGACGAGCAGGGGTGTCGTCCAGTCGGTCTCGCCGCGGGTGCCGGGGACGTCCTCGCCCCCGGTGAGCACGAGCCCCCCGCCGGTCACCCGGCGGGCGGCCACGAGCGGGTCGCCGGCACGCCGGGCCTCGGAGCGGCGGGACACCGTCGTCGCGGCCAGCGCCCACAGCTCCTCGCTGGTGCTGCCGGCCGTCGAGACGACGGCGGCCCCGAGCACCTCGCTGGGCCGGACGTCGCGGTCCGGCCCCGCCGCGGGAGGGCGACGCGTGGCGGCCGGGCGGAGCCTGCCCCCGACGTCGACGAGGACCTGGCGACCGACGGAGGGGACGGGGAGCACGAGGTGGAGACCGCCGACGAGGACGGAGCCCCCCGGCTCGACACCCGCCGACGCGCGCAGCCGCAGGACACCCGCGGGGTCCAGCTCCACCACGAGGTCGACGACGACGCCGAGCCCGGCGTCCGCGGCGCGCACGGACAGGCGCTGGTGCCCGACGGCCGTCACCGCCAGCGCCGCCCGGGTCCGCGCGAGCACGGGCCGCGGTGCCGCGACGCCCGCGGGGGCCCGCAGGACCAGCCCGGTGAGGCCGGCGTCCGACGACGGCGGCAGCAGCGGTGCGCCCGCCCCGGCGTCGTCCGGGCCCGCTGCGGCGAGGGCGGCGGCCAGGGCGTCGGTCTCGTCGACGGAGAGCTCGCCGAGGTCGCCGCCCCAGTGCAGGACCCGCGGCAGCCCGGGGCCCTGCGCGGCGACCAGGACGCTCGTGCGACGGGCGCGCAGGTGGACGACCGAGGGCACGCCCCAGGGGTCGGGGACGCCGTCCAGCAGCTCGCCGGCGTCCGACGCCTCGCCACGACGGGCGCCCCACGGGCCGTCACCGGGTCCACCGGCCGACCCGCCCGACGGCTCGACCACCTCAGCGCACCTCCTCGTGGGCCCCGCCGACCTCGTGCGTCCCCGGCGTCGACGGCGACGCCGGGCGCGGTGCCCTCCCCAGTGTCACCCGGGCGCCGGGGCGCGTGCAGCGGGACCCGCACATCCCCGTCGGACGCGCGCCGGGCCACGCGGCCGACCCTCACCCCGTCCGCAGGACCCGCGCCTCCCAGGGCCGCAGCACCGGGTCGCCGGCGTCGACGTCGTCCCGGTCGGACCCCGGGCTGCCCAGGACGAGCTCGGCGCCCACGGCCTCCGGCAGGAGGTCGGCGAGGTCGACCGCCGAGCCGCCCACGTTGGCGACCACGACCAGCTCGTCGACGCGACGCTCCCCGTCCGCGCCGGCGCCCTCGAGCCGCCGCGTGAAGGCGTACACCTGCTCGTGGTCGGGCAGCAGCATGGTGAAGTCCCCCAGCGCCACGACGGGCCAGTCGTGCCGGAGCGCCACCAGGCGCCGGTGGTGGGCGAGGACGGAGCCCGGGTCGCCCGCCTGCGCGGCGACGTTCCACCGCTCGTGGTCGGGGTTGACGGCGATCCAGGGCTCGCCCGTCGTGAACCCGGCCCCGGGCGAGGCGTCCCACTGCACCGGGGTCCGGGCGTTGTCGCGGCTGGAGACGGCGACCCGGCGCAGCACGTCCTCGGGGTCGGCGCCCTGCGCCACCTCCTCCCGGAGGTGGTTCGTGCTCTCGATGTCCCGCAGCTGCTCCGCCGAGCTCCACGGGAAGTTCGCCATCCCGATCTCCTCGCCCTGGTAGACGTACGGCGTCCCCCGGTGCAGGTGCAGCAGCGTGGCCAGGCAGCGCGCGGACGCCGCCCGGTGCTCGGGCGCGTCGTCCCCCCAGCGCGAGACGATCCGCGGCTGGTCGTGGTTGTTCCAGTACAGGCTGTTCCAGCCGCGGTCGGCCAGGCCCGCCTGCCAGCGGCCGAACGAGGCCTTGAGCGCCCGCAGGTCGAACGGGCGCGGCAGCCACTTGCTGCCGTCGTGGTCGAGGTCCACGTGCTCGAACTGGAAGACCATGTCGACCTCGGTGCGCCCCGGGTCGGTGAACGCCCGGGCGTCCGCCACCGTCACGCCGGGCATCTCCCCCACGGTCAGCAGCTTCTCGGGCCGGTCGGCGAGGACGGCGGCGTGCATCTCCGCCAGGTACTCGTGCACGCGCGGCCCGCAGAGGTACTGCTCCCCCGCGCCGGCCAGCCCGGTCGCGCCGTCCGCGTCGCGTCCGTCGGCCAGCGACCCGTCGGCGGCGACGTCCTTGCTGATCATGTTGATGACGTCCATGCGGAAGCCGTCGACCCCGCGGTCGAGCCACCACCGCATCATCGCGTGCACCGCGGCGCGGACCTCCGGGTTCTCCCAGTTGAGGTCCGGCTGCTTCGGCGAGAAGAGGTGCAGGTAGTACTCGCCGCTCGCCTCGTCGAGCGTCCAGGCCGGGCCGGAGAAGTGCGAGCGCCAGTTGGTCGGCTCGGCGCCCGGCGCCCCGGCCGCCATGCCCTCGCGGGGGCCCCGCCACCAGTACCAGTCGCGCTTCTCGTTCGTCGGCGAGCCCTTCGCGTCGACGAACCACGCGTGCTCGTCGCTCGTGTGGTTGACGACGAGGTCCATGACGAGCCGCATCCCCCGGGCGTGCAGGGCCGCGGTCAGCTCGTCGAGGTCCTCCAGGGTGCCGAACGTCGGGTCCACCGCCCGGTAGTCGCTGATGTCGTAGCCGTTGTCGTCCTGCGGCGAGGCGTAGACGGGCGACAGCCAGACGACGTCGACGCCGAGGTCGGCGAGGTGGTCCAGCCGTGAGGTGATGCCCCGCAGGTCCCCGACCCCGTCGCCGTCGGAGTCGGCGAAGGACCGCGGGTACACCTGGTAGACGACCGCGCTCGTCCACCAGGGCGCCGGCCCCGGCCCGGGACCGGCACCGTCCGGCGGCGTGACGACGTGCGGGCGGGCGGGGACGGACGGCGTGGACGGCGGGGACGCGCTCATCCCCCGATCCTCGCCCAGCGGCGAGGACCGGCCGAGGGGACCGGCGGGGGACCACGGGGTCCCGCCGCCGCAGCGACCTCAGGCGGGCACGGGCGCGCGGTCGCCGCGCACGGCGTCGACGACCTCGGCGAGGACGTGCTCGGCGTCGGCGTGCGGCACCTGGCAGGTGCCGGCGGCGTGGTGGCCGCCACCGCCGTGGGCGAGGCAGACCGCGCCGACGTCGACGGGCGAGGTGCGGTCGACGATCGACTTCCCCACCGCGAGGACGGTGTTCAGCCGCTCCCGGCCCCACATCACGTGGACGGAGACCCGGGCCTGGGGGTGCAGGGCGTAGACGACGAAGCGGTTGCCGGCGTGGATCACCTCCTCCTCGCGCAGGTCCACGACGACGACGTCGCCCACGACGCGCGAGCAGCGGCGCAGCTGGGCGACGAACAGCTCGTGCTGCGCGCGGTAGAGCCGGACCCGCTCGGCGACGTCGGGCAGCGCGAGGATCTCCTCGGCGTCCTGGTGCTCGATGCAGGCGTCGACGAGCTGCATCATCAGCTGGTAGTTGGAGACGCGGAAGTCCCGGAAGCGGCCGAGCCCGGTACGGCTGTCCATGAGCACGTTGAGCAGCGTCCACCCCTGCGGGTCGAGCACCTCCTCGATGCCGTAGGCGGCGGAGTCGGCGCGGTCGACGGCGTCCATGAGCTCGGCGGAGACGTGCGGGAAGCGCTCGGCGCCGCCGAGGTGCTCGTAGACGACGCGGGCGGCCGACGGGGCGTCGGCGTCGATGACGTGGTTCGGCCGCCCCGCCGGCGCGCCCCGGAGGTCCAGCCGCAGCGTCTCGGAGGAGTGGTGGTCGAAGACCAGGTGCGCGCGCGGGTCGTACGGCAGGTTCGTCAGGACGTCGCGCCCGGTGATCTCCACGACGCCGTCCTGCACGTCCTTGGGGTGGACGAACGTGATCTCGTCGACGAGGCCGACCTGGCGGAGCAGCACCGCGCAGACCAGGCCGTCGAAGTCGCTGCGGGTGACGAGGCGGTGCGGCACGAGGGCTCCCGGGGTCGGCGGCGCAGGTGGACCCGGCGGCGGCCGGGCGCTCCCCGGTGCATCGGCAGGTCCTCGCGGGCCCTGAGCGGTGGTCGCCCGGGCGGGCGCGGCACCTCGGGACGGCTGTCGCCGGCGGCCCCCTGACCCGGCGTCGACCTGCGACCCGTCGCCCCCGGTGCGACCGTGCAGCTCGCGCCCGCACGGGTGGCCGGTGGACGAGGCGGGGTCCGGCCCGCGAGGAGGTGGTCGGCGTGCTCGCCGGTCGACTGGACGTCAGCAGCCGCAGCTTCTCGGTGGAGGAGGTCCCCGAGCCGCAGCCGGGCCCCGGCGAGGTCCGGGTGCGGGTGCGCGCCGCGGGGGTGTGCCTGTCCGACCTCCACCTCGTCGAGGGGAGCCTCACGCCGCTGCACCTGCCGGGCGACGTCGTCACGCTGGGGCACGAGGTCGCGGGCGAGGTCGAGTCCCTCGGCGAGGGGGTCACCGGCTGGGAGCCCGGGCAGCGCGTCCTCCTGCAGGCCGGCGAGGAGCGCGGCGGCGCGGTCCACACCCGGGGCGTCGACTACGACGGCGGCTGGGCCGAGCTCGCCCTGGCGACGGCGTCCACCCTCGTCCCGATCCCCGACGACCTGCCCTTCGAGCAGGCGGCGATCATCCCGGACGCCGTCTCGACCCCGTGGGCGGCGATCTCCGCGACGGCGGGGGTCCGCCCGGCCCAGGCGGTGGGGGTCTGGGGCGTCGGCGGCCTCGGCGCCCACGCCGTGCAGCTGCTGCGGATGGCCGGGGCGGCGCCGATCGTCGCGGTCGACCCCGTCGCCGTCGCCCGCGAGCGCGCCCTCGCCCTCGGCGCCGACGTGGCGCTCGACCCCTCCGACGAGGCCTTCGGCGACGTCGTCGGCCGGGAGACCCGGGGCGCCGGCCTCGCCGTGGCCTTCGACTTCGCGGGGGTCCCCGCCGTGCGGGAGCAGGCGCTGGCGACGCTGTCCTACCGCGGGCGCCTCGTCCTGGTCGGGCTCGCCGACGCGCCGCTGACCGTCCGCGACGGCACGCGCTTCAGCTACCTGCGCCAGCAGGTCCTCGGCCACTACGGCTCCGAGCCGCAGCACGTCACCGAGCTCGTGGCCCTCGCCGCCCGTGGGCGCCTCGACTTCTCGGCGTCCGTGAGCGACGTCCTGCCGCTGGCCGACGCGCAGACCGCGCTCGACCGGCTCGGCAGCAAGGAGGGGAGCCCGGTCCGCCTCGTGCTCCGGCCCTGAGGGGGGACGGACGGCACCGGCCCGGATCCGGTCCCGCCGCCGTCGGACCCGCGAGGGCCGTCCCCTCCTCGGATCCCGGCGTCAGCCCCGGAACGCGTCGAGCCGCCCGAGGTGGCGGGCGATCGCCCGCGGCCCGGAGCGGGGGGCGACGGCCTCCACCTCGGCGTTGTAGTTCGTGTTCGTGTTGACGTCGTAGGTGACGACGCGCCCGTCGACGGTCTCGATCGACTCGATGCCCGCGACCGCCGTCCCGGTGGCGTCCAGGAAGCGCCGGTAGGCGTCCAGGAGGGGCGGCTCGTAGCCCTCGCGGAGGGCGAAGAGCGGCTCCTGCCCCGGCAGCGCGCACGCGTCGGCCGGGCACAGCTCGAAGCCCTGCGCCGTCGAGACGCGCACCGAGTACACGTGCTCCCCGGCGACGATCTCGGTGCGCGTGACCGCCGGCTCGGCGGCGACCAGGAGCTCCTGGAGCAGCCAGACACCGTTCGCGGGCGGCTCCAGCTCGCCGGCGTCCAGCGCCGCGCGCAGCTCCTGCGGGTCCTCGAACCGCCGGACGCCGAGGCCCTTGCCGCCCTGGTCGTGCTTGGTGACGAACGGTGCGCCCCCGCCCTCGGCGGCGAAGCGCTCCGCGGCGGGCACGAGGCGGTCGCGGCCGAGGACGGCGCTGGTGCGCGGGACGTCCACGCCGGCGGCGCGCAGGGCCGCGTGCTGGGCGACCTTGCTCATCTCGAGCTCCAGGACGCCCCGGCCGTTGACGACGGTCCGCCCCCACCCCTCGAGCCAGGACAGCACGGCGCGCGTCTGCTCCTTCGCGAGCACGTGGCCGCGGGTGTGCGCGGAGGCGCTCATCCGCGACCAGAAGACGCCCACGGGCGGCTCGGCGCCGAGGTCGAGCTCGCCGTCGCCCGTGAGCAGCCACTGCTCGACGTCGACGCCCTCGGCGTCGAACGCCGCGGCGAAGGGCGGCCACCACTCGGGGTTCTCGTGCAGCGCGTAGACGGTCACGACGGGGCAGCGCCCACCCGCGCGGCGGTGTTCCGCCCTAGCCCGGCACCCAGGTGTCGAGCAGCCAGCTGTCGAAGGTGGTCTCGAGCAGCTGCGCCCGCGGCCCGGGCAGCAGCACCTCGCCGGCGGCGTCGGCGCCGAAGGGGGTGCCCCGCCAGCTGGCGTGCAGGTCCAGCGGCTCGCGCCGCGCGGCGAGCGTGCGGCGGGCCATGTCGACGAGGTCCTCGGTGCGCGGGCCCGCCACCTCGACCAGCCCGCGCGGCGGACCCACCGCGACGCGCGCCAGCAGCGCAGCGAGGTCGGCCGCCGCGAGCGGCTGCAGCAGCAGCGGGGGCACGCGCGCCGAGGCGCCGTCCCGGGTCAGCGCGGCGGTGTCGGCCCCGACCTCGTGCGCCGGGGTCGCCCGCACGACCGTGGTGCGCACGGCCCCGCGGCGGACGCGCTCCTCCTGCGCCCGCTTCCCGGCGAACAGCGGCGGACCGGCGATGCGGTCGAGCCCGACCACCGAGAGGACGACGTGGTGCTCGACCCCCGCCCGGCGCGCCGCCGCGGCGACGCGGTCGGTGCCGGCCGCGAAGAACCGCTCGAGGTCGCGGGGTGCGCGGGCCGACAGCCACGACGGCCCGCTGACGTCGACGACGGACGCGCAGCCGGCGAGCGCGCCGTCCAGCCCCCGGCCCGTGACGACGTCCGCACCCGTCGAGCGCGCCACGGCGACGGGGTCGTGCCCCGCCCGGCGCAGCACCTCGACCAGCGGGCGCCCCACGCGCCCCGTGCCCCCGACGACCGCGACCCTCACGACGACCTCCCGCGACCCGTCCGGACGGTGTGCCCCGCTGCCCCGCCATCCTGCCCACGGGGGCCGGGGTGGCGCACGGGCGCCCCGGCGCCGACGTGCCCTGGGCGGCCTGCTCGGGCGGTCTGCTCGGGCGGTCGGCTCGGGCGGTCGGCTCGGGCGGGGCTCAGGCGCGGCCCTCGCGGCGCGCGGCGGCCAGGAGCTCCTGGACCTCGACGAGCTTGACCCGCGGTCGGCCCACCGCGGCGCCGGCGGCGACCTCGGCGGCGTCGATGGCGCGCCAGCCGTCGAGGTCGACGACGTGCAGGCCGCCCGCCCGCAGCCGGTCGACGAGGTCCAGGGGGTCGGCCGCGGACGCGGCGGCGGCGGGTTCCCGGGCGACGTCCTCCAGCAGGCTCGCGACGGTCGCGCGGGCCGCCTTCCGCGTGTGCCCGACGAGGCCCACGGGCCCGGTGCCCGCCCAGCCGACGACGTAGAGCCCGGGCAGCGGCTCGCCGTCCGCGCCGAGCACCCGTCCCGCCTCGTTCGGGACGACGCCGCGGCCGGCGTCGAAGGGCGCTCCGGCCAGCGGCCTGCTGCGGTATCCGACGGCGCGGTACACCGCCTGGACGGCGAGGTCCTCGACCACCCCCGCCGCCCCGGCGTGCGCGCGGTGCGTGCGCAGACCCGTCACGCGCCCCTCGGTGCGGCCGAGCACCTCGACGGGGACACGGGAGAACCGCAGGTGCACCCGCCGCGGGGCGCCCGTGGTCCCGCGCTCGGCGAAGCCCTGCAGCGCCTCGACCACCTGCCGGGCACGGCGGTCGCCGGCGAGGTGCTCGACGCCCTCGGGCGTGAGGACGAGGTCCGCCGGGTCGACGACGACGTCGACGTCCGGCACCGCGCCCAGCTCGCGCAGCTCCAGGGGCGAGAAGCGGGCGTGCTCCGGTCCGCGCCGGCCGACGACGTGGACGTCGGTGAGGGCGGAGCCGGCCAGCCCCTCGTGCACCGCGGCCGGGACCTCGGTCGCCAGCAGGTCCCGGGCGGGCCGGGCGAGGACGCGGGCGACGTCGAGGGCCACGTTGCCCACGCCCAGCACCGCCACCTCGCGGGCCGAGAGGTCCCACGTCCGCGGGGCCTCGGGGTGGCCCTGGTACCAGGCCACGAGCTCGCTCGCGCCCCAGCAGCCGGGCAGGTCGACGCCGGGCAGCTCCAGGGGGGCGTCGGTGCTGGCACCGGTCGCGAGCACGACGGCGTCGTAGGCGGCGCGCAGCTCGTCCAGCGTGACGTCCCGGCCCATGTCCACGCCGGCGACGAGCCGGACGTCCGGGTGGTCGAGGACGTCCGCGAGCGTCGACGTGACCGCCTTCATGTCCGGGTGGTCGGGCGACACGCCGTAGCGCACGAGGCCGAACGGGACGGGCAGCCGCTCCAGGACGTCCACCCGGACCCCGTCGGGCAGGCCCGCCGCGACGAGCGTCCCGGCCGTGTGCACCCCGGCCGGCCCGGAGCCGACCACCGCCACGCGCAGCGGCCTCCCGGCCGGGGCCGGCGGGGGTGGCGCGCCGTCGCTCACGCCGGTGATGCTGCCACCGGAGCGGCCGGGAGGACAGGTCCGGCGCCGGGGTGCACCACCGGGTCCACCCACCGGGTCCACCCCACCGGCCCACCACGGCGTCACCACCGGGTCGGCCAGGACCGACCCGGTCACGCTGAGCGCCGGACCCGGTCAGGTGGTTCCCAGCAGCGCCCGCCGGGGTGACACTGGGTGCATGGCAACCTCCGCACCCCGCCGCCACCTCAAGACGAGCCCCTTCGCGGAGCGGGTCGCCCCGCCGGTGGAGCACTACGACGTGGACGACCGCGTCAACCACGACGTCCACGGCCTCGGCCGCGTCGTCTCGACCGAGGGCGACGCCCAGGTCACCGTGCGCTTCTCCCAGGGTCTCGTGCGCGTCGCCAACAACAGGCGGCTCATGAAGCTCTGAGCCGTGCGGCCCTGAGCCGCGCAGCCCGGACCTAGGCAGCCCTGGTCCGCGGCACCGCCCTCCGCCGACCGCGGCCGACGTCGGCCCCGGTCACCGGGGGGTGACGGAGCCGCGGCCCGCGGTCGGGCAGGGCGCGGGGTCGACGACGTCGAACCAGACGATCTTCCCCGACGGCGAGGGGTCCACCCCCCAGCGGCTGGCGAGCGCCTCGACCAGGGCCATCCCGCGGCCCGTGCCGCCGTCGTCGGTCCAGGCCCGGACGAGGGGGCGCCGTGGGCTCCCGTCCGCCACCTCCACCCGGACACGGTGGTCGGCCAGCAGCACCGACAGCCGGGCGTCGGTCTCCGCGTGGACGACCGCGTTGGTGACGACCTCGCTGGCGAGCAGGACGGCGACCTGCTCCGCCTCGTCGCGGAGCCCCGCGAGCCGGCAGCAGCGACCCACCAGGTCGCGCGCCGCCGACAGGCCGGCGGAGCGGCACCGGACGACGAGGTGCCGGCGCACCGGCTCCGGGAGGACGCGTCCCACGCCTGCGGGCGACGTCGTGTCCACGCTGCCTCCTCGTCCCACCGCCGCCGTGGCCGTGCACCCCCGTTCGGAGCGGGCGCACGGTCGGACTGGTCCGAGGTCCGCACCCGCGGCGGGACGACGTGCCCGCGGCCGGGTCACGGCACCGACGCCCGGGGCACCGGCCGCCGGGACGCCCACGAGGGCCGCGACGGCCGGCGCCGTAGGGTCTGCGGGTGACGAGCGCCCCCGGCAGCGGCGGCGCCTACGTCGAGGTGCTGCGCGACGGCCGCGTGGCCCGTCCCTTCGCCGCCGCGGTGCTCGCCCGGCTCCCCGTCTCCATGGCCCCGCTGGGCGTCGTCCTGCTGCTGCAGGAGAGCACGGGCTCGTACGCCCTCGCCGGCCTCGTCGCCGGCGTGTACGCGGTGGGCGTGGGCGGCGGGTCCCCGGTCTGGGGCCGTGCCATCGACCGGGTCGGCCAGGCGCGCGTCGTCGCCCCGGCCGTCGCGACGAGCGCCGCGCTGCTGGCGGCCCTCGCGCTCGTGGCGGCCTCCGGGGCCGGGCTCGCACCCGTCCTCGCGCTGGCCCTGGCCGCCGGGGCCACCGCGCCTCCCTTCAGCGCGGCGATGCGCGTCACGTGGCGCGCCGTCCTCCCCCGCGAGCGCTGGCGGACGGGGTACGCCCTCGACGCCTCGGCCGTCGAGGCCGCCTTCGTCCTGGGCCCGCTGCTGCTCGGCCTGCTGCTGCCGCGCACGCCGTCGGCCGGGCCGCTGCTCGTGACCGCCGCCCTCCACGCCACCGGCGGCCTGCTCTACGCGGCCACCGAGCCCGCGCGGCGTCCTCCGGAGGCGGCGCCGCCCGTGGACGGCCCGCTGTCCGGGGAGGACGGCCCGCGACCGCCTCGCGCCCTCCTGGGCGCCGCGCTCGCCGCCGCGCTCGTCGTCGGGCTCGTCATGGCCGTGGCCTTCGGCTTCGTCGACACCTCCCTCGTGGCGACGGCGCGCGAGGTGCTCCGGGACGAGTCGCGCCTCGGGCTGCTCTTCGCGGCGATCGCCGGCGGCAGCGTCACGGGCGGACTCGTCTACGGCGTCCTGCCGGGCTCGCCGACCGAGCGCCGCCGGGTGCCCGTGCTGCTGGCCGGGTTCGCCGCGGGCCTGGGCGCGCTCGCGCTCCTGCTCCGGACGGACGGCGGCCCCCCGCTCGCCGTCCTGCTGCCCGTGCTGCTGGTGACCGGCCTGCTCATCGCCCCGGTCCTCATCCTCCTGCAGGCGCTCGTCGACGCCCTCAGCCCCGACGGCCGTCGGGCGGAGGGCCAGGCCTGGCTGTCGACGGCCACGGTCGCCGGCGGCGCGGCCGGCACCGCGGTCGCCGGTGTCGTCGTCGAGCTCGGCGGCCCGGCCGCGGCCCTCGGCGCCGGGTCGCTCGCCCTCGGGGCGGCCGTCGTCCTGGCCGTCCTCGCGCAGCCGGCCTGGCGCCGGCGCACCACCCCGGACGTCGCGGNGGTGCGCGGCTGGTACGACGACCTCCTCCGGGCCGCCGAGGTGAGCCGCGCCGGCGAGACGGTGCTCCGTCTGCCGGCCCTGGCGCTGCGGGTGGACGCCGAGCGGGTCGTGGCGCTGCTGCGCGTGCACCTGGGGTCCTCCGGCAGTGGTCGGCATCGGTGACCGTGCACGGTCACCGATGCCGACCACTGCCGGAGGACCCCAGGTGCACGCGCAGCAGCGCCACGACCCGCTCGGCGTCCACCCGCAGCGCCAGGGCCGGCAGACGGAGCACCGTCTCGCCGGCGCGGCTCACCTCGGCGGCCCGGAGGAGGTCGTCGTACCAGCCGCGCACCTCGACGTGGCCGACGCCGTCGACCTCGAGCAGGACGCGGCGCCCGTCGGGCAGCACCCACTCGGCGTCGAGGTAGCGGCGACGCCCGGCGAGGTCGGTGCGCAGGGACTGGCGCACGGGGACGGGGAGACCGCTGCGGCGGCACAGCCGGACGAGGTCCACCTCCGCCATGGACTGCGAGCCGCCCGCGAGGTCCTCCACGACCGCCGCGAGGAGGGCTCGGTGCCGGACCGGGCCTCGCGCCCGCAGGCACGTCCGCAGCCGAGCGGGTGTGGTGAGCCGCTGCTGCACCGTCGCCGCCAGGACCCCGCCGGCCGCCCGGGGCGCGGCCGACCACGACGCCGCGTCGAGCGCCGCCCTCTCGACGCCGTGCAGCGGCAGGCCCGCACGCGACGTCACCTCGTCCCGGCCGTCCCGGTGCGCGAGGTGGACGACGAGGCCCGGCAGCTGCGGGGTCCGCGACCCGCCGCGGGGGACGGCCACGTGCACCTCGTCGCGGGGCCACCCCTGGAGCCCGTGGACCCCGAGCGCCGTCCACGCGGCCAGGGCCGCCCCCGGTCCGACGTGCAGCAGCGCGGCCCAGCGCCGGGCGCCGGGGTCGAGCGGTCCCGTGTGCAGGACGACGACGCGGGGGCCGGCACGCTGCCACCTCCGGCTGCCGGTCCGCCGGCGGACCACGTCCGGGCCGACGCCGTGCTCGCGCAGCTGACGCCGGGCGACGCAGCCCGACTGGGCGCGCGCCAGGGCGAGAACACCGTCGGGGAGCTCGAGCTCACGCACCGCACGAGCGTGGCGGCCCGTGCTCGTCCGTGCCGGGGCCCTGTGGACGACCGGAAGTGGTCGTCATCCGTGACCGTGCACGGTCACGGATGCCGACCACTGCGGACGCCGGGCGGTGTCAGGCGGCGCGGCGCGGGTAGTCGGTGTAGCCCTCGGCGGTGGTGCCGTAGAAGGTCGCGGCGTCGGGAGCGTTCTCGTCCTCGCCCGCCTGCCAGCGCTCGACCAGGTCGGGGTTGGCGATGAGGGCACGGCCGACGGCGACCGCGTCCGCGTGCTGCTCGTCGACGAGCGCGGCCGCCTCCTCGCGCGTCGTCGCGGAGCCGAAGCCGCTGTTGGCCACGACCTTCCCGCCGAAGCGACGGCGCAGGTCGACGACGAGCGCGTCCGTCGGGTCGGCCCGCAGCACGCTGAGGTAGGCCAGGCCCAGCGGGGCGAGACCGTCGACGAGCGCGCCGTAGGTCGCGGCCACGTCGTCGGCGTCGGCCTCAGGCAGGTCCTGGATGCCGTGCGCGGGAGAGATGCGGATGCCCACCCGGCCGGCGCCGATCTCCGCGGCGACCGCCGTGGCGATCTCGACCCCGAGCCGGGCCCGCGCCTGCGGGCTGCCGCCGTAGGCGTCGGTGCGCTGGTTGGCGTCCGGGGCGAGGAACTCGTGCAGCAGGTAGCCGTTGGCGCTGTGGATCTCGACGCCGTCCAGCCCGGCGTCGACGGCGCGACGGGCGGCCGCCACGTGGTCGGCCACGACCTGCTGGACCTCCTCGGTCGTCAGCGCGTGCGGCTCGACGTAGGGGAGCTTGCCCTCGGGCGTGTGCGCCTCGCCGGAGAGCCGGACGGCGCTGGGGGCGACGACGCGGTCGGTGCCCGTGACCGCCGGGTGCGCGACGCGGCCCGCGTGCATGACCTGCATGACGAGGAGGCCGCCGCGCTCGTGGACGGCGTCGGCGACCCGACGCCAGCCGGCGGCCTGGGCGTCGTCGACGATGCCGGGCTGGCCGGGGTACCCCCGGCCCTCCTGCGTCGGGTAGGTGCCCTCGGTGATGATGAGGCCCGCGCTCGCGCGCTGGGCGTAGTGCTCCACGAGCAGGTCGTTCGGCACCCCGGCGTCGCCCGCGCGGGTGCGGGTCAGCGGCGCCATGACGACGCGGTTGCGCAGGGGCAGGTCGCCGAGGGTGACGGGGGTGAAGAGCTGCTGGGGGTCCATGGCGGTGCCGGCCTTCCGGTGCGGGGCGGTGGTGCGGGGCGGTGGTGCTGGGCGTGGTGCTGGGCGGTGGCGCGGGCGGCCGTCGAAGGGTCGCCGCGGGGTCAACCGGCCCGGCCCGCCGGCTGTTCCAGCGCTCAAGGACCGGCACCGCCGGCGGCCGGGCCGGGTCGACGAGGACCTTCTGAGGGACTTCTGAAGGAGCACCGTCCTTGCCCCGGCCCGCGCCGGGTCGGGAGGATCCGCCCCGTCGGGTGAGGGCCACGACGTCCGTCACCGCCCTCGCCGCGCGGACGAGGAGGACCCGTGGGACTGCTGGAGGGACGCGCCGTGCTCGTGAGCGGCGGCACGCAGGGCGTCGGTGCGGGGATCGCGCGCGCCGCGGCCCGCGAGGGCGCCGACGTCGTCGTCAGCGGGCGGCGGGCCGAGGTCGGCGAGGCGGTGGTCGCCGAGCTCCGCGAGGCCGTGGCGCCGGGCCGGGAGGCGCACTTCGTGCGGGCCGACGTGGCCGACGTCGAGAGCGCCCGTGCCTCCGTGGCCGCCGTCGTCGAGCGCTTCGGCCGGGTCGACTGCCTCGTCAACGCCGCCGGGCTCACCGCGCGGGGGACGCTGCTCGGCACGACGCCGGAGCTCTTCGACGCGCACGTGGCCGTCAACCTGCGCGGGCCCTTCTTCACGATGCAGGCCGCGGTCGCCGACATGGTCCGCCGGGGCGAGCCGGGCACCGTGCTCAACGTCATCTCGATCTCCGAGCACGGCGGCCAGCCGTACCTGGCCCCCTACGTGGCGGCGAAGGCCGGGCTCGCCGGGCTCACCCGCAACGCCGCGCACGCGCACCGCTTCGACCGCGTGCGCATCAACGGGCTCGACATCGGGTGGACCGGCACGGAGGGCGAGGACGCCGTCCAGCGGGCGGCCCACGGCGCGCAGGACGGCTGGGACGAGGAGGCCGCCCGCCGGCTCCCCATGGGCAAGCTCGGGCAGGTGGACGAGATCGCCGACCTGGCCGTCTTCCTGCTCTCCCCCCGCAGCGGTGTGGTCACCGGCTCGGTCCTCGACTGGGACCAGGTCGTCGTGGGAGGGATGGACTGATGCGGATCGGGCTCGTCGGGCTCGGCCGCATCGGGTCCTTCCACGCGCAGACCCTCGTCGGCCTGCCGGCCGTCACCCGGCTCGTCGTCACCGACGTCGTCCCGGCCGCGGCCCGGGCTGCCGTCGACCGCCTCGGCGACGGGCGCGTCGAGACCGCCGCGTCGCCCGAGGCGCTGCTCGCGGCCGACCTCGACGGCGTCGTCGTCGCCGCGGCGACCGACGCGCACCCGGCGCTGCTGCACGCGGCGCTCGACGCCGGGCTGCCGGTCTTCTGCGAGAAGCCCGTCGCCCGCGAGGCCGGGGACGCCCTGGCCGTCCTGCGGCACGCCCGCGAGACCGGGGTCCCGGTGCAGATCGGCTACAACCGTCGCTTCGACGTCGCGGTCGCCGCGGCGCGCGCGGCGGTCGTCTCCGGCGAGCTGGGAGAGCTGCACACGGTGCGGTCGACGACGCTGGACCCGGCTCCCCCGCCGCCCGCCTACGTGCGCACCTCCGGCGGGATCTTCGCGGACTGCACCGTGCACGACCTCGACACCATCCGCTTCGTCACGGGTCGCGAGGTCGTCGAGGTCTACGCGACCGGGCGGGCCCACGGGGACCCGGTCTTCGCCGAGACCGGCGACGTCGCGACCGCCGCGAGCGTCCTGACCCTCGACGACGGGACGCTGGCCCTCGTCTCCAGCGCCCGCTACAACGCCCGCGGCTACGACTGCCGCCTCGAGCTGCACGGGACCCGCGACAGCGTCGCCGTCGGGCTCGAGGACCGCCTGCCGCTGCGCTCCCTCGAGCCGGGCACGACGTTCCCCGCGGGGACGCCTCACGACTTCTTCATGGACCGGTTCACGCAGGCGTACCGCACCGAGCTCGCGGCCTTCACCGAGGTCGTGGCCGGCACCCGCCCCTCCCCCTGCACCGTCGAGGACGCCCTCGAGGTCGCGTGGGTGGCGCAGGCCCTCGCGCTCTCCGTGGCCGAGCACCGCCCCGTACGCGTCGACGAGGTGCGCGTGGACGAGGTGCGCGTCGACGAGGTGCGCGTCGACGAGGTGCGCGTCGACCGCGGCGACGACGGCGGGAGCCCCGAGCCCGGCTGATCCGTGACGCCGGCTCGGGTGACCCGTGACGCCGGCGCGGGCCGGGCCTGCGGGCACGATGACCCCGTGACCGACACCTCCCCCGCCACGCCGCCGCCGGCCGGTGCCGACCCGCGGACCCCGGCGCCCCTGCGCATCGGCGTCCTGGGTGCCGCACGCATCACGCGGGAGGCGCTCGCCGACCCGGCCCGACGTACCGGGCACCGCGTCGTCGCGCTCGCCGCGCGCGACCGGGGCCGCGCGCAGGAGGCCGCCGGGGCGCTCGGCGCGGAGCGGGTGCTCGACGGGTACGCCGACGTCCTCGGCGACCCCGAGGTCGAGGTCGTCTACGACCCCCTGGCCAACGCCCTGCACGCCCCGGCGAACCTCGCCGCGGTCCGCGCGGGCCGGCACGTGCTCACCGAGAAGCCCTCCGCCGCCTGCGCCGCCGACGCCCGGGTCGTCCGCGACGCCGCCGCGGCAGCGGGCGTCCACGTCGTCGAGGCCTTCCACCACCTGCACCACCCGGTGCACCGGCGCCTCGTCGAGCTGGCGGTCGGCGGCGAGCTCGGCGACCTGGTCCGCGTCGAGGTCGACATGCTCATGCCCGCGCCGCCGGCGGACGACCCCCGCTGGTCCCTCGAGCTCGGCGGTGGCGCCGTCATGGACCTCGGCTGCTACGGCCTGCGGACGCTGCGCGAGCTGGCGGCGCAGGACCCGCGGCACGCGGGCGAGCCGCGCGTCACCGGCGCCCGGGCGGTCGAGCGGCCCGGCTCGCCGGGCGTGGACGCCGAGCTCGTGGCCGACCTCGTGCTGCCGTCGGGTGCCGTCGGGGTGGTCCGCAGCCGGATGGACGGGGAGGAGCTGCGCTTCTCGTGCCGGCTCGTCGGCAGCCGGGGCGAGGCCTACGCCCCGGGGTTCGTCAAGCCCCAGCTGGACGACCGCGTCGTCGTCCGCGACGGCTCCGGGGAGCGCACCGAGCACCTCGGGACGCGCTCGTCCTACGACCACCAGCTCGACGCCCTCGCACGGCTGCTGCGTGGTGCGCCGCCCGTCCCGGGTGCGCCGCGCCTGGACGCCGACGACGCCGTCGCGACGATGGAGCTCGTCGACGCCTGCTACGCCGCAGCCGGTCTCGCGCCGAGGCCCGCGGCCCTGGGCTGAGCCGACGACCGTCGCGGACCTCCCGACGCACCGCACGACCGCCGGCTCACGGCGTCGCGAGCACCGAGCGCGGGAGGTTGTAGGGCGTCACCACCGTGACCGCCGACGTCCCCGAGCGCACCGGGCCCGGGAGGTGGCCGTCCGCCCGCAGCAGCGCGTGGCAGGCGCGGCGCACGTCCTGGCGCAGGTCGTGGTGGAGGACGGCGGACAGGCGGTGGCGGCGCAGGAGGTCGACGTTCTCGCCGTCGAGGTCGTGGGCGACGACGGGGCACCGCCGTCCGGCCGCGTCGAGGGCCGCGAGGACGGCGCCGTTGCCCCCGGCGCCCGCGTACAGGGAGTAGACGGCCCCGACGTCGGGCCGCTCGGCCAGCGCGGCGTCGACGGCGCGGCGGACGGCACCGGCGTCCTCCTCGTCGTCGACCACCTCGAGCGCGCGCGCCGCCGGGGCCAGCTCGCGCAACGTGGCGCGGAAGCCCATCTCCCGCTCGTCCTCCCCGCGCGAGGACGAGCGGCCGCGGACGACGAGCACGACCGTCGGGTCGGCGCGCCCGGACCCGTGGGGCCGGCCGGCCCACTGGTGCACGAGGTAGGCCGCGGTGGCCCCCGCCGCCCGGTTGTCGGCGCCCACGTAGGCGACGCGGGCGCTCGTCGGCAGGTCGGTCGCGAGCGTGACGACCGGGACGCCGCGCGCGTCGAGCGCCGCGACGGCGTCGACCACCTCCGGCACGTCCGGCGCCTTGAGGACGACGCCGTCGGTACGCCCGCGACCCACCCGCCCCAGGGCCGCGACGACGTCGCCCGGCGAACCGCCCTCGTGGAGGTGGAAGCGGGCCCGCACCACGGCGGGCCGCAGGGTCGGCAGCTCGGCCTCCATCGCCGCGCGCACCCCGCCGGAGAAGCGGGCGGGCGCCTGCACGACGACGTCGACCATGGACGTGCGGGTGCCGATGCGCAGCTGCGCCTGCTGGCGGTCCAGGTCGGCGACGGCCTGCTCCACCTCGCGGACGGTGCTCGCGCGGACGCCGCCCCGGGCGTGCAGCACGCGGTCGACGGTGGCGGGCGAGAGACCCGCCTGGGCGGCGATCTCCCGGACCCGGTAGGTGTGCGGCACACCGTCCTCCGTCTCCAGCCGGTGCGGGCCCCCTCGGGCCGACGTCGGCGCCTGAGGGGTTCTTGAGGGCTCGCAGAGGCGTCCGCGAGGGCTCGGAGGCTACCGGCCCGGGCGGACCCGGCCTAGCGTCGGCGGCACCAGGGACGTCAGCGGCCACCGCCGGCCGCGAAGGAGAGGACACCGCGATGACCACGACCGCCAGCGCCGGCACGAGCACCGAGCAGGTCCGCCCGCCGGTGTGGTTCACCGAGGCCGACTGCCGCCTCGAGGACTTCCGTGCGAGCGTCGAGGTGACGACGGACCTGGGCGAGCACCCCTACGCCGACGCCGTCGAGCAGGGCGTCCTGGTCTACGGCCCCCGCCTCGCCGAGCACGTGACCACCCCGGAGGGTCGGCGCGACGTCCAGGCGGAGCTGGCCCGGGCACTCTCCGAGGGTCCGGGGGTCGTCGTCCTGCGCGGCGCCGTCGCCCGCGACGTCGTCGACCGGGCGACCGAGGTCTTCTCCGCGATGATCGCCGACCAGAAGGCCGCCGGCGTCGCGGGGGGTGACCACTTCGCGAGGGCCGGCGCGAACGACCGCGTGTGGGGAGCCGCCGACAAGCTCGCGGTCCGCGCCCCGGAGGTCTTCGCCGACTACTACGCCGCCGACGCGCTCGCCCTCGTCTGCGAGGCGTGGCTCGGCCGCGGCTACCAGCTGACGTCGCAGGTGAACGTGGTCAACCCCGGCGGGCAGGCGCAGACGGCGCACCGCGACTACCACCTGGGCTTCATGAGCTCGGAGCAGGCGCTGGCGTACCCCTCGCACGTGCACGCGCTCTCCCCCCTCATGACGCTCCAGGGCGCCGTGGCCCACTGCGACATGCCGCTCGAGACCGGCCCGACGCTGTACCTGCCGCACTCGCACAAGTACCCCGCCGGCTACGTCGCCTTCCACCGTCCGGAGTTCACCGAGTACTTCCTCGCCCACCGGGTCCAGCTCCCGCTGGAGACGGGCGACGCCGCCTTCTTCAACCCGGCGGTCTTCCACGGCGCGGGCACCAACACGACGACCGACGTCCGCCGCACGGCCAACCTCCTGCAGGTCTCCTCCGCCTTCGGCCGGGCGATGGAGACGGTCGACCGCACGGCCATGGCCGAGGCGCTGTTCCCGGTGCTGGTCCGGCGCTGGGCGCAGGGCGGCCAGGACGCGGCCGCGGAGCAGGCGCTGCGCGACGTGGTCGCGATGTCCGCCGAGGGCTACGCCTTCCCCACCAACCTCGACCGTGACCAGCCGGTCGACGGGCTCGCCCCGCAGACGCAGGCGGAGCTCGTCCTCCGGGCGGTGCGCGAGGGCTGGGACGCCGGACGGTTCTCCGGCGCGCTCCGCGCCCAGGACGAGCGCCGCCGCTCCGCCGTGCCGGCCCCCTGACCCCCGTCTGCCCGCCCCCATCCCGCACTTCGACGACTTCTCGCTGCCGACGGCCCCCTTGTGCGACAGGAAGTCGTCGAAGTGCGAGGAGGGGGCTGGTGAGAGGGGGACGGGTCAGGCGCTGGCGAGGCGGTAGCCGCGCTTCACGACGGTCGTCACGACGCCGGCGGGGAGCGTCGAGCGCACACGGCCCACGGCCACGTCGACGGCGTGGTCGTCGGTCGCGGCGGGCAGGACGGCGAGGAGCTCGGCGCGGGGGACGACGGCGCCGCCGGCGAGCGCGAGCCGTCCGAGCACGGCCAGCGGGCCGGGGGCGAGGTCGAGCGGGCGGCCGTCGAGCACCGCCGTCCGGGCGCGGACGACGAGCACGCCGGCCGGGGTCGTGGCCCGGGCCCGGGGGGTGTCCGCGAGGTGCTGGGACAGCTCGCGCATGAGGGCGCCGAGGCGCCACCGCGCGGGCACGAGCGGCTCGACGCCCTCGGCGCGCAGCGGCGCGGCCGTCACGTCGCCGACGGCGCAGGCCAGCACACCTCCGCCCCCTGCCCCCGGCGCCCCGGCGGCGAGAGAGGCCACGACCTCCCCCCGCAGGCCGCGCGCGCCCGCCGCGTCGAGCAGCGCGACGGCCGCGGGGGCGGCCGTGAAGGTCACCGCGTCGAGCGAGCGCGCGACGACGCCGTCGACGAGCCGGTCGACCGCGACGGGGTCGCGCGGCGGACGCCAGTGGTAGGGCGTCACCGTGCGCACGCGGGCGCCGGCGGCGACCAGCGGGTCCAGCTCCTCGCGCCCGGCGGCGCCGTGCATCTGCACGAGGACCGAGCGCCCGTCCACCCCGTCGGCGACGAGGTGGTCGACGGCCTCGACGGTCTGCTCGCTGGCCGCCGTCCAGTGCTCGGGCAGCCCCGCCGCGCGCAGCGCCCCGCGCGCCTTCGGGCCGCGGGCGACGACGTGGGCGCCGCGCAGCGCGGCCAGCAGGTCGTCGGCCAGGCCCGCGGCGTCGGCCGCCTCGAGCCAGGCGCGCATGCCGATGCCCGTCGTCGCGAGCAGGACCTCGGGCGGGTCGGCGACCACGGAGCGGGTGTCGGCCAGCAGCTCGGCGTCCTCGGTCACGGGGACGATGCGCATCGTCGGGGCGTGCACCACCTGGGCGCCGCGGCGCGTGAAGGTGCCGATGAGCTCGTCGCTGCGCCGGTCGCTCGTCACGCCGATGGTGACGCCGACGAGCTGCGTGCGGTCCAGCTCCGGGACCGTGCCGTCGGCGCGACGGGCAGCGGGCGCGACGGCGGTGGCGGGATCGGTCATGGCGGCGGTCCTCCGGCGTCGGGGCGGCGGCCGGCGGGCCGCCGCGCTCGGCGTACGGGCCATGATGACCCTGCGCGCCCGGCCGCGGGTGGTCGCGACCGGGATCCGGGCCCCGCCCGGCCCGTGGCGCAGCGGCCGACCGCGGCTCAGGAGGCGAGCGTCACCCTGACCCGGCCGTCCGCCACGGCGCCACGGTGCCGGGCGACGTCGGCCTGGCCGCTGCACGAGCGGCCGGTGGCGAGCTCGAAGACGTTCAGGTGCAGGGGGCAGACGACGACGCGGTCGTCCATCTGCCCGTCCGCCAGCGGGCCGCCGGCGTGCGGGCACACGGCGTCCAGCACGGACAGGCGGTCGTCCCGGTGCCGGAAGACGGCGACCTGCCGGCCGTCGACGACGACGGCACGCCCCTCGCCCACCGCGAAGTCCTCGAGCGCACCGACGTCGGTACCGGTGCCGGCGGCCGGCGCCACGCGGTCGTCCACCGGGTCGTCCACGACGGCGCTCACGACGACGCCCCCGCCGTGACCGGGACGGCGCCGGAGCTCGAGTGCGCGTCCGGCTGGAGGCCACCGGGTGCCCCCATCGGCCGCGAGGGCACCAGCGGGAGCGGCACGAGGGGCAGCGCGGTGCGGAACTGCCCCGGCGTCCTCGGCTCCTGCCCCTCGGCCCAGGGGTCGCGGTAGGCGCCGACGGCGGCCTCGAGGCGCTCGTCGAGCTCGGCGACGAGGCCGCCCTCGTCCTCGAGCAGCACCTTCTGCAGGCGCTCGAGCCCGAGCCGGGGGACGAAGTCGTAGGTGCGCTCCAGCCAGCTGCCCCACTCTCGGTAGAGCTGGACGAAGCGGCCGACCACCGTCATCACCTCGCCCGGCGAGGAGACGGTGGTCAGCAGGTCGCCCTTGCGGACGCTGGCCCCCGCGGCCCCGCCGACGTAGACCTCCCAGCGGCCCGACCCGACGGCGACGACGCCGACGTCCTTGACGTAGGCCTCCGCGCAGTTCCGCGGGCACCCGACGACGGCCATCTTGATCTTCGCGGGCGACTCCAGGCCCTGGAAGCGCGTCTCCATGTCGATGCCGAGCTGCGTGGAGTCGCCGAGGCCGAAGCGGCAGTAGTCGGTGCCCACGCAGGTCTTCACCGTGCGCATGCTCTTGCCGTAGGCGTAGCCCGACGGCATGCCGAGGTCTGCCCACACCGCCGGCAGGTCCTCCTTCCTGATGCCGAGGAGGTCGATCCGCTGCCCGCCGGTGACCTTGATCATGCCGACGTCGTACTTCTCGGCGACGTCGGCGATCTTCCGGAGCTGGTCGGGCGTCGTCACGCCGCCCTTCATCTGCGGGACGACGGAGAAGGTGCCGTCGCGCTGGATGTTGGCGTGCACGCGGTCGTTGATGAAGCGGCCGCCGCGCTCGTCGACGACCTCGTCGGCCCACAGCGTCCGCAGCAGCGAGGTCAGGCCCATGGTGCTCTTGGCGTCGTGCTCTCCGTCGGGGGCGAGGGCCGCGAAGACGGCGGAGACGCTCGTGAGGTGCTGGTCGCGGATCGCCCGCACGAGCTCGTCCTTGCGCAGCGGCACGCCGGGCACGTACCAGTGCACCGACGGGTCCTCCGTCAGCCCGCCGTCCGCGGCGAGCTCGACGAGCTGCCCGACGAGGCCCTTGCACGAGCCGCAGCCCTTGCCGGCGCGCGTGGCGTCCATGACGCCCTTGACGCTGGTGCAGCCGCCCTGGACGGCGCCGACGATGTCGCCCTTCGTCACGCCGTTGCAGTTGCACACCTGCGCGTCGTCGTCGAGGTCGGCCGCCCCCTTCTCCTGGGCGGCGTCCCCGAGGTCCAGGAGCAGCCGCAGCCGGTCCTCCGGCAGCGGCAGCTGCCGGTCGAAGGCCTGCTGGAGGGAGGCGCCCTTGCGGACGTCCCCGAGCAGCGTCGCCCCCGCGAGGCGGCCGTCGCGGACGACGACGGACTGGTGCACCCCGCGGGAGGAGTCCGAGACGACGACGAGCTCGTCGCCCTCGCGCTCGGGCTCGGACAGGCCCATCGCCGTGACGTCGACGCCGGCGACCTTGAGCTTCGTCGCGGTGCGCGACCCGTGGTACTCCGCGGTCGGGTCGGCGCCCGTCAGCACGTCGGCCAGGACGCCGGCCTGCTCCCACAGGGGCGCCACGAGCCCGTAGACGACGCCGCGGTGCTGCACGCACTCCCCCACCGCGTAGACGCCGTCGGCCCCGGCGACGCCGCCCGCGAGACCGGTGTCGACGCACTGCATCCGGTCGTCGACGACGACGGCGCGCTCGACCGTCAGGCCCGCCCGCAGCGCCAGCTCGGCGTTGGGCGTGATGCCCGCGGTGAGCACCACCATGTCGGCCGGCAGGTGCCGGCCGTCGGCGAGGACGACGCCGGTGACGCGCTCGTCGCCCGTGACGGCCGACGTCCGGACCCCGGTGTGGACCGTGACGCCGAGCCGCTCGATCCCCGTCCGCAGCACCGCGCCGGCGGCGGCGTCCAGCTGCTGGTTCATGAGGTGGGCCGGGGAGTGGACGACCGTGACGTCGAGCCCGTGCGCCCGCAGCCCGTGCGCCGCCTCGAGGCCGAGCAGCCCGCCGCCGACGACGACGGCGCACCGGTGCTCGCGCGCGGCGGCGAGCATCGCGCGGGTGTCGTCCAGCCCGCGGAAGCCGGTGACGCCCGGCAGGAGGCTGCCGTCCTCCCGACGGACCCCCTCCATCGGCGGGATGCGCGGGGAGCTGCCGGTGGCGAGCACCAGCACGTCGTAGGGCGTGGTCGCGCCCGTGGCGTCCTGCACCTCGCGGGCGTGGACGTCCACCGACGTCACGCGGACGCCGCACCGCAGGTCGATCCCGTGCTCGGCGTACCACTCCGGCGGGTTGAGGACGATGCCGGACTCGTCGTCCTCGCCGGCGAGGACGTGGCTCAGCATGATCCGGTTGTAGTTGCCGTAGGGCTCGTCGCCGAAGACGGTGATGTCGAACATCTCGCCGCCGCCGCGCTCGAGCAGCTCCTCGAGCGTGCGGGCGCCCGCCATCCCGTTGCCGACGACGACGAGACGCCTCTTCCCGGCGCCGCCGCGCCGCTGCCCCGGGACCGCCGCCCCCTGCGTCGTGGTCGTCGCCATCAGACCTCCACCAGCCCCAGGTCCACGACGACGGAGCCGCTGGTGCCCTCGGGCGCGGCGAGCTGCAGCTCGAGCGTCTCGCCGGCCTCGACGTCCTCGACGACGCGCAGCGGCACGTGCACGTCCCCGCGGGCCCCGACCGGGAAGTACCGCATGGGGACGCCGTCGCGCAGGAGCACGACGACGACGAGCTCCCCGCTGGAGTTGCCGCCCCGGAAGTACAGGACCTGGGCCCGCGCACCCTCCGGCACGACGTACGTGAGGGCGGTGTCCAGGGCGGTGGGCTTCTCGAGGCCCTCGCCGGCGAAGGCGTGCACCCCCTGCAGGAAGCGGAAGGTCGAGCTCATCGGGGTCCTCCGGTGGTGGGGCTGCTGGTGGGGCCGGTGGTGGGGCCGGTGGTGGCACCGGCGGGCGGTCCGGGTGGCTCGGCCCGCAGGTCGAGGTCGTCGGGGCCGCCGGCGCGCTCGAGCCGGACGGCGCACGCCTTGAACTCCGGCATGCGCGAGGTGGGGTCGAGCCGGGTGTCGGTGAGCCCGTTGGCTCCCGAGAGGCCGGCCCAGTGGAAGGGCACGAAGACGGTGCCGCGCACGACCCCGTCGGTCAGCCGGGCCCGGAACACCGCGGTGCCGCGGCGGGTCTCGAGCCGGACGAGGTCGCCGTCGGCGACGCCGTGGCGGGCCGCCACGTCGGGGTGCAGCTCGGCCCGGGCGTCGGGGTCGGTGAGCAGGAGCTGGCGCACCCGGCGGGTCTGCGTGCCCGACTGGTACTGGCTCGTCGTGCGGCCGGTCGTCAGCACGTAGGGGTAGTGCCGGTCCGGCTGCTCGGCGCGGGGGCGGAAGTCGACGCGGACGAACCGGGCCCGCCCGTCGGGGGTGGGGAACGAGTCGAGGAACATCCGCGGCGTCCCCGGGTGCGACGCGGCGTCCGACGTGTCGCCCGCCGGCGCCGGGCACGGCCAGAACACGCCCTGCTCGGCGTCGAGGCGCGCGTAGGTGATGCCGGAGTAGTCGGCCTTGCCGCCGGCGCTGGCGCGCCGCAGCTCGGCGAACACCTCCTCCGGCTCCGTGGGGAAGCCGCGCTCCACGCCGAGCCGGTCGGCCAGCGCGCGCAGGATGCCGAGGTCGTCCAGCACGCCCTCCGGCGGGTCGAGGGCCTTGCGCCGCAGCAGGACCCGGCCCTCGAGGTTCGTCATCGTGCCGCCCTCCTCGGCCCACTGGGCCGTGGGCAGGACGACGTCGGCGAGAGCCGCGGTCTCGGAGAGGAAGAAGTCGGCGACGACGAGGGTGTCCAGCGCCGCCAGCCGGGCGCGCACCCGCCCGGAGTCGGGGGCCGACACGGCGACGTTCGAGGCGAGCACGAGCAGGGTCCGCACCCCGCCGTCGGTGCCGAGGGCGTCGAGCATCTCGAAGGCCGAGCGCCCGGGCGCCGGCAGGTCGGCGGGGTCGACGCCCCACACGGCGGCGACGTGGGCGCGCGCCGCCGGGTCGGCGAGCATCCGGTAGCCGGGCAGCTGGTCGGCCTTGAGCCCGTGCTCACGGCCACCCTGCCCGTTGCCCTGGCCGGTCGTCGTGCCGAAGCCGGAACCGGGCGTGCCCGGGAGCCCCAGCGCGAGCGCGAGGTTGGAGAAGCCGAGGACGGTGTCGGTACCCCCGGCGTGCTGCTCGGCGCCGCGGGCGGACAGGACGACGGCCCGCTCGGCGTCGGCGAGCAGGTGCACCGCGCGGGTGAGGTCCGCGACCGGCACCCCGGTGACGCGCTCCACCCGGTCCGGCCACCAGCCGTTCGCGGCGGCCACCGCGGAGGCGTACCCGGTGGTCCGCGCGGCGACGTAGGCCTCGTCGACGAGCCCGTCACGCCGGGCGACGTGGAGCATCCCCAGCGCGAGCGCGAGGTCCGTGCCCGGGACCGGCGCCAGGTGGAGGGTGGCCCCCGCGGCCGTCGCCGTCCGCCGCGGGTCGACGACGACGAGCGAGGCCCCGCGGGCCCGGGCCGCGTCGAGGTGCTGCATCGCCGGGGGCATCGTCGCCGCGGGGTTGCCGCCGACGACCATCAGCGCGTCCGCCTCGGCGAGGTCGGCGAGCGGGAAGGGCAGCCCGCGGTCGACGCCGTAGGCCCGGTTCAGGGCGCCGGCGGCCGAGGACATGCAGAACCGGCCGTTGTAGTCGATCGCCGACGTCCGCAGCACGACGCGCGCGAACTTGCCCAGCGCGTAGGCCTTCTCGTTGGTCATGCCGCCGCCGCCGAAGCAGCCGACGGCGTCGCGCCCGTACCGCTCCTGGCTGTCGCGGATGCCGGCGACGACGCGGTCGAGCGCCTCCTCCCACGTCGCGGGGCGCAGGGCGCTGGACCGGTCCCCCGTCACCGCGCGCACGAGGGGGGTGAGCAGGCGGTCGGGGTGGTCGAGCAGCTCGGCCGCCGTCCAGCCCTTCGAGCACAGGCCCCCGCGGTTGGTCGGGAAGTCGTCGGGCTCCAGCTCGGCCGGCCGCCCGCCGGCCGTCAGGCGGATGCCGCACTGCAGGGAGCAGTAGGGGCAGTGCGTCCGCGTCGTGCGGCGCACGCCCCCGCCGGCCGGCCGCGTCCGCGCGAGGGCGAGGACGGGCCGGTCGGCGGGTGCGGTGGTGGTCGCCACGGTCAGATGCGCTCGCTCGTGCCGAGCGCCCCACGCCGGGCGTAGACCGCCCAGGTCACCACGATGCACAGGACGTAGAAGCCCACGAAGGCCCACAGCGCCGGCTGCAGCGACCCGAAGGCGGTGGCGGACTCGGCGAACCCGCGGTTGATGAGGAACCCGCCGTAGGCACCGATGCCGGCGGCGATGCCGATGCAGGCCGCCGTGATGCGCCTGGCGTAGCGCGCGGCGTCGACGTCGCTGGCCGGCACCGCGCGCCGGAAGATCGCCGGGATCATGCGGTAGACCGAGCCGTTGCCGACCCCGCTCGCGACGAAGAGCACCATGAACGCGACGAAGAAGAGCGTCACGCTGGCGGCCCGGAGGGCGAGCACCGCACCCACCGCCCCGAGCGCGAGGACCGCGAAGGCGACGATGGAGACCCGGGCGCCACCGATGCGGTCGGACAGCCGGCCGCCCCAGGGGCGGGCGAGGGAGCCGATCAGCGCGCCGAGGAAAGCGATCGTCAGCGTCACGTCGGGGAACTGGCTCTTCAGCAGCGTGGGGAACGCGGCGGCGTAGCCGATGAAGGACCCGAAGGTGCCGATGTAGAGCAGCGAGATCAGCCAGGTGTGCCTGTCCCGCAGCGCGGCCCGCCAGGCGGCCCCGTCAGACCGGGCGTCCGAGAGGTTGTCCATGAACCGCCACGCGCCGAGGGCGGCGACCACCGCCAGCGGGATGATGAAGAGCGCGGGACGGGCCGTGGTGGCGGCGACGCCGGCCACCACGACGAAGGGCACCACCGCCTGGATCACCGCGACGCCGATGTTGCCGCCGGCGGCGTTGAGGCCCAGCGCCGCACCCTTCTCCCGCTGCGGGAAGAAGAAGTGGATGTTGCTCATCGACGAGGCGAAGTTGCCGCCGCCGACGCCGGCCGTCGCGGCGATGAGCAGCATCGCCCAGAAGGGGGTGCCCGGGTTGTAGGCCACGTAGGTGAGCCCCAGGCACGGGAGGACGAGCAGCAGCGCCGAGATGATCGTCCAGTTGCGGCCGCCGAAGCGTCCGACGGCGAAGGCGTACGGGAAGCGCAGGGTCGCGCCGACCAGGACCGGGACAGCGGTCAGCCACAGCTGCTGGTCGAGGGCGATGGCGTACCCGGCGGCGACGAGCACCGGGGTGGCGATCGACCACAGCTGCCAGACGGTGAAGCCGAGGAACTCCGCGGCGATCGACCACCACAGGTTGCGTCGCGCCATCCGGCGACCGCCGTCGGCCCACTGCCCGGCGTCCTCGGGGTCGAAGGTGTCGACCCAGCGCCCCGGTCGGGGGTCGGTGATGGTGCCCACCCGCCCGTGCGGGTCACGGTCGAGCCCTTGCGTCTGCGTCGCCATACGGCACTCCCCGGGATCGGCCGATGAGGTGCCGGACGAGCGCCGCGGCACCCGGCACCGGCGCCAGCGGTGAAGAACCTAGGGACGCCGTGTTGCCGGGACGTCGCGCTCTGTGACGCCCGTGACAACTCCGGCTCTCAGCTCACGCCGGTCTCCGAGAGGTCCGGCGTGCAGGAGGGCCGGGCGCCCTCCGGCCCCGGCGACGTCATCCTCTGGTTGACGGATTCGGGGAGTCAACCCTAGGTTGACGCCATGGAGAAGAACGCACCCCCCGCCTGGCGGACCGGCTACCTGCTCCTGCTCGCCATCCCGTTCGTCGGGATGGCCCTGACCTTCCTCGACCCGCCCCGATGGCTCCAGGTGACCGGCGTCGTCGTGATCGTCGCCCTCGTCGTCGCCGGCACGCGGCTGATGAGGCGGCGCCAGGGCGGCTGGCGCCCCTCGGAGACCCTGCCGAAGGCATGAGCGAGCTGCACGCCGACGCGGACCGCTCGGCCTCCGACCTCCTCGTGGAGGCGGTCACCACCCTCAGCGCGGGGCGCGACCTCGAGACCCGGGAGGGAAGCCTCCAGCTCGTGCGCACCGCCTCGGAGGTCGAGGCCGGCGCCCGCACGGTCCTGCACCAGGCGGTCCTCTCCGCACGCACCAGGGGCAACACCTGGGCGAGCATCGGCGCCGTACTGGGTATGACGAAGCAGGCCGCGCAGAAGCGGTTCGCGACCACGGCCATCCCCTCGGGAGCCGATCTGGCTGCCGACGAGCGCATCCTCGGCCCGGTCGGGCCCTTCGACGAGATGCGCGAGCTGGCCCTGGCCGGCCAGTACGGCTGGCACAGCGTCGAGGCGGGCCTGAACCACCACCGCGTGATGCACTCCCCCACCCGGTGGGAGCACCGCCGGGTGTCCGGAGCGCGGGCCGCACGCCGCCTGACCGACCAGGGCTGGCAGCTCGTCGGCGGGAACCTCGGGTACACCTACCTCAAGCGTGACCTCGGCACCCCGGCCCTGATCGAACCAGCGCACAGGGCGTGAGCGGCTCCGACGCCGGCCGGTCCTCGCGGCCACCAGCCGGTCCACCACCAGGTGCAGCTGCGCCGTCGACGACCGACCCGACAGCCCGTCGCAGAGGGGATCGCCCTCGACGGGCGTCTCAACCCCGTGCCTGCTTCGGCTCGTACGTGAGGACCACGACCCTGGTCTCCGTCGCCGTGCTCTCGAGCAACCGGAGCCGGCGGGCCCGGTCGTCCGGGCCGAACAGGTGCTGGCCGGAGCCGAGCACGACCGGGTGGACGAGCAGCAGCACCCGGTCGACGAGTCCGCGCGGCAGACCTCTCAGCCCGACCGCCGCGTCCGCCCACCGACGTGGCCCGCCGCCCGGCTGACGACCAACGTGCAGCTCCTCGTCGGGGACGACGTCGGCACCGACCAGCGTTTCGCGTCCGGGGAGGAGGGCGGCGACGACAGCCCCTGGGGCGTCCTGCGGCGGTACCCGCCCGCACCCCCGTCGAGTGCCACCGCGCTGCGGCTGCGCCTCGTCGTCGCGGGCCGTCCCGACGTCGAGGTCACGGTGCCCTTGACCGCCTGACAGCCGAAGCCCTCACGCTCCGACGGAGGGCAGCGGAAGGGGTGGCCCTCCCGGCGACCTGGACGCGGCAGTGCCCACGACAGGACGCCTCCATCAGAAGCCGCACGCACGTCGACCGCTCCTCGACCCCTTCACGGCCGTCCCAGGCGTCGATCGACATGCGGACACGTCGTACCGACCTGCGTCAGCATGAGGCCAGACCCCTCGCCCACGTCAGCACCCGGCTTGAGATGGAGCCTGTGGTCACGCGCGAGGCACTTTCATGACGAGAACCTCCATCTCGGACACGACATCGAGGTTGCCGTCACGGACGGCGTCCGCGGTGACGGCAACCTCGACGTCGCGACCGTCCGGGACGTCCTCCGGCCGCCGTCCCAGCAGACGACCGCCTGGCGGCACGGCCGCGGCCGCAGGCGGCCAGCGCCGCCGCTCCCCCGGCGGCCGTCCCACATCCGATCGCTGGCCGGACAGCGTCCCGCTGTCGATCGCTGGCCGGACAGCGTCCCGCTGTCGATCGCTGGCCGGACAGCGTCCCGCTGTCGATCGCTGGCCGGACAGCGTCCCGCTGTCGATCGCTGGCCGGACAGCGTCCCGCTGTCGATCGCTGGCCGGACAGCGTCCCGCTGTCGATCGCTGGCCGGACAGCGTCCCGCTGTCGATCGCTGGCCGGACAGCGTCCCGCTGTCGATCGCTGGCCGGACAGCGTCCCGCTGTCGATCGCTGGCCGGACAGCGTCCCGCTGTCGATCGCTGGCCGGACAGCGTCCCGCTGTCGATCGCTGGCCGGACAGCGTCCCGCTGTCGATCGCTGGCCGGACAGCGTCCCGCTGTCGATCGCTGGCCGGACAGCGTCCCGCTGTCGATCGCTGGCCGGACAGCGTCCCGCTGTCGATCGCTGGCCGGACAGCGTCCCGCTGTCGATCGCTGGCCGGACAGCGTCCCGCTGTCGATCGCTGGCCGGACAGCGTCCCGCTGTCGATCGCTGGCCGGACAGCGTCCCGCTGTCGATCGCTGGCCGGACAGCGTCCCGCTGTCGATCGCTGGCCGGACAGCGTCCCGCTGTCGATCGCTGGCCGGACAGCGTCCCGCTGTCGATCGCTGGCCGGACAGCGTCCCGCTGTCGATCGCTGGCCGGACAGCGTCCCGCTGTCGATCGCTGGCCGGACAGCGTCCCGCTGTCGATCGCTGGCCGGACAGCGTCCCGCTGTCGATCGCTGGCCGGACAGCGTCCCGCTGTCGATCGCTGGCCGGACAGCGTCCCGCTGTCGATCGCTGGCCGGACAGCGTCCCGCTGTCGATCGCTGGCCGGACAGCGTCCCGCTGTCGATCGGCATCTGGAACAGGCGCCGTGCCTTCGTCCGCGGCGGGGAGTGGCCACGCAGTCCCGCCCTACGCTTCCGCGGATGAGCTCCTCGGCACTCACCGCCTACGCCGAAGCCTTCACCGCGCGCCACAGGACACCTGACCGACCGAGCCTGCACGGGCCGGCGATGTACGGCGCTCCCCCCGATGAGGACGGCGCCGCAGTCCGCCTCTTGATCACCGACGACCGCGCCCACGACCAGCTCACGGACCTCCTCCCGACCGTCCGTGCAGGCAGGATCGACGCCTTCAGCGAGGCTCCCCGGTGCATCGACCTCATCCACCACCAGCTCGGATGGCCCTCGAAGCCCTCCACGGCGATGGCCTGCCCCGACCTGCGGACCGTGCCGGACCTCCCGCTGGCCGGCGAGCTTGCCGTCCACCCAGTGCGACGGCTGGAGGACGACGCGCCCGAAGGGCTGCTGCTCGACGATGCCGTCGCCGTCGCGATGACCGCTGATCCGACGATCGACGAACCCGCCGCCGTCCTCGCCGGGTATCTGCGCTCCCTCCCCCGCGCTTTTCGGCTCTTCGCCGCCGTCGACGGCGCCGGAGTCGCCCGCGCTACGTCAGGAGTCGGCATCTTCGGTCACCAGGCGGCGGTCTTGTTCGTCAACACCGAACCCGACTGGCGCCGTCGAGGGATCGGTCGATCGATGACGGCCCTGGCCCTGCGCGCTGCTCGGGCGGCGGGTGCGCGCTCAGCCGCTCTTGACTCCAGCGAGGCCGGCTCGTCGATCTACAAGGGCCTGGGCTTCGAAAGCGTCACGCGCACGTTGAGGTTCTCGGGTCCCCTGTGAGCGTGAGCTTCCGCACCGTGCCTGCGGGGCGCGGCAGCCAGCAGCTGTTGTGTGCCCGGGGGGCGCAGGCCGGCGCAGCTCGGCCGTCCCACAGTCGATCGACTACCGGGGCGAACGCTGCGCCTGCCGGCGCAGCGTTCGGAAAGCCAGGAAGCTGAGCACCAGACTTAGGCAAGCCGCAGACGACCCGATGGCCGCTGCCCAAGAGCCGTCGAGTGCGGCGATGACTGCGATAACGAAAGCGCCGACGGTGATGGCGATGTGTGCGGCGCGGGCACCTCCGCTCTGCAACACAGTGCTCACTCTGCCTTATCGGCGGCGGCCCGAGCGGTCTCCGGCCACCCATCAGCCCTTCGAGACGTTGCTCGCCACCCAAGTCGGCTCGCGAGGCGCCGTCCCGCAAGCCGACCCCCCTGCCGGCGACCCGACGGCCGCTCGAGCACCCCGCGGCCGCTCCCCCGCAGCCGTCCCACTCGGGATCGCTGGCCGGACAGCGTCCCGCTGTCGATCGTCGTCCGGACAGCGTCCCGCTGTCGATCGTCGTCCGGACAGCGTCCCGCTGGCGATCGCTGGCCGGACAGCGTCCCGCTGTCGATCGGCGGTCACCGGCACGCTTCGCGTGACCACCCGCTGCTGGACCTGCATGGTCGTCTCAGGGCAGGAGCTCCCAGTACTGCCTGCGGGCCGGCATGGCGTGGATGACCAGCTCCTCGCCACCGCCCTCGAAGACCAGGACAACGGTCTCGAGGAGGCGCGCCTGTCTGTCAAAGCCGAGGCGCAGCTCGCGGTGGGGCCAGTCGTCCTCGTCGAGTGGCTGCACCCACAGGGGCCAGTCGGCCGCCCGGAGGGCATCCGCGGAAGCCACCCCGTGCTTGAGAGCACTGGGATGGACCTTCACGCGGCGGCGAAGCCGGCGAGCGCTCTGCGGATCGCCTCGGATCGGGAGATGCTCTCGCGTGCCGCGACGGCGTCGACAGCGGCGAGCTCGTCGACGGTGAGGCGGACGGCGACGACCTGCATCGGTTCGGCGCCGCGGCCGGGACGACCGCGTCCGCGTCGCTTCAGCTCGGCGACGTCGTAGCCGGCTTCGGCTTCGTCCGCCCACTGCTGGACCTGCTCCTCGCTCACCACGAGGAGAGCGTATGACGAAAAGTTGGGCAGGTGTAGGCGCCGAGCTGGCCGGCCCCGTTCGCCCCGGTCGAGTCCTCCACGCGACAGCCGAGAGGAGGGGCCACGGATGCGATGACCCGACGACGCACTGATCTGCTCGACGGGCACGGGCTCCGCGCCGATCCCTCCGGCAGCCCACTCCCTCGTGGCGACGCGACGACCGCTCGAGCACCTGGCCGCAACGTCTCCGCGGCCGTGTCACAGACGATCGTCAGCAGGATGCGCTCTCCGACGTCATCGAGATGCGTGGCGGCGTTTCCGTCGGCGTCGAGCAGTCACCAGGACCATGACGCCGACGGCGACGAGCAGGACGAGCGCTCCGGCGACGATGGCCTCGCTGAGGTGGGGGATCACCACCTCGATGGGATCGCTTGGGTTGAGTAGTACGGCAGCGTGCATGGACACATCGTCGGGGTACGCCAGCCGGCCCGAGGTCGAGCAGGGCAACCCCACCCGTTCAGCGTGGGGAGGTCTTCGACCCGTCCGGATGTCGATCCGCTGCGGCACGCCGTAGCGGCTGCTCGCGGAAGGGGCTTCCAGCGACCTGGCGCTCGAGGAGACACCTCGGAGACCCTCAGCATCTGGCTGGCGTCGACGATCGAGGTTGAGACGAAGGGGGCAGAAGGATGCGCCGGACGGCTCGGCTTCTTCTCGTGGCTGGCTTGGTGCTTCTCCTGGTCAGCCTGACGCTGTTGATCCTGCCTGGACCTGGCCTGGTGCTGCTGCCGCTGGCGGTTGCGCTGGCGGCCGTCGGTGGCGTGCTCCTGGTGGTGGACCGCAGGCGACGTCCGTAGCCCTCAGAGGGGGGGAGCGGAGCCAGGGAGAGGTCTTGCCCATCCAGGCGGGCGAAGCCGTCCCGCTTCGCGATCCCCTACCGGACATGTTGGGCTTGGCGCCGGAGCGGCCTTATCGACTCAGCCGGCGGACGCTGCCCGCGGGTGATCAGTCCCAGGCGCAGGGGCGGCTAGCGGGCCAGCGCGCCCTTCCCTGAGCGGACACACCCAGCCTTCCGCCGGGAAGCTCGACCATGTGCGCCAGACCGGCTGCGTCCAGGGCGACAACCGCCTCCCCTTGAGAGACAGCTATGAGGACGTCATGCACGTCGTCTCTCCAGAATCGATGTGGCGGCCCGTAGTTGACGTTCTCGGGAGCCGCGATCTCGATCGGCGCTGAGCCAGCGATGCACACGTCGACCCGGGTCAGGCCGTGCAGAAGGAGGACGTCCACGGCTCCGGCCGCCCGGGGCAGCAGGTGGAACGTGGCCCGGTCGCCCGCAGCCGCCTCCTCGACGCGGACCGCTCCCTCCGGCAGGCGAGCCAGCACCTCGGCGACCACCTCACGCAGCAGCCAAGGCCTCACCAGCCGTGGCGCCGGGGCGCCCGGGGGCGCCACGAGTTCCCCGCGCGTCGGAGGACTCGCAGGGTTCATACGTCGGTGCAGCCACCGTGGCCGCCGGGAACGCTGGAAGTCCCAGTCGGCGCGTAGCCACGCTTCGGCGAAGTCGAGGGGCGAGGCGGTGCTGGGCGCGATGGGGCGCCGCCGGAGGTAGTCGCGGATCAGCGACCGCAAGCCGGCCTCGTCGACCTCCCCCGACAGGTCGACCACGACGTACCCGTCGTCGTCGAGCAGCTCGAGCACTGCCCCGTCAACGCGGTAGACGCTCGTGTACTCGCCGTCCTCCACGAAGCCGGCCTCGTGAGCGTCCCCCGCGCGGGCTGCGTCGAGGTAGACGTCGACGCCGCCGTCGCGGTCCCCGACGATCACCGCCCCGGCGCCAGCTCGCGCTGCCTGGTCACCCATGGTCGGCATCCTCGCAGCGGCCTCCGAGATGACCGCCGCGCGAGTCAGCTCGGGCGTGCCGCGGCGTTCAGTAGGCGATCCGCCACAGGCCCATGGGCAGGAGGGCCTCGACAGAGCACGAACGATCACCCCATGGCGGCGGTGGGCCGCCGTCCCAGAGCCGATCCTCCTCAACCGGTACGGCGATGGCCTTGCCACAAGCTATGGCCGGTCGACCACGACAAGTCCGGACGCGTCAGCGACGAAGTCAGCGATGTCGCCCAGTGATGGCGTCACCATCGGCCCGGCGAGCACGAAGGGCGTCCCGAAACGGCGAAGGAGCCAGTCCCGTCGTCGCGGGGGCGGGCTCTCGTCCTCGTGCACAAAGAAGGCCAGGACCTCGAATGGGTCAAGGTGCTCGTAGCCACGGATGGGGCGGTCGAGCATCCAGCGCACCTCTCGTACTGCACGCCACGGGACCGAGCGATTACCGCTGAAGTCCATGCCGGAGGAGTCGAAGCAAGCCACCGTGCGGGGCTGGGCTCCCAAGCGCCGGAGCACGAAGGAGTAGGGCTGCCGCACCACCCGCAGGACCTCGCCCGTCGATGGCTCCACGCGCTCACTATGCCGGAGCGGGTCCTCCCCCACAGGGGATCGTGAACTGGGACGGCCTCCGGGTCGCTGTGGCCGGGTTCTGCGGCCGCTTCTTCTCAGCGGGGGTTGGTGGCGAAGGCGCGGACGGTGCCGAGCCAGGTGAGGGCTCCGAGGACGGCGGGCAGGGCCCAGGCGTAACCGAGGTCGGCGCCGTTGCTGGGTGCCCAGACGAGGGTGCCGGCGGCGACGACGACCACGGCGGCGGTCATGGCGACGGGCAGGGCGGCGGTGGTGCCGGCGGCGAGCAGGGTGCGGGCACGTCGTGGTGCGCCGAGCTCGGCGGCGAGGGCGCGGCGGGTGTCCTCGGCGGTGGAGGCGGTGACCAGGCCTGCGAGCAGGACGAGGGTGATGACGACGAGGCAGCCGATCAGGGCGGTCAGGATGATGACGAGACCGGCGCCGCCGTCGTCGAAGCCGGTCTCGGTGCTGACCTGCGCGGCTGGGGCCAGCGCGGTCAGGGTGGGGCCGATCTGCGCCTGCGCCTGCTCGATCATTCGCGTGACACCGGGCAGCAGGAGGACTTGACGGCCGGTAGTCGCCGCGAGAGGCGCACTGGGTGAGTCCGGGGAGAGGACGGCACCCGGCAGGTTGTTGCCGAGGTCGCCGTCGGGGGCGGCGGTCACGGTGCGCACGGAGGCGACGACCCGGTCGGCGGTGAGCTCGACGAGGGAGACCTTCCCGCCGGTGATGAGGTACGGCGCGGCGAGGACCTCGGCGCCGGCGGAGGCCGCGGACGACTCCCCGAGGGTGGGCGCGACGTCCTGCGGGTAGACGAGGGCCTGGTCGGGCCCGGACGAGCACTGCGTCGTACCGGGACTGCCAGCGTCGAAGCGCTGGCCGACCTGGGCTTGCAGGCAGGCGCCGTCGCTGGGGGTGACGACCCACAGCTGCGCTCCGCCGTCAGCGGGGCTGGCCACCATCCTGGGGGTGCCGGTGCCACCGAGGGCGCGCCACTGCGCGGTCGCGACCTGGACCGTGGAGGGGGCGAGGTCGTCGACGACGACGCTGCCGACGGGCTGGGAGGGGTGGTAGCTGGCCTGGTCCGACACGAGAGTGGCGTGGAAGATGGCCGCGACGAACCCGGCCGAGGCGGCGGTCACGGCGGCCGCGGCGCCCAGGGCGATGACGGTGCGCCCGTAGTGGGTCATCACCGCGCGGGTCGCCGGGCGGCGGTGGGCCCGGCGCCACAGCACCGGGACGACCATCGGCGGTAGGGCCAGGACGAGCAGGCCGGTGCCCACGGCGACCTGCCCGAACAGCTGGGGGCTGCCGGTGTCGGTGGTCGCCAGGACCAGCAGTCCGCACGCGGCGACGGGGTAGGGCGCCCAGGTCCGCCAGCGACGCGCCCGGGTGTCCGGGAGCCGGGCTGGCTCGGTGAGCTGGCGCACGACCAGCCGGGTCGCCAGCAACGCCCCGACCACCACGACGGCGTAGAAGATCGACAGCCGCACCGCGGAGGCGGCGCCGGCGACCCAGGCGTGGTCCACGACCCGACCCAGGAACCGGTACCCGGTGAAGATCACGAGGTTGCCGGCCAGGGCGCCGCCGGCGACCCCGGCCAGCACGGGCACGCCCAGGGCCCCGCGCAGCACCCGGCGCCGGTCGCCGAGGGTCAGCCCGAGGCCCTGCAGCCCGAGGATGGCGTGCCGCCAGCGGGTCACGGCCCCGGCGGCCAGCGCGGTCCAGATCGTCAGCACGATCGGGATGGCCACGGGCACCGCGGCCTGCAGCGGCACCAGCTGGTCGGCGTCCAACGTGGCCTGGGCGTTCTCGGCGGCGCCCTGCATCCCGCCGAGCCGCATCCCGTCGAAGGTCTGCTGGTCCACCCTCATGAGGCCGTCCGGGCCGTTGACGTAGGCGTCGTCGGCCAGCCACCGCGGTGTCCCGGTCCCGGGGGGCAGCACCTGGGCGCCGACGGCCGACAGCGTCTGCGGTGCCGCGGGGACCGTGTAGACGCCCTCGACCGTGGTCGGTACCGGATCGACGCCGGCGGCGGTGACGACGACGGCGTCACCCACGCCCAAGTCCAACGCCGTGGCCAGGGCCGCCGAGACGGCGAGCCCGTCACCACCGGCGCCAGCGACGCCCGGGTCCGCGCCCGAGGCGGTGGGGTCGTTCGTGCGGACGCCGTAGGCGTCGGCGACCCGCTGGGTGCTGGCGTCGAAGAAGACCGCGTCCAGGCGGCCCTGCGCCGAGGCGTACGTCACCCCCGCGACGTCCAGCCGGGGCAGGCCGGCGTCCTGCAACGCCTGCCTGGCCTGATCGGTCGCGGCCTCCAGCGCGTACGGGTAGCCCGAGTTCAACGACAGCTGGGTCTGCTGGACCGCCGAGGCCGTCGACGAGCGCAACCCGTCCAGCACCGTGACCGCTGCCACCGGCACCAGCACCGCCAGCAGCACCCAAGCCACCAGCCGCCGGTCGCCCACGAGCAGCCGCCGGACCAGGCGACGACGCAACGACCCCCTCACCCGGCCACGACCGCGGTCACGACGCAGGTCATGGCCGCGGTCCCGGCGCCCACGGCGCGGCTCAGGCCGCCGCACGGAAGGCCCGCCCCTCCCGCAGGTCCAACCGTTCGTCGGCCAGCTGCGCCACCAACGGGTCGTGGGTGGCCATCACCAACGCCGCGCCACTGGCGCGCACGGCCTCGACCAGCACCCCCAACGACTGCCCCGCGGTCGCCGGGTCCAGCGCCGCCGTCGGCTCATCCGCCAGCACCACCCGCGGCCGCAGCGACAGCGCCCGCGCGATCGCCACCCGCTGCTGCTGCCCACCCGAGAGCTCACCAGGGCGCCGACCCGACAGATCGCCCAGCCCGACCGCGCCCAAGCACTCCAGCGCCGTGCCACGGGCCTGGGCGCCCTTGGCGCCCTGGACCTCCAGGGCGAAGGACACGTTCTCCAACGCCGACAAGAACGGCACCAGCCGGTAGTCCTGCGGCACGAATCCGACCCAGCCCCGCTCCCGGGCAGCCACCGGGTCGAGCCCGTCGACCTCCACGGTCCCGGACTCCAACGGCACCTCACCCACGACCACACGCAGCACCGTCGTCTTCCCGCTGCCACTCGGCCCCATCAACGCGACCGACTCCCCCGCCCTGACCTCGAAGGAGACCCCCTGCAACGGCTGGCTCCTGGAGGCACCAGCCCCCACCGACGCCACCAGTTGCTCACACCTCAACGTCACGACAAGGCCTCCCCACGGCTCGCGGCGCCGGAGCACCACCCCACCTCGGACGCCACCCCAGCCGACCCGACCACCCAAGCACGCACCCCGCGCCACGAGCACGAAGACGTCGAAGACAGGGCCGCGAAGACGCCCAAGTCGAAGACAGCAGCCCGCGTCTCAGTTGACGACCCCCATCCGGTGACGCTGCAGGCCACCAGGCTGGTACGGCGGTGACCCATCGCCCGCGTTCCAGTAGCCCCGTCCGGATCCGATCCCGCCCGGGGGACGGCATGTGAACGCGTCGACAGGCGGCAGCACCAGCCGGCCGAGGCACCCGCGGGGCCACCCACCGCGGCTCTCACCCACGCCTCGGTCAGCGCCCCGCGTGCGGCCGTCCCTCGGCATGCTCGACGCGCTGGGGCGCGAGCTCCCGTCGTCCTGGTGGGCTCGCCGGGCGGGGACGGGGCGTGTGGGCCCCGGTCGTCGGCTTCGGGCGGCGCGGCGGAGGGGGTGCGCCGCAGCGAGGGCGGCAGGGTGATCGAGGGCCCGCATCGCGTGCAGCGGCCTGGCGGAGGCGGTGACCCGCTCGCGGCGAAGCCGGCCATGGTCCTGTGGATGCGCCGGACCGCCAGGGGGACGGTCGAGGTGCCGTCACGGGCGGGCACGAGGTGGTGGAGAGGCGGACGGCACCGATCTGACCCGAGGGCCCGGTGATGCTCGAGCGCCGGGTGCTTCCCCACCTGCCCGGCCGGCGTACGCCGGTGGCCCGGCCACAGCCCCGGGGGCTCGCCCGCCAGGCGGAGCCTCGACCAGCCCGCGACGGGGGCCGTCAGCGGCGCCGGACCAGCGTGGTGAGCGCGAGGGCCGCGACGACGAGGCCTCCCCCGACCACGGACAGCACCGGCGGGCCGGCGGCGAGCAACGAGCCGCCCGCGAGCGCACCGACGGTGATGCCGACGTTGAAGCTCGCGTTCACGACGGCGGGCGCCGCCGGTGGCACGTCCGTCGCGTCGAGGGCGGCGTCCTGCAGGAGCACCGGCAGCGCCCCGAAGACGCCTCCCCACGCCACAACCAGCACGACCGTCACCGGCGCGGAGCCGGTGGCGACGGCGAGGAGCACCAGGACGACGGCGAGGGCGGCGACGGTCGTCCTCAGGGCGAGCAGGGGCGCGCGGTCCACGACCGCACCTGCGACGGCGAGGCCGAGCAGGCTCGCGCCGCCGTAGCCGAGGAGCACGAGGGCGACGTCCGCCGGTCCCACGCCGGCGTCCCGCAGGAGCGGGCTGACGTAGGTGTAGACGGTCTGGTGACCCGTGATGAGCACCACCGCCACCACCGCCACGACCAGCAACGACGGGCGACGCAGCTCGCCGAGCACGGACGACCGCCCGCCGTCCGCGGTGGCCGGGGCGGCGTCCCGCGGCAGGAGCACCGCGGTGGCGGCCGCGAGGACGACGAGCACCACCGCGGTCAGGACGAAGCCCCACCGCCAGCCCCACGCCGTCCCGACGGCCGTGCCGAGCGGCACGCCGAGCGCGAGGGCCACCCCGACGCCGCTGCTCACGAGCGCGACCGCGCGGCCTCGGCGCCGGGGCGGCGAGAGCCCGACCGCCAGGGCCACGACGACCGAGAAGACGGCCGCGTGCGCCAGTCCCGCGAGGACGCGCGCCGCGAGCCCGACCCAGAAGGACCCGCCCGCCACGAGCAGGACGTTGCTGGCCGCGTAGACGAGGGCCAGCACGAGGAGGACGCGGCGCTGGGGCCAGCGGGCGACGAGCGCGGTGACGGGCAGGGCGCCGAGCGCGACGACGACGGCGTAGGCCGAGACCCACCACCCGACGCGCGCCTCGCCGACCCCGAGGTCGGCCGCGATCTGCGGCAGCAGCCCGACGGGCAGCACCTCGGTCGTCACCGCGGCGAAGACCACGGCCGCGAGCAGCAGCAGCGTGCCGACCGGCAGCCGGTCGCGGGCGGGGCCTCCGGCCACGCGGGCGGTGGACGGGGAGGTCACCACCGCACGGTACGGAGTCGCTCCTCGCGCCGGCACCACACGTCGCGGAGCGGCTACCGGATGCCGCTGCGGGCGAAGCCCTGGACGAAGTAGCGCTGGAAGACGAGGAACAGCACGACCATCGGCAGCACGGACAGCAGCGCGAAGGCCATGGTCCCGCCGTAGTCGGCGCCGAACTGCCCCTGCAGGTACAGCAGCCCGATCGGCAGCGTGAAGAGCTCGTTCTGCCGCAGCGCGATGAGCGGCCAGGCGAAGTCGTTCCAGGTCTGCAGCAGGCTCATGAAGAACAGCACCGCGAGCAGCGGCCGGCACAGCGGCAGCACCACCTGGAGGAACACCCGCAGGTGGCCGGCCCCGTCGATCCGCGCGGCCTCGACGAGGTCGCGGGGGATGCCGAGGATGAACTGCCGGGCGAGGAAGATACCGAAGGCCGACGCCGCGGTGGGCAGGATGACGGCCCAGTAGCTGCCGTAGATCCCGAGCTGGGTGACGAGGCGGAACAGCGCCACCATGATCACCTGCACGGGGAGCATGAGCGTCGCGAGCGCCACGAGGAAGAGCGCCGACGACCCGCGGAAGCGCAGCTGGGCGAAGGCGTACCCGGCGAGCAGGTTGACGACGACGGTGAGCAGCGACGTGACGAGCGCGATGGCGACCGAGTTGCCGAACCACGTCAACACGGGGAACGAGGATAGCACCCGCTCGAAGTTCTCCAGCGTCAGCGAGCGCGGCCACAGCCGCAGCTGCCCCCCGAGCAGCTCGGCCCGCGTCGACAACGACACGACGACCATCCAGTACAGCGGTGCGAGGACGACGAGCGCCACGACGACGGCCGCGGCGGTGCGCGCCACCGCGACCCGTCGCTCGCGGCGTCGGCGCACCGCCCCCGCCGGGCGGCGGGGCGCCGCGCCGGGCGTGCTCCGCGGAGCGGTCTCGCGGGCGGTCGTCGCGCTCACGGCTGCCTCCTCCGGCAGGGACGGGTGCTCGTCGGGGTGGGCCTCGCCGTGCTCACTCGGTGAGGTCCCGGGTCCGGTTGGTCCGCCACTGGACCGCGGTGAACGCCAGCGTGAGCACGAGGAGCACGACGCCGATCGCCGCGGCGTAGCCCTGGTCCCGCGTGACGAAGCCGTTCTCGTAGGCGTAGGTGACGAGGACGCTCGTGGCGTCCTGGGGCCCGCCGCCGGTCATGACGAACACGATGTCGAAGACCTGGAACGAGTAGATGACGTTCATCACGAGGAGGAAGAACGTCGCCGGCCCCACCATCGGCACGGTGACGTAGCGGAACCGCTGCCACGCCGACGCCCCGTCCAGGGTGGCCGCCTCGTAGAGGTGGGGGCCGACGCCCTGCAGCGCCGCCAGGTAGATGAGCATGTTGAAGCCCAGCCGCCACCACAGGGTGACGAGGACGACGGAGGCGAAGGCGGCCGCACCGCCGGACTGCCACGGCACCGAGGGCAGGCCGAGCGCCCTGATGATCCCGTCGAGGACGCCGCTGTTCTCGTCGAAGACGAGGACGCCGATGAGCGCCGTCGCCACGCCGGAGACCGCCATCGGGAGGATGAGCGCCGAGCGGATGACGCCCCGGCCCGGCAGCGCCCCGTTCAGCAGCACCGCCGCGCCCAGTCCGAGCCCCATGGCGACCGGCGTCACGAGCGCGGTGAAGAGCGTCGTGTTGACGACGGACCGCCAGAACTGGCCGTCGGAGAACAGGCGCGCGTAGTTGTCGAGGCCGACCGCGGTGGCGGCGCCGAAGCCGTCGGTCTGCTGCGTGCTCAGCCACAGCGCCCACACCAGCGGGAGGAGGACGAAGAGCCCCAGCAGGACGAGGTTCGGCGCGAGGAAGGAGTACGCCGCCAGCGCCTCCCCGGGCGAGCCGCCGAGCGCGCGGCCGCGACGACGGCGCCCCGGCTGCTCGCCGGACGCCGGCGCGACGTCGGCGGGGGCCCCGGGCGCCATCGGGTCGACCTGGTCGACCTGCGCGGGCGACCTCTCGCCGGCCCGTCCGCCGGCGCGAGCAGGAGTGCTCACCGCACCGCGTCGGAGATGCCGTCGGAGAGGCTCCGGACCGTCGTCGCGGCGTCCTGCCCGCCGACGAAGGCGTCCTCGAGCTGGTCCTGGAGCACCGTGATGATGGCGGCCATGTCCGGCGAGGCGACCTGCGCCGAGTCCTGCGGCCGCACCGTCGAGGCCTGACCGAGGAAGACCGGGGCGAGCTCGGGCCGCACGTCGAACTCGATGCCCTGCTCGACGAGGTCGGTGCGGGTCGGCAGCAGCGAGGCGCCGGTGCAGAACTCGCGCATCGACTCCTCCTCCGTCACCGAGGCGAGCAGGGCCGCGGCGAGCTCGGGGTTCGCCGTCCCGGCCGTGGCGACGAGGGCGTTGCCCCCGAAGTCGCTGCCGCCGCGCACGCGCTGCGGGGCGAAGGTGGCGCCCCACTCGAAGTCGAGGGTGGCCTCGGCGTCGGGGATGGAGAAGGCCCCGGACCACACCAGGGGCACCGTCTGGCTGTACCAGGTGTCCTGCGCGTAGGTGGAGGAGGAGATCGTGTCGTTCGGCGGCACCCAGCCCTGGGAGAAGAAGGACTGCGTGAACTCGACCGCGGCGCGACCGGCGTCGGAGTCGATCGCCGGCCCCGAGAGGTCCTCGGTGAGGAAGCGCCCGTCGGCCTGGAAGAGCCAGGACAGCCACCGGGTGACCCCGTTGCCCTGCCAGTTGTAGGCGAAGGGGTACTGGTCGTCGGGCAGGGCGGCCCGCAGGGTCGTGGCCACCTGCGCGAGGTCGTCCCAGCTCCACGCGTCCTCGAGCCGGGTCGGGACGTCGGTGATCCCCGCGGCCTCGAGCATCGGGCGGTTGAAGAGGATCGCCGAGGTGTCCGTGTGGTGCGGGACGCCGAAGGGCGAGCCCTCGTTCTGCACCGCCGCCCAGGCCTGGTCGGTGAAGCGGTCGGCGACGTCGCTCCCCAGGTAGGAGGACAGGTCGAGCAGCTGCCCGGCTCCGGCGTAGCTGCCGAACGTGTAGTACGGCACCCGGAAGACGTCCGGCGGGTTGCCGGCCTGGATCTGCGCGTCGATGTTGGAGAACATCTGCTCGTAGGGCACGACGTTGAGCGAGACCGTCGCCCCGGAGCTCTCCTCGAAGCGGCTGACCGCCGAGCGCAGGCCCGCCAGCTCGGCGTCCGTGCCCCACGTCGTGAAGGTGAGCGCGTCGCCCCCGCCGCTCGCCCCGCCGGACGAGCCGCCCGACGTCGAGAAGCCGCCGCAGCCGGCGAGCGCCGCCGGCAGGGCGAGGGCGCCGGCAGCGCCGAGCAGCTGTCGTCTGCTGAGGTCCATGCGTGTCCCCTCGTCGCAGCGCCCCTGCGGACGTGCTGGGGGCGCCGTTCTCGTCCTGGCACCGGCCCGGGGATCAGGGGGCCGGAGGCGCCGGGTGCGCCCGGGGGCGCGTCGCGGCGAGCAGGACGGTAGCCCTCTCCCGTCCGGGCGGCCCCTCGGGCCGGGACGCACGAGAGCCCCGCCGGGGAGGGCGGGGCTCTCGTGGTCGGCGCCGGGCCGAGGTCAGGGGACGGTGTACCCCGCGGCGCGGAACAGCTCGTACCACTCGCCGCGGGTCAGGGGCAGGTCCGAGCCGAGCGCGGCCGCGCGCACCCGCTCCGGGCTCGTCGTGCCGAGCACGACCTGCATCTGCGCCGGGTGGCGGGTGATCCACGCCGTCGCCACGGCCAGCTTCGGGACGCCGTACTGCTCCGCGAGGCGGTCGAGGACGGCGTTGAGCTCCGGGTAGCGGTCGTCGTCGAGGAAGACGCCGGAGAAGAAGCCTGCCTGGAACGGCGACCAGGCCTGGACGGTGATGTCGTGCAGCCGGCAGTAGTCCAGCGTGCCCGTGTCGCGGGCGACCGACTGGTCGAGGTCGGCCATGTTCGACGCCACGCCCTGCGCGACGAGGGGCGCGTGCGTGATCGAGAGCTGCAGCTGGTTGGCCACCAACGGCTGCCGGACCGCGCGCCGCAGCAGCTCGACCTGCCCCGGCGTGTGGTTGGACACGCCGAAGTGCAGGACCTTGCCGGAGGCGTGCAGCTCGTCGAAGGCCCTCGCCACCTCGTCGGGCTCCACGAGCGCGTCGGGCCGGTGCAGCAGCAGGACGTCGATCCGGTCGGTGCCGAGGGCCGTGAGCGACCCCTCGACCGATTCGGTGATCCGGTCGTAGGAGAAGTCGAAGTACGGGCCGTCCGGGACGATGCCGCACTTGGTCTGGATGGTCACCGCGTCGCGCTCGGACGGCGACAGCGCCACCGCCTCGGTGAAGCGCTCCTCGCAGCGGTGCATGGACCCGCCGTAGACGTCGGCGTGGTCGAGGAAGGTGACGCCGGCGTCGCGGGCCGCGGCCCACCACTCCCGGATCTCCTCGTCGCTCTTGTCGGCCACGCGCATGACGCCGAGGACGACGTTCGGCACGTCCAGGCCGCTGGTGCCGAGGGGGACGGTCTTCACGGGATCAGGCCTCCGAGAGCCGGGCGACCTCGTCGGCGCTGAGCTGCAGCTCGGCGGCGCCGGCGGAGTCGGTGGTGGACGCCGGGCGGGAGGACCCGGGGATGGGGACGACGACAGGCGCGAGCGCGAGCTCCCACGCGAGCACGACCTGGTAGGGGCTCACGCCGCGGGCGTCGGCGACCTCGGCGAAGGCGGCGTGCCGGGCACCGAGCTCGGACGCGTTCGCGATGCCGCCGAGCGGGCTGAAGGGCAGGAAGGCGACACCCAGCTCGGCGCAGTGGTCGAGCTCGTCGCGGCTGGATCGGAAGGCCGGCGAGAACTGGTTCTGCACCGACGCGAGGCGTCCGCCGAGGACCTCGTTGGCCGCGTCGATCTGGCCCACGTCGGTGTTCGAGATGCCGGCCATCGTGATGACGCCCTCGTCGAGCAGCTCCGCCAGCGCGCCGACGGAGTCGGCGAAGGGCACGTCCGGGTCGGGGCGGTGGAACTGGTAGAGGCCGATCGCCTCGACGCCGAGGCGCCTCGCCGACGCCTTCGCGGCCTCCTTGAGGTGCTCGGGGCGCCCGTCCGTGACCCAGGAGCCGTCGCCGGGCCGCACGTGGCCGCCCTTCGTGGCGACGAGGACGTCGGAGGTGCCGCCGCCGTAGCTGCGCAGCGCCTCGGCGATCAGCTCCTCGTTGTGGCCGACCTCCCCGGCGTCGCGGTGGTAGGCGTCGGCCGTGTCGATCAGCGTGACACCGGCGTCGAGCGCCGCGTGGATCGTCGCGACGGCGCGGTCGCGGTCGGGGCGTCCCTCGATGGACATCGGCATGGCGCCGAGGCCGATCGCGGAGACGCTGCGCTGTCCGATGGTTCTCGTCTGCATGCTCCCGACCCTGGCCCCCGGCGCGGCGGCGCGCCACCGCACGGCTCAGGGGCGCGGGGTCCCGTAGATGGCGCTGCACCAGACGTCGGTCAGCACCACGAGCAGCTGCTGCGGCGGCAGGGACGGCTCCTCCCCGGTGAGGGACGCCGCGATGACGCGCTCGTTCATGGCGTTGAGGACCACGCTCGTCGCGCGGGCGTCGACGACGGCGCCGGCCCGGCCGCGGCGCTGCTCCGCCGCGATCGTCGCGGCCGTGAGGTCGACCCAGCCGGCGAGCCGGCGCCCCCACTCCGCCCGCAGCTCCGGCACCGTGGCCCGTGCCTCGGCCAGGGTCGCCGTCACCGCCCGGTGGGCCCCGAAGACGTCGACGAACACCGCGAGGCAGGCGCCCCACCACTCCCGCGGCTGCTCGACGCGGGAGGGGACGGCCGCCAGCCGCTCGTCGACCTCGCGGACCATCCGGTCGAGGAGCTCCAGCAGCACCGCCTGCTTGGACGCGAAGTAGAAGTAGAACGCGCTGCGGGAGATCTCGGCCCCGCCGGCGATCTCGTCGACGGAGATCTCCGCGAGCGGCCGCGAGCGCAGCAGCTCCTCGAGGACGTCGACGATGGCGCGCTGCCGGTCGTCGCCGGACGGGCGGACCGCCCGGCGGGAGCGCTGCGGCGTGCTCATCCGCCGACTGTAGGGGCGGGCGCCTCGACACCCCGTCGGCTCTCTCGACGGTGTGTCGACCGAGCGGTAGCGTGCCGTCATGGCGACGACGACGACCGGGCCGACGACGGCGACGGGGCCCTCCGCCACCGGGGCGGACGGGGCGGTCGAGCACCTCGACGTCGTCGTCGTGGGCGCGGGGCTGTCGGGCGTGGGCGCCGCGGCGACGCTGCTGCGGCGCGACCCGGGCGTGCGCCTGGCGGTCCTGGAGTCCCGGGACGTCGTCGGCGGCACCTGGGACCTGTTCCGCTACCCGGGCGTGCGGTCGGACTCGGACATGTTCACCTTCGGCTACGCCGCTCGACCCTGGTCGGGCACGAAGTCGCTGGCCGACGGCGACGACATCCGCGCCTACGTGGCGGAGACGGCCACCGCGACGGGCGTGCGCGACCTGGTGCGCGTCCGGCAGCGGGTCGTCGCCGCCTCCTGGCGCAGCGCCGTCTCCCGCTGGGAGCTGACCGTCCTGCACCGCGACCCGGCGTCGACGGGTGAGTGGCGCGAGGGCGAGCCCGGCACGACGTCGACGGTCACCTGCTCGTTCCTGTTCGCCTGCACCGGCTACTACCGCTACGACCAGGGCTACCGCCCGGAGATCCCGGGGCTGGAGGACTTCGCCGGCGAGGTGGTGCACCCGCAGCACTGGCCGGCCGACCTCGAGGTCGAGGGACGGCGGGTCTGCATCGTCGGCAGCGGCGCGACCGCCGTCACGCTCGTGCCCGCCCTGGCCCGCCGAGGCGCTCACGCCGTCATGCTCCAGCGCTCCCCCACGTACGTGGCCGCCGTCCCGTCGCGCGACCGGCTGGCGCTGCGCCTGCAGGGCGTGCTGCCGCCCGCGCTCGCCCAGCGCGTCGTGCGGGTCAAGCACATCGCCGGCGGGATGCTGCTCTACCAGTACGCGCGGCGGCGCCCCGCGGCGATGCGCGCCCTGCTGCGGCGCTCGGCGGCCGAGAAGCTGCCTGCCGGCTACGACGTCGACACCCACTTCTCCCCGCGCTACGAGCCGTGGGACCAGCGGCTGTGCGCCGCGCCCGGCGGGGACCTGTTCCGGGCGATCACCGCCGGTGACGCCGAGGTGGTCACCGACCGCATCGAGCGCGTCGACGCCACCGGGGTACGGCTGGTCTCCGGCGGACGGGTGGACGCCGACGTCCTCGTGACCGCGACCGGCCTCGACGTGCTCGTCCTCGGCGGCATCCGCCTGGAGGTCGACGGACGCGCGGTCGAGCCGGGCGGCACGCTCGCGTGGAAGGGCATGATGCTCGACGGCCTCCCGAACCTCGCGTACACGATCGGCTACACGAACTCCTCGTGGACGCTGCGCGCCGACCTCGTCGCGGGCGCGGTCGCCGACCTGCTCGCGACGATGCGGCGCCGGGGCGCAGCGGCCGTCGTGCCGCAGGCGCCGGCCGGCACGGAGAGCACCCGCCCGGTCATCGACCTGGCCGCCGGCTACGTGCGCCGGGGCCTGGCGCGGCTGCCGCGCCAGGCGGCGCGGTCGCCCTGGCGGGTGCACCAGAACTACCTGGCCGACGTGGTGATGCTGCGCCTCGACCGCCGCCACCGCGGGCTCCGCTTCGTCCGCCGCGGGGCCGACGTCCCCGCCCCTCGACCGGCCGAGCAGCCGCAGCCGGCCTGACCCGCCGCGCCGCGGCTCGCCGCGCGCTCCGCCCCGGACCGCCCGACCCACCTCGGAGGACCTGATGCCCCTCGACCCCGGTACCGCGGCGATGCTGGCCGAGCTGCAGCGGCTGGGCCGTCCCGGCCCCGCCGACACGGACGTCCCCGGCGCGCGGGCGGGCCTGCGGGCCTTCGCCGGCGTCGGCCGGCACGACCCCTCGACGCTGCCGCCCATGGCCTCGGTCGAGGAGGGCGAGGTGGGCGGGGTCCGCGCCCGGACCTACCGGCCGCCGGTCGCCGCCGCGGACGCACCGGCACCGGCACCGACCGTGGTCTTCCTGCACGGCGGCGGCTTCGTCATCGGCGACCTCGACACCCACGACCTGCCGTGCCGGCTGCTCGCGAGCGACCTCGGGGCCGTCGTCGTCAGCGTCGACTACGGCCTGGCGCCCGAGCACCCCTTCCCCGAGGGGCTGGAGGACGCGTGGGCCGCGCTCGTCGCCGTCGCCGAGACGGTCGGGGACCTCGGCGGGGACCGCGCACGGCTCGTCGTCGCCGGCGACAGCGCCGGCGCGAACCTCGCGGCGGTCTGCGCGCTGCGGGCCCGCGACGAGGGTCTCGCGCTCGCCGCGCAGCTGCTCGTCTACCCGACGGTCGACCCCGCGGGCGACCACCCGTCGCGCACCGAGAACGCCGAGGGCTACTTCCTCACCGACCGCGACATGGCCTGGTTCACCGGCCACTACCTCGGCGTGGACACGGCGACGGAGGCCGGGGCCCGCGCCGCCCGCGAGCGCGCCCGGGACGTGCGGATCTCGCCCCTGCACGCCGACCTGGCGGGCGTCGCCCCCGCCGTCGTCGCCACCGCGCAGTACGACCCGCTCCGCGACGAGGGCGTCGCCTACGCCCGCGCTCTGGAGGCCGCGGGCGCACGGGTCTGGCACCGGACCTTCCCGGGCCTCGTGCACGGCTTCTACGGCACCCCGCTGCCCGCCGCGCTGAGCGCGACACGGGAGATCGACGTCGCCCTGGCGGAGCTGCTGGGCTGACGACCGCCCGGCGCGTCGGCGACCGGCGCAGGGCCGGCCGGAGGAGGCCGGCCGGAGGGGCTGGAGCCAGCAGCGGGACTCGAACCCGCAACCGCCCGATTACAAGTCGGGTGCGCTACCAGTTGCGCCATGCTGGCCGGGCGGGCGTACGACGTGAGGACGCCCCTCGTCGGAGCGTAGCGAGGCGAGACCCTCGCCTCCTGCGGCACCACCCCGGGGCCGGAGGTCGGCGCCCCGGCCGCCGCCCCGCGCACGTCGGACGACGCTGCGACCCACCACCGTGACGGGCGTGGCCGCGCCCCCCTCCTCGCCGCCAGAGCCTCTTGCCCGCCGGGCCCGCCGGCGCCAGCCTCAGGGGGGTGGACGTGGTGGTCGAGATCGGTGGCTGGGAGCACGAGTGCTGCGGGCCGTCGCTCGAGCGCGCGCAGCTCGTCGACCTCGGCTGCCTGCGCCGTACGGCACCGGACGGCGAGGTCCACCTCGTCGAGACCCACCACCACCGGGAGCCCGACGTGCACGTCCGGGGGCGCGTCCGCGACGTCATGGTGCTGCGCCCCGGGCGACCGGCCCAGCAGGTGCTGCGTCTCCCGGGCGGGGAGGCCCTCAGGGGCTTCGACGCCGAGGACGACGGCCACCTCGAGACCCCGTGGACCGGTGAGGTCCTCCCCCGCGGCGAGGACTTCCTCGTCGTCGTCCGCACGGCGGACCGGGGCCGGCCCTGACCGCGCCGCGCCGACGGGTGAGCACGGTCCTCGTCCGGTCGTCGGCGTCGGGCGCACGGGGGCGGCCCCGTCGGTCGGGTCTCAGGCGGGGGCGGGGCCGTCGCGGTCGTGCCGCCACGCGGGGAGGTACAGCGGCGCGGCCAGGGCCAGGACGACGGCGCCGACGACCAGGGCCGTCGAGAGGGAGCTCGCGTCCGCGACGGCGCCGAGGACGAGCGCCCCGACGGCGAAGGCGGGCTGGGCGGCCATCGAGTTGAGCGACAGCACCACGGCGCGGTTCTCCCCCGTGGCCTGCCGGTGCAGCAGCGCGTTGTGCACGGGGTTCGACGCGCCGTGCACCGCGTAGCAGGCGACGAAGGCGGCCACGAGACCCACCGGGCCGGCGAGCAGCCCGATCCCCACGACGGTGGCGCCCTGGACGACGCGCAGCGCGGCCGCCGCGGGCGCCGGTCCGGTGCGGCGGGCCAGCGCGGGGACCAGCGCGGCGCCGAGCGCTGCGGCGACCCAGCCGGCGGAGGTCACCGGCCCCATCCAGACGCCGGCGCGCTCGGCGCTGCCGAGGACCTCGCCGAGCCGTAACGGCATGAGGCTCTCGAAGGAGACCATGCCGAAGCCCCAAAACAGCTCGACGGAGACCAGGGCGAGCAGGACCCGTGACGAGCGCAGCAGCCCGAGGCCCCGGCCGACGGCCGCGGGGACGTCCGCGACGGCGGCGCGGCCACGGCGTGGCGCGGGGACGGACGAGCCGGGCCGCTCCTCGCGGACGAGGACGACGACCGCGACGGTGCTGACGGCCGTCAGCACGACGGCGAGCAGGACCGGCAGCGCGAGCGCCGGCCCGTCCAGCACGCGCCCGAGCGCGACGAGGCCTCCCGAGGCGAGCGCGCCCGCCCCCACGGCGAGGTTGAGCGCGGTCTGGCCGGCCCCCAGCCCGGCGGTGACGTCGACGCCCGGGTCCGCGGCCTGCGCGGTGTCGACGTACCAGGCCTCCAGCGGTCCGGAGTCCAGCGCCCGCCAGACGCCCTGGACGGCAAAGGCGGCGGCGAAGCCGGCCGCACCGTCGGCGGTGACCAGCAGGACGAGCGAGACGACGGCGACACCGCCCGCCAGCACGAGGACGGGGCGCCGGCCGGCCGCGTCGGCGAGACCGCCGAGCGGCAGCTCGAGGAGGAAGACCACGAAGCCCTGCACGGCCACGACCGCGCCGATCTGGGACAGGCTAAGCCCCCGTCCCTGCGCGAGCAGGACGCCCACCGGGGCCACCAGGCCGGTGGGCAACCACCGCAGGGCCGTCAGGACGACGTACCGCCGTCGGGCGCTGACCGCGTCGAGCGACCCGCCCGGCCGTCCCGCGGGTGAGCCGCCGACCGGGCTCCGGCTCATCGCCGGAGGGACCGGTAGAAGAGCTGCACGCCCTGGGCACCGGGTGCGTCCCGGTCGCTGGCGGCCGCCCAGCGGCGCGCGAAGGCGTGCAGCTCCTCACGGAGCCGGACCATCTGCTCCAGGGTCAGGTGCAGCAGCTCGTCGCCGCCGGTCGCGGCGTCGACCCACTCCTGGGGCAGGCCCGGCTCCCGGGCCAGGTAGTCGTCGAACGCCTCGGCGTAGCGGTGGGCGATCGTGCTGCGCAGCGCCCGCAGCGACGCCGTGGCCTCCGAGTCGTCCCGCACGTCGGCGGGTTCGAGGCGGGTGTAGTCGTGGCTGGCCCGGAACCACCGCTCCCGCCGGTTGGGCGCGAGCTCGGGCGCCTCCTCGACGAAGCCGTGCTCGGCGAGGACGCCGAGGTGGTAGCTCACCGACCCCGGGGCCTCGTCGACCACCCGGGACAGGCCGCCCACCGACCTCGGGCCGTCGGCACGGAGCTCGCCGAGCAGACGCGAGCGCGTCGGGTGGGCCAGCGCCCGCATCGCCCCGGCGTCACGCACGTGCACAGATCGCTCGGGGGAGGCCATGGGCCGACGCTACGTCGACAAGAGACGACGTACAAGGCTTCTTGTCGATGACGGCGCTGACCCGACGCACCGCGGGCCACCGGCACCACGGTGGGACAGTGGGGAAGGGCGCCCGCACCGGTACCGGGCGCCACGACCCCTCGACGCCGGACGACGGAGGCGCGGTGCCGCAGGCCTTCAGCCCGCGGGGCTCGGACGCCCCGTGCGCCTTCTGCGCCGTGGTGCGCGGTGACGCCCCGGCGGACGTCGTCCACCGCGGTGAGCGCCTCCTCGCCTTCCTCGACGCGCACCCCCTCTTCCCCGGCCACGTCCTGCTCGCCCCCGTCGTGCACGTGCCGACCTACGACGAGCTGCCCGCCGACCTGGCCCGGGAGTGGCTCGTGACCGGTCAGGCGCTGCAACGGGCGGTGGAGGCGGCCACCGGCGCCGAGGGAGCGCTGCTGCTGGTCAACAACGTCGTCAGCCAGTCGGTGCCGCACCTGCACCAGCACGTCGTCCCCCGGTCGCGGGGGGACGGGCTGCGGTTCTTCCTCGGGCCGCGCCACCGGTACGCCGAGGGGGAGGCGGCCGAGGTCGCGGCCCGGATCCGCGAGCGGATGGCGCACCGGGCGCCGGGGTGAGGCCGCGACGGCACGGCCGGCCCGCAGGGCACCCTCGCCGGACCTGGACGCGCCGCCCCGGGGGCGGCAGGGTGGGGACCGACCGCGTCGGGGCTCCCGGCGGACGACCACCCCGAGGAGGCCCCGTGCGCCGTCCGCTGCGCGTCGCCGTGACCCTGGCCGCCGCCTCGGCGCTCGCCGTCCCGACGGCCGCGTCCGCCGACGTGCCGCCCCGCAGCGCGACCCCGACGCCGCAGGCGCGCGCCGTCCCCCCGCCGGCGGACGTCCCGGGGCGCACCGTGGTGCGCTTCGCCACCTACAACGTCTCCCTGAACCGCGCGACCGCGGGCGAGCTGCGCGCCGACCTGCTCGCGGGCGACCAGCAGGCGCGCGACGTCGCCGAGGTGGTCCAGCGCACGCGGCCGGACGTGCTGCTGCTCAACGAGGTCGACCACGACCCGGAGGCGCTGCGGATCTTCGTCGAGGACTACCTCGGCGTCTCCCAGGGCGGGGCCGAGCCGATCAGCTACCCGTTCTCCTTCTCGGGCGACGTCAACACGGGGCTCCCCTCGGGCTACGACCTGGACGGTGACGGCACCGTGGGCGGCCCGGGTGACGCCTACGGGTTCGGCGCCTTCCCCGGCCAGTACGGCATGGCGGTCCTCTCCCGGTACCCCGTCGTGCAGGACGAGGTCCGCACCTTCCAGACCTTCCGCTGGGCCGACATGCCCGGCTCGCGGCTGCCCGACGACCCGAGCACGCCTGCGCCGCACGACTTCTACTCCGCCGAGGAGCTCGAGGTGCTGCGCCTGTCGAGCAAGAGCCACTGGGACGTGCCCGTGCGGGTGGGCGCCCGGACCGTGCACGCGCTGGTGAGCCACCCGACGCCGCCGACCTTCGACGGCCCCGAGGACCGCAACGGGCTCCGCAACGCCGACGAGATCCGCTTCTGGGCCGACTACGTCTCCCCCGCGCGCAGCCGCTACGTCTACGACGACGACGGCGTGACAGGCGGTCTCGGCGGGGGCGAGCGCTTCGTCGTCATGGGCGACCAGAACGCCGACCCGCAGGACGGCGACAGCGTGCCCGGCGCGGCCGAGCAGCTCCTGGACGCGCCGCGGGTCCAGGACGTGGCCCCCACGAGCCGGGGGGCGCTCGAGCAGTCGGTCCTCCAGGCCGGCGCCAACCTCGGCCAGACGGGACCCGCCAGCACCGACACCGCCGACTTCTCCGAGCCGCCGGGGAACCTGCGCGTGGACTACGTGCTCCCGCGGATCGGCATGCGCGTCACGGGCTCCGGCGTCTTCTGGCCGCAGGAGGAGGACCCGCTCTTCGACCTCGTGGGCACCTCCCCCTTCCCCACCTCCGACCACCGTCTCGTGTGGGTGGACGCGACGGTCCCCGGGGCGGGGGCCGACGGGTCCTGAGGAGACGCCGAGCGGGTCGTCAGGTGCCGAGCCGGCGCGCGACGCGGGCGGGCAGGTCCTCGGCCAGGTCCGGCCACTGCCCTCGAGGACGCGCCGGTGCGGGCGCGGCCCCCCGCCGAGGCCGCTGCGGCGGGACGTGGGGGTGGTCCGCCCAGCGCGACACGCCGTCGTCGGCGACGACGACGTCGGTGCGGGCCCCCACGTCGTCGACGTCCACGTGCGGCACGAGGACGGACGTCGCCCACACACCGCCGCGCGGCGCCGGCGCCCCGCTGCCCGGACCGACGCAGTAGCGCGCGTCGCCGCGCAGGCGGACCGCGCCGGACTCCTCGTCCACCCAGCCGATCCGGTCGCCGACCTCCCGCAGGGACCCGTCGGACCACAGGACGTAGCGACCCAGGTCCCAGCCCGAGCCGTGCACGGTCAGCACGTCCGTGCCGAGGTGGACCCGGCGGACGGTGGCGTGGGTCGTGTCATGCGGCACCCCCGCCCCCTGCAGCCGGTCCACCGCGGACCGGCACAGCGCCGAGACGCGCACGCCCGACGCCGCCGACCGCGCGGACCTCCCTGCGCCGGCCTGCTCCCCACCGCGACGCATCGTCCGCTCCCTGGCTCGTCCCCGACCTGCCCGACCAGCATGCCCCTGCCGCCCCGGCGCCCGCAGCGCGTCGCAGGACCTGCGCGCCGGACCACGGCGGCGGCCCGGACGGTGGGGCAGCGGGTCGGGTCCGCTCACCGTCAGGTCCGTGCACCCGGCCCCGGGACGCCGGCGCCCCGCCACGCCCCTCCAGGTGGTCGTAGACCGCCTCCAGGCCGAGGGCCATCCGCCGCAGGGAGAGCAGGACGAGGACGGCACCGACGGGGACGGCGACGAGGCCCGCGAGGGCGACCGCCGTGCCGGCGGCGGTGAGGGCGGCCAGCCGCGGGACGGCGACGCCGAGGACGACCAACAAGGTCCCCACGCCGAGGAGCCCCACCGCGGACGGAGGGCGGCGGAAGCCCCCCGGAGCCGAGGGGGTCGGGCCGGACGGGGGCTGGGCGTCGCTCATGCTCCCAGCGTGGGCCCGGACGTCGGACCGGACCAGCGCGGTCCCCGGAGGCGCAGCACGGGACGCCCGGTGCGCCGGCCGTCTGCGGTGCTGCCCGGCGCGGTCCGCGCGGACCGATCAGTACAGGAGGCCGACGCGGTCCTGCGGCCACGCGAGCACGGCGAGCACCTGCGTGACCGCCGCCTGGTCCAGCAGCTCGGTCGTGCCGTCGTCCCCGGCGTACAGGCCGGTCGTCGAGTCGAGGTCCGCCTGCTGCCGCTGCGCCCACGCCGTCACGGCGTCCCGGTAGCGCGTTCCCCCGGTGACGGACTCCAGCAGCAGGAGGTTCTTCGCCCAGATGGCGACGAAGGCCCGCGGCTGGTCGTCGAGCCGCCCCTCCTCCACGTAGAACCGGTACGAGGCCTCGGCGACCTCCTGCGCCCGGTCGAGGTAGCGCTGCTCGCCGGTGGCCTCGTAGAGCAGCGCGTACGTGCCCGCGGGTACCCCCTGGTTGTAGGCCCACTGCGTCGTCTCGACGGTCCCGTCCGTCGAGAGGTGGTCCCAGTACAGCCCGTTCGGGGCCCGCAGGTGCTCGTCGGTCCAGGAGGTCATCCGCAGCGCCCAGTCGAGGTACCGCTGCTTCCCCGTGATCATGTGGAGGCGGACGGCGAGCTGCGCCGCCGGCATCGTCGAGACGGTGTTGCGGTCGTCGTCGCCCGGCTGCTGGGTCCAGAAGACGCCGCCCGGGGCGGCGTGCGACGGGTCGTCGTCCCACCCGGAGACGGCCAGCTCGAAGACCTCCTCGGCCCGGGCGAGCGCCGCCTCGTCGCCGGTCATGAGGTGCTCCTGGACCTTCGCCAGCCCGACCCAGAGGTTGTCGTCGTAGAAGAGGTCGCCCGACCCGCCGTACGGCGGCTGCGGGTAGGAGTCGTAGCCGGGCAGCCCGGTCGCGCTCCCCGAGCGGTCCCAGTAGAGCTCCTGGGCCGCGGCGTGGCGCGCGAGGTCGTCGGCGAAGGCGGCCCCCTGCTCGCCCGGCAGGCCGGTGAGGTCGAGCGCCGCGACGTGCGCCTGCGAGAAGGGCCACTCGAAGGAGTACGGACGGTCCCCCGCGCCCGCCGGCACACGCTCCCGGTAGAGGCCGGAGCCGTCGGCGGCGGCGAGCTGCTCGGCCATCGCCGCGTAGGCGTCCTGCGCCGCGGCGGCCGGGTCGAGCGCCTCGCCGGCGGCCGCCGGCGTCCGGGCGCTGATCGCCATGACCTTCATCCGGCTCTCGTCCGGGAGCGTGACGGACACGGCCCGGCGCGCCGGGTCCACGGCGAGGACGTCGTGCCAGACGTGCACGGTGAGGCCGTCGCCGCCACCGGCCGCCTGGTAGCGACCGTTCGCGCTCAGCGCCGTCTCCTCGCCGAGGCGGGGTCCGCCGGCCGCCCAGTCGGTCGCCGTCAGCGGGCCGGTCGAGGTGGACCCGTCGGCGTAGGTGACGACGGCGTCGCCGCTGACGTCCCCGTTGTGGGCGGACAGCAGCACGTCGAGCGCGCTGTAGGACCCGGGCTCCAGCGCGAGCGTCTGGCCCCGGGCGGCGACGAAGTTGGGTGCCGTGCCGGACGTCTCGGGCAGGACGTACGAGCGGCCCCGCACCAGCTGCTCCCCGGGGGCGGGCAGCTGCTCGGCCGGGAAGCTCCAGCCGCCGCCGTCGAAGTCACCCTCGTCCCGCGCGTCCGACGTCGCGATGCCGTCGACGTCGTAGGCCGGGCCGAGGTCCTGCGGGCAGGAGCCGCCGGGCTCGCCGCACGCCGGGACGACCGTCACGGTCGCGGCGCGCTCGACGACGTCGCCGGCGCGGTCGCGGGCGGACAGGCGCACCTCGTAGGTCCCCGGCGCGGTGCCCCCGGGGACGACGACGTGCAGCGGCACCTCCTGGGTCGTCGGCAGGCCGGACGAGCGCACGCGCAGGACGTCGCGGTCCAGACGCACCCGCAGGGGGTCGTCGGCCGACGCGGCCAGCGTGACCGTCGGCCGACCGGGGTCGGTGACGACGAGCGTGGCCCCCATGTCGACGACCTGGTCCTCGTCGCTGCCGAGCAGGTCGGCGGAGGCCGGCTCCAGCCCGGCCGCGAGGTGGCTCGTGCGCACCCGCCCGGAGACGAGCGGCTCGGGCGCGGAGTCGACGTCGGTGCCCCAGTCCGAGGGCTCGGGCCCGACCTCGAAGGCCACGTCGCGCCCGGCGCGGATGTCGTCACCGGTGATCCACGTGCGGTCCGAGAGCCGGCCGCCGACGCGGACCTGCTGCACGTACCTGTCGTCGTCCGACGTCCCCGGCGCGGTGATGGTGAAGGAGCCCTCCGGGTACCAGGCCGGGTCGAGGTCCAGCTCGACGCGGTCGAAGACCGGCGTGGACAGCGACCACACCTCGGTGCCGGGCACCGACGGGTAGATGCCCATGGCCGAGAGCACCTGCCACGACGACATGGTGCCGAGGTCGTCGTTGCCCGTGATGCCCTGCGGGCCGTCGGTGAACAGCGTCAGCGCCGCGTGCACGACGTCGGTCGTCTTCCAGGGTTGGCCCGTCCAGCCGTACACGTACGGCGCGTGCAGGTCGGGCTCGTTCTGCGGGTTGTACGTGCTGAACCCGTAGTAGTCGTAGGCGTTGTTCACCCACACCTCGCGGGCGGTCCGCTCGGGGTCCTCGAGCAGCTGGTCGTAGGCGAAGAAGCCGTCGAGGCGCTCGTTCGCGGCGTCCTCGCCGCCGAGCAGGTCGACGAGCTGCGGGAGGTCCTGCTGGACGAGCCAGGTGTACTGCGAGGACGTCCCCTCGTGGAACCCGACGGCGTCCGCCGGGTCCTCCGGGCCGACGAACAGGCCCCGGGCGTCCCGGGCCCGGAAGGAACCGGTCCGGGGGTCGAAGAGGTTGCGGAAGCTCTGCCCCCGCAGCGCGAGCCGCCGGGCGTCCTCCTCGTGGCCCAGCGCCGCGGCCATCGTCGACAGGGTGGCGTCGGCGAGCGCGTACTCCAGCGTCGCGGAGGCGCCGTGCTGCAGGTCGTAGTCCCCCGGCTTGCCGGAGCGCTCCGGCTCGTGCGGCACGAAGCCGTCGCGCAGGTACTGCTCGTTGCCGGCGCGCCCGTTGTACTGGCTGCCCGCGGGCGGCACGCCGTCGGCGTTCTGCAGCAGTGCCTGGTAGGCCTCCTCCTCGTGCCCGGCGAGCAGCCCCTGCTGCCAGGCGGAGACGAGGAAGGGCGTCACCGGGTCACCGGTCATGATGTTCGTCTCGACGGTGGCGTAGGCCCACCGCGGCAGCCAGCCCCCCTGGTCCTGCACCGCGAGCAGGGACAGCGCCATGTCGCGCGACTCCTGCGGCGCCAGCAGCGAGAGCAGCTGCTCCTGGGTCCGGTAGGTGTCCCACAGCGAGAAGGTCTGGTAGTAGGTGAAACCGTCCGCCTCGTGGACCTGCTGGTCCCAGCCCGTGTAGCGGCCGTCGACGTCGGTGGCGACGCTCGGGGTCAGCAGCGAGCGGTACAGCGAGGAGTAGAAGGTGCGGCGCTGCTCCGGCGTCCCGCCCTCGGTGCGCACCTGCTGCAGGCGCTCCTCCCAGGTGGCGTCCGCGGCCGCGCGGACCTCGTCGAAGGTGCGCCCGCCCTCGGCGGCGAGGTTGGCGCGGGCGCCGTCCGCGCCCACCCACGACAGCGCCGTCGTCTGCTCGACGGTGCGGTCCTCCCGCGCGTCGAAGTGCACGTAGGCGCCCTGGCGCTCGGTGCCGGCGGCCTCGGTGCTGCCCGCGGAGACCTCGTCCCCGGACCAGGTGCCGACCTCGGTGAACGGCCGGTCGAAGGTCGTGACGAAGTGCATCGTGTAGGGCCTCGTGCCCTGGCAGAAGCCGCTGCCGACGACCGTCGTCTCGATCGTCCGGTCGCTCGTGACGCGGACCTCGCTGGACTCCACGCGGTGCAGCGCCTGGCCCGCGTTGACGAGGACGGTCGCCTCGTCGGTCTCGGGGAAGGTGTAGCGCGCGACGCCGGTGCGCGTCGTGGCGGTCAGCTCGGCGGTCACGGTGCCCGCCGGGGCCTCCAGCGGGACGGTGTAGTAGCCGGGAGAGGCGCTCTCGCCGTCGTGGGAGTAGGGCAGCGCGTACTGCGCGTCGTCCGTCGACGTCACGTCGCCGGTGGTCGGCAGCACCGGCAGGTCACCGCCCAGGCCGCAGCCGACACCGGAGATGTGCGTGGCGCTGAAGCCGCGGATGCGGTCCCGCGTGTAGTCGTAGCCGGTCGTGTGCCCGTTGTCCGGCGACAGCTGCACCATCCCGAAGGGCAGCGAGGCGCCGGGGAAGGTGTTGCCCTCGTCCTGCGTCCCGATGAAGGGGTTGACGAGGTCGGTGAGCGGTCCCTCCGCCGGCGGGTCCGCGGAGGCCGCCGACGCGGGCGCGGCCCCGAGCAGCCCGGCGACCAGTGCGGTCGAGGTCAGCGCGGTGGTGGTGAGGGCGGTGAGGTGGCGCGGGTGCGGCACGGCGGGCTCCTGGGCGTCGGCGACCAGCGGGCATGGTCCGAGCAGACCGGACAGACGGAGCGAACCTCGTGGGCGACATCGTTGTCAAGGGTGCACGGCAGGGTGCGCGCGGCGACGTCCTCCGACCTGATGTCGCGGGACGACCCGACGGCAGCGTCGAACGTGTGTTCGGGTGGTTGTCGGTGGTCGGTCCTACGGTTCTGGGTATGGCAGCGGGGGCGGTGGTCGAGGGTCCGGGTGGTGACGTGCCGGGTGGTGACGTGCCGGGTGGTGGCCTGCCGAGCCTGGGCGGCCTGCGCGGTGCGGTGGTGGCGGGGCGTGCCGCGGTCGCGGACCTGCCCCTGTGGTCGGTGCCGACACCCGCGCTGCGGGCGGTGCTGGTCGAGCTCGAGGCCCTGGTCCGGGTGGCGCAGGCCGCGCAGGTCGCGGTGCTGGGGGAGGTCGCCTCCCGCGGTGAGGCGCTGGTGCCGGGGTCGACGGACCCGGCGGCGCGGGCGGTGCTGGCACGCTCGCGGGCAGGGGACGGGCGCACCGACCTCGCGAGCGTGCTGGGGGTGCACCCGGCGACCGCGGCCCGCCGGCAGGCGACCGTGGCGTACGTCACCGGGTCGGGGCTGCCGGCCCAGCGGGTGGGGCGCACCGGCGGCCACGGCGCAGGCCTGGGGGAAGGCACCGCGACGGGGGCGGCGCTGGCCGCCGGGACCATCAGCGCTGAGGCCGCCGACGTCGTCGCCGCCACCGTCCTGGACCTGCCGGAGCACTACGGACCCGCCGGTCGCGCGGCGGTGGAGCGGGTCCTGCTGGAGCACGCCCCGGAGGTGCCCCTGACCACCCTGCGCTTCCACGCCCGCGGGCTCCTGGCCCGCACCGAGCTGACCGGCCCCCGCCTCGGCGACGGTGACGCCCTGGGCGACCCTGTCGTGGAAGGGGAGGACCTGCTGGGTCGGGCCGAGGCCCGCGCCCACCAGCGGAGGGAGCTGTACTGCTCCCCGGACACCCGCGGCGTCTGGCACCTGCGCGGGCGCCTGGCCCCCGAGGCCGGCGCCACCCTCATGACTGCGATCGAGGCGCTCGCCGGGCCGCGGCCCTCCGGGGAGCACGGACCGGACCTGCGCACCGCCCCGCAGCGCCGCGCCGACGCCCTCGTCACGCTGGCCGACAAGGCCCTGAGCGCCCCACCCGCCTCCGCCGCGGGGCTGCCCACCACCGGCGGGGCCCGCACCCGCGTGGTGGTCACCACCGACCTCGCCGCGCTCACCGGCGCCGTGGCCGGTGCGGGACTGCTGCCGTCCGACGCGCCCCTGTCCCCCGGAGCGGTGCGCCGCCTCGCCTGCGACGCCGAGATCGTGCCCGCGGTCCTCGGCACCCGCTCCGAGCCGCTCGACCTGGGCCGGACCGCCTACACCGTGACCGCCGCGCAACGCCGCGCCCTCGCGCTGCGCGACCGCGGCTGCGCCGCCCCGGGCTGCCGAGCACCCGTCGAACGCTGCGACGCCCACCACGCCCACCATTGGGCCGACGGCGGCCCCACCGACCTGACCAACCTCGTCCTCCTGTGCGGCCACCACCACCGCCGCACCCACACCGGCCACCTCGACGTCCACACCGTCGGCACCAGACCCGTCGTCGTCCGCACCGGCGACCCACCACCCGAGCACGCCCCACCACCCTGGCGCGCACGACTCGAAGGGCTCGTCACCGAGCTCCACGACCCACCCGGATCGGAGGCCCCGCACGACTCGAAGGCCCCGCACGACTCGAAGGTCCCGCACGACTCGGCGAGGGGTACTGGCAGTTCCCCGCCGGGGACGGTCGCGTCGGCGGGACCTGACCATGGGCAGGACGAGGACAGCACGGGCACGGGCTGACCTCACCGGGGACGTCGACGGGTGAGGTGACCCGTCACGGCACGCCTCGCGGCGACCGGGGGCGACGGCCACGAGAGCCGTCGCCCCCGGCGGCTGCTCGGGTCAGCGCGGCACGACGAGGAGCTTGCCGCGGACGTGCCCGCTCCGGCTCTCCTCGTAGGCGGCGACGGCGTCCTCGAGCGCGTAGGTCCGCGCCACGGGGACCAGCACGACGCCCTGACCGGCGAGCTGCACCGCCTCGCGCACGCGGCGTTCGCGCTCGTCGTCCCCGCTGGAGACGTGGACGCCGAGCTCGCCGGCACCGAAGTCCGCGATGGTGACGACCTTGGACGGTTCCCCCGTCAGCTCGACGAGGTCGGGCACCGACCCCTTGCCCGCCGCGTCCAGGGCGCCGTGCACCCCGTCGGGCGCGACCGCCCGGACGCGGCCGACGAGCCCGTCGCCGTAGGTCGTGGGCGTCGCGCCGAGCTGGACCAGGAAGTCGTGGTTGGCCTCGCTGGCGGTCGACACGACGCGGAGGCCCCGGGCGAGGCCGATCTGCGTGATGGCGATGCCGACGGCCCCCGCGCCGCCGTCGACCAGGAGCGTCTGCCCGTCCTGGAGGTCGAGCAGCTCCAGGACCCGCAGGGCCGTCTCGGCGGGGACCGGCAGCGTCGCCGCCTGCTCGGCCGTCACGGTCTCCGGCAGGCGCGCCCACAGGTCGAGGACGGCGTGCTCCGCGAGCGCGCCCGAGGCTGCGGACCCGACCAGGCGGTCCCCCACGGCGACGTCACCGACGCCGTCGCCGACCTCGTCGACGACCCCCGCCACGTCCTTGCCGGCGGTCACCGCGCCGCCGGGGACGGGGTCACCGGCGGAGGCGCCGACCATGGCGCCCGCGACGACCTTCCAGTCGACCGGGTTGACGCCGGCCGCCTCGACCCGGACGCGGACCGCACCGGGTCCGGCGTGGGGCTCGTCGACGTCGACGACCGACAGGGCGTCGGCGGGGCTGCCGTAGGTGGAGTACTGGACTGCGCGCATGAGGTGCTCCTCGTCCGGTGCAGGGGCTCAGGTCCTTGTCGCCTGCGGTCAACACCGGGACCGCCGCGCGTGTGCCCCGCGGACCGCCGCGGTCGACCTCCACCGGATCCGGCGTCACCCCCCGGCCGGGGTCCGGGACGTCGAGGACGGCGGCGGAGCAGCAGGCGCCGGCGCCGGGCTCAGGAGGAGGCGGGCGCCGTCCCGGCCACGGCGTCGGTGACGACCGCCTGGAACTGGGCGACGTCCTCGACCTGCTGGTCGTCCACGAGCACGGTCGGCGTGCCCTGCACCCGCTCGTCGCGGTCCTCGGTGACCTGGTCGACCCAGTCGGTGTACCGGCCGCTCGTGATGCAGCTGTCGACGTCGCCCGGGACGCCCGCCTCGTCGGCGACGGACGTGATCTGGGCGTCGCTAAGGCCGTCGCCGCCCTCGGGCGGCTGGTTGTCGTAGAGGGCGTCGTTGAACGCGAGGAACTGCTCGGGCGCCTCCTCCGCCACGCACACGGCGGCGCTCGCCGAGCGGACGGAGTAGTCGCCGAAGCGGCTCAGCAGGTTCAGCGGGTGGTAGGTGACCGAGATGTCGCCGGAGTCCCGCAGGCCGGAGATGAACTCTCCGTTCGTCTGCTCGAACTGCGCGCAGAACGGGCACTGGTAGTCCTGGTAGATCGTCACCGAGACCGGCGCGTCCGCCTCACCCGTCACGTAGCCGCCGTCCTCGGTGAAGGAGGTCGGCGTGGCCTGCGGCACGTCGTCCTCCTGCCCCGAGACGACGGCGACCACCACCACGGCCACGACGGCCGCCGCGACCAGGGCCGCGGCCGTCACGAGACCGAGCCTCTTGCGGCGCGCGGCGCGCTCGCGCTGCTCGCGCATGGCGCGGGCCTTGGCGCGGGCGTCGGCCTGTCGCTCCGCCTTGGAGGGCTTGCGCGGGTCCGGGCTCATCGGTGCTCGCCTCCGGGGCGGGGTCGGGGTGCTCGGCAGGGGTGCTGGGGCCTGTCGGTCGGACGGCGGGCCCGCGGCGACGCGCGGTACCACCTCCCGGACGACGAACGGGCTACAGGCGGCGTTCCTCGCGCTGGCGCCGGGTCACGGCGGAGGCGAAGAGCAGCCCGAGGGCCACGAGGCCGACCACGGTCGCCGCGAGCAGCGGGAGCACGATGCCCGTCCCCGTCTCGTCCCTCGGCCCCACCGGCGACGCCGTCGCCGAGCCCACGCCCGAGGGGCGCTGCCCCGGGCTCGGGGACGGGCTCGCGGCAGCACCGGCCGACGCGCTCGGGTCCGCAGGCGTCGACGACGCGGAGAGGGCCGCGGGCTGCGCGGTGACGACCACGGGGGGCGCGACGGCCGCGTGCGCGGGGCCGGCCGCGAGAACGAGCCCCAGGACCGGCACGAGGACCGACCCGAGGACCGTGAGCGCCCCGGCGCGGCGCGGCCGCCCTCCGGGTCGACGGGTCCCCCTCGACGCGGAGAGGCGGCTCTTGGTCACGACCGAAGGCTACGTCGAGCGCCCGGGCTACCCCTCGGCCCCTCCGCGCCCGGCCGGGCCTCGAGCACCGGACCGGGACGAGGGCCCGACGAGGCTCCGGGTCCCCTGGCAGGTCACAGGCCGGGGGGTGCCTGCGGCAGTGGTCTCCAGTCGGGCGCGGTGCCGGTGACCGCCAGCCAGACCCCCGCGGCGACCACGAGCAGGGCGACGACGACGAGCACCCGCCCCGCCGGTCCCGTCGGCAGGGTCCGCGTGACGAGCACGGCGCCGCGCCGGAGCCGACGACCTCCCGGGCCGTACCAGGCGACCAGGACGCCGGCAGCCGCGCCCGCGGCCAGGGAGACGGGGTCGCCGGGCACCACGCCGGCGTCGCCGAGGACCACGCCGACGAGGAAGACGACCGCGGCGGCCACGGCCACGGGCAGCAGCAGGGAGAAGGCGCCGGTCACCAGCGCCGCGAGCAGGGGCAGCGGCGAGCGCAGCACCGCGAGGGGGACGTCGCCGCGGCGGGGCCCGACGAGCTCGCGGCGTCGCTCGACCCAGCCGTGGCTGCGGTCGACGGTGCGGGCCAGGACCACGACGAGCGCGCCGACGAGGACGCCGACCACCGGGACGAGGGAGGAGGCGGCCACCAGCGCCGCCGCCCACGCCGCCCGCAGGCCCGGCCGGTCGGGGCGGCGCCGGGGTGCGGCCGGCGTGCCCGGGCCGATCACGGGCAGGGGCCCGGCGGGGCCGGCGTCGTCCTGCGGTCTCGCCCACGGGTCTGCCGCACGCCCGTCGTGGCCCCGGCCGTCGTGGCCCCGGCCGTCGTAGCCCCGGTCGTCGTGGCCCCGGTCGTCGTGGCCCCGGTCGTCGTAGCCCCGGTCGTCGTAGCCCCGGCCGTCGTAGCCCCGGCCGTCGTAGCCCCGGTCGTCGTGCTGCGACGCGGCGCGGCCTTGCACCCAGGGGTCGTCGTGGACGTCCGGAGCCGGTGGGGCGTCCCGCGGGGAGGCCGTCGTCGTCGACTCCTCCCACCGTCCGGCCACCTGCGGCACCGCCCGGGTGGGGGCGACGTCGTGGACGGTGGTCGGCGCGTCGTCCTCCTCCTCCTCGTCCCCGGCGAACTCCTCGTCCCCGGCGGACCGGGACCCGTCGTCCCACAGGGCGTCCACGGCGGCGACCTCGTCCCACGAGGTCGTGCCGTCCGCCCGCACGGCGGGGACGCCGCCCGCTCCCGGGGCCGGGACGGCCGTCGTGGCCGCCGCGCCGTCCCGGTCGTGCGGGCGGGTCGTCGCGTCGTCGCCGCCGTCGAGGACGTCGAGGACGTCGTCCTCGACGGGCGTCCCGCCCCCCGTGTCGTGCGGGGTCGCCCCACCCAGCACGGACGTCATCTCGTCGTCGACGCGGCCGCCGGCGAGCGAGGCGAGCGCCGTCGTCGCCGCGGCGTCCCCCGCGGACGGCGCCATCCGGGGCTCGCGCGCCGCCGCGGCCGCGAGGTCCTCGACGGCCCGCCGCAGCCAGCCCTCGCCGGGGCGCTCGTCGACGTCGGGGGACAGCGCCGCGCGCAGCACGGGCAGCAGCTCCGCGGGGACGCCGTCGAGGTCGGCCCGGCCGCGACGGACGCGGTCCAGGACGGCGGCCACGGGCCCCCGGCCGAAGGGCGGCCGTCCCGTCGCGGCGAAGGCGGTCGTCGCCGCCCACCCCCACCAGTCCGCCGCGGGGCCGACGTCGGCGCCCTCGAGCAGCTCCGGCGCCAGGTACCCGGCCGTCCCCATCACGAGCCCGGGGCTGGTGAGCGCGGCCTCGTCGGCGACGCGGGCGATGCCGAAGTCGATGACGACGGGGTCGCCGTCGAGCATGAGCACGTTGGAGGGCTTGAGGTCCCGGTGCACCACGCCCGCGTCGTGGACCGCGGCGAGCGCGCGCCCGAGCCCGTCGGCGAGGCGCGCCAGGGCGGCGGGCCCGAGCGGGCCCTCCTCGGCGACGTGCTGCTCGAGGCTGCGCGCCGGCACGAACTGGGTGACGACGTACGGCTGGGGGCCGTCCGGGTCGGCGTCGAGGACCTCGGCGACCCGGCGGTGCCGGACCCTCCGCAGCACCTCGACCTCCCGGCGCAACCGCTCCCGGGCCGCCGGGTCGTCGGCGATGTGCGGGCGCAGGACCTTGACGGCGACGGCCCGGTCCCCCGGGCCGAGGGCGAGGTGGACGACGCCCATGCCGCCCTCGCCGACCCGCTGCAGCAGGCGGTACGGCCCGAGGACCTCCCCCACACCCGGCGACGGGGCGGCGGACGGACGGCGGGTCGTGTCGTCCACGCGCCCTCCTCAGCCGCCGCGGGCGTCTCGCCCGCCTCTCGCCGTCCCGTCGACGGGTCCGGCCCCGCCGGCGGTCCACGCTACGGCAGCCCGGCCGGGCCGCAGCGACCCGCGAGCGTGCCCGCGGCTCGCGGGCACGGCGGGTCCGCCACTACGTTCGAAGTGGGGAGACGGCCGCGCACCGCGCGGACCGCCGCCCGGGGGCCCCGCCCCGGCGGGGACCGACGAGGTCAGACGACGAGGGCCGCGCGCGGCCGACGAGGAGACCCTGTGCCAGCTGCTCCCGGCCCGACCAGCCCGAACGGTCCGCCGCCGCAGGCCCCGACCGGGACGGCAGCGGCTCCCGAGGACGGCACGGCCGTCACGGACGCCGGGCAGGCGCCGTCGCCCGCGGGGGCCGACCTGCCGACGCCGCAGGAGCACGCCCCCGTCCCCGCCGACGGCGAGGGGTACGACGTCGTCGTCGTCGCCAACCGCCTGCCGGTCGACCGGGACGGCACCGGCGCCGACGGCTCGCCCCGGTGGAAGCGCTCGCCCGGAGGCCTGGTGACGGCGCTCGAGCCGGTCATGCAGTCCCAGGAGGGTGCCTGGGTCGGCTGGTCCGGCGCCCCGAGCAGCGCCGAGGACGACGTCACCGACGCGTTCGACTGGGGCGGCATGCACCTCGTCCCCGTCGGGCTGTCCGCCGACGAGGTCGCGGGGTTCTACGAGGGCTTCTCCAACGGCACGCTGTGGCCGCTCTACCACGACGTCATCGTCGCGCCGGAGTACCACCGGACGTGGTGGGAGCACTACGTCGCGGTCAACGAGCGCTTCGCGGCGGCCGCGGCCGCCGTCGCCTCCGACGGGGCCGTCGTGTGGGTGCAGGACTACCAGCTCCAGCTGGTGCCGGCGATGCTGCGCGCCGCGCGCCCGGACCTGAGGATCGGCTTCTTCAACCACATCCCCTTCCCGCCCTACGAGATCTTCGCCCAGATGCCGTGGCGCCGGCAGGTGCTCGAGGGCCTGCTCGGGGCCGACCTGCTCGGCTTCCAGCGGCCCTCCGACGCGCAGAACTTCCTGCGCGCCTGCCGCCGGTCGCTGGGGCTCGTGCCGCGCCAGCAGGCCGTCGAGGTGGGCGGCGCCGACGGGACCCGGCGCCGCGTCCGCGCCGCCGCCTTCCCCATCTCCATCGACACCGCCGCGATGGACGCCCTCGCCCGCACCGAGGCCGTGCGTCAGCGCGCCCGTGAGATCCGGACGGACCTCGGCGACCCGGACACGGTGATCCTCGGCGTCGACCGCCTCGACTACACCAAGGGCATCGGCCACCGCCTCAAGGCTTTCGCCGAGCTCCTCGACGACGGGCTGCTGGCCGCCGACGACACCGTCCTGGTGCAGGTGGCGACCCCGAGCCGCGAGCGCGTCGAGCAGTACCGGCTCCTGCGCGAGGACATCGAGCTGCAGGTGGGGCGGGTCAACGGGGCCCACGGCCGCCTCGGGCACTCGGTCGTGCAGTACCTCCACCACAGCTACGGGCGCGAGGAGATGGCGGCGATGTTCCAGGCCGCCGACGTCATGCTCGTGACGAGCCTGCGGGACGGCATGAACCTCGTCGCCAAGGAGTACGTCGCCAGTCGCCACGACGAGCAGGGCGCGCTGGTCCTGTCGGAGTTCACCGGCGCCGCGGACGAGCTGGGCCAGGCCGTCCACGTCAACCCGCACGACATCGACGGGCTCAAGGCGGCCGTCGTGCAGGCCGTCGTGATGTCGCCGCGCGAGCAGCGCCGGCGCATGCGCTCGATGCGCCGGCGCGTCGGCGAGCACGACGTCCAGCGCTGGGCGCACGACTTCCTCGCGGCGCTGCGCCCCGACCTCGCCGACGAGGTGCCCGCAGGGGGCGACGACGGGGCCGTCGCGGGCGGGCCCGCGGCGACGGGCGGGGACCCTCAGGACGCCCCCGTGCCGACGCGGGAGCCGGTGTGACCCCGGGGGCGGGCACCGGGAGCGGCTCGCTCCCTCCGGCCCTGCGCGAGGCGCTCGAGCGCCTCGCGGCGCTGCCCCGGCCGCTCGTGGTCCTGGACTTCGACGGCGTGCTCGCACCGCTCGTCGACGACCGCGACGCCGCGAGGCCCCTCGAGCGGTCGTCCGCGGCGCTCGCCGCCCTGGCCGCGCTCGACGGCGACCGGGCGGTCGACCTCGCCCTCGTCTCCGGCCGCCCGCTCGAGCCCCTGGTCCGGCTGGCCTCGCCGCCGGAGGGCACCTCGCTCGTCGGCAGCCACGGCGCCGAGGTGCGGCTCGCCGGGGCGCAGGAGTCGTCCGCGCCGCTCGACGAGGCCGAGACGGCGCTCCTCGCGGACGTCGTCGACCGCGTGCGGGCGGTCGCGGGCACCCACGCCGGGACCGACGTCGAGACGAAGCCGGCGGGCGTCGTCCTGCACACCCGCCGCGCGGCGCTCGACGTCGCCTCGTCCGCGCAGCGAGCCGTCACGGACGGCCCCGGCCGCCTCCCGGGCGTGCGCGCGATGCGCGGCAAGGACGTCGTCGAGCTCGCCGTCCTGGACGTCGACAAGGGCCGGTCGGTGCAGGCGCTGCGCGCGTCGACGGGCGCCGACGCCGTCCTCTACGCCGGCGACGACGTCACCGACGAGCACGCCTTCGCCGTGCTGGACCCCGCCGCCGGCGACGTCGGGGTGCACGTCGGGGACGGGAGCACGGCCGCCGCGCACCGGGTCGCCGACCCCGAGGCGGTGGCCGACCTGCTCGAGCACCTGCTGGCGCTGCGCTCGCGCTGAGCCGAGGACGTGCTCGGGCTCGCGGGGCGTCGGCGCACCGCCGCGCCCGGCGGGAGCGGGAGGTCGCCCCGCCCTCCCGGCGACGAGGCCGTCCCCCGTCCCGGCGACCTCTCGGGCGGCGATCTCGCGCAGGAGCCCCCGCCGGGGGCGCGGTGGTGCATGATGAGCCCGCACGGCGACGCCGCCGTCCGCCCGTCGGGCGGCCCAGGCGCCGTGCCGGCGGACTCCCCTCGCAGTCGAGAGGGCGTCCGCCGCGCAGGAGAGCACGGGCTCGCAGCCGAGTCCCGCTCGCCCCGCACCACGGCACCGAGGTGCACCCCGCACCTCGGGTCGTCGCCACCCCTACGACGGATCGTCCGGCACGTACCTGCCGGTGGGAGGACACACACCATGGCAACCGTCACCTACGACAAGGCCTCGCGCATCTACCCGGGCGGCGACAAGCCCGCCGTCGACGCCCTGGACCTGCACATCGAGGACGGCGAGTTCCTCGTCCTCGTCGGCCCCTCGGGCTGCGGCAAGTCCACGTCGCTGCGCATGCTCGCCGGGCTCGAGGACATCAACGCCGGCCGGATCATGATCGGCGACCGCGACGTCACCGACGTGCAGCCGAAGGACCGGGACATCGCGATGGTGTTCCAGAACTACGCGCTGTACCCCCACATGACCGTGGCGGACAACATGGGCTTCGCCCTGAAGATCGCGGGCGTGGACAAGGGGCAGATCCGCTCGCGGGTCGAGGAGGCCGCCAAGATCCTCGACCTCACGCAGTACCTGGACCGCAAGCCCAAGGCGCTCTCCGGCGGCCAGCGCCAGCGCGTCGCCATGGGCCGCGCGATCGTCCGCCAGCCCCAGGTCTTCCTCATGGACGAGCCGCTGTCGAACCTCGACGCCAAGCTCCGCGTCCAGACCCGGACGCAGATCGCCCAGCTGCAGCGGCGCCTCGGCGTCACGACGGTGTACGTGACGCACGACCAGGTCGAGGCCATGACCATGGGCGACCGCGTCGCCGTCCTCAAGGACGGCCTCCTGCAGCAGGTCGCGACCCCGCGCGAGATGTACGACCGGCCGAAGAACGTGTTCGTCGCGGGCTTCATCGGCTCGCCGGCCATGAACCTCATCGAGGTGCCGGTGGTCGACGGCGGCATCAAGTTCGGCGACTACGTCCACCCGGTCCCCCGCGACGTGCTCTCCGGCGCCGGCCAGCGCGTGGTCGTCGGCGTCCGTCCCGAGGACCTCGACATCGCCGACAACGGCCTCAAGGTCGACGTGGACGTCGTCGAGGAGCTCGGCGCCGACGCCTACATCTACGGCACCGCGAAGATGGACGGCACCGAGGGCGAGGTCATCGCCCGCGTCGACGGCCGCCGTCCCCCGGAGAAGGGCTCGGTCATCGCCCTCGCGCCCAAGCCCGACCACGTCCACCTGTTCTCGGCGGAGGACGGCCGGCGCCTCGGCCAGGGCTGACCGCAGCCGCCCTGCGGCAGCCCAGCACCACAGCACCACCCGGAGGGGCCGGTCCGTTCGTCGGACCGGCCCCTCCGGCACGTCCACGCCGTCCACACCCCTGCCCAGTGGGAGGATCCCGCCATGGCCGGTCTCCAGATCACCGCGGCGGCGCCCGNGGGGCCGGTCCGTTCGTCGGACCGCCCCCTCCGGCACGTCCACGCCGTCCACACCCCTGCCCAGTGGGAGGATCCCGCCATGGCCGGTCTCCAGATCACCGCGGCGGCGCCCGACCCGGCGCTGCTCGACCTCCCGTGGGAGGTCCCGCTGGAGGACTGGCCGGCCAGCCGCATCGCCGCGCTCCCCCGCGGCATCTCGCGGCACACCGTCCGCTTCGTGCGCCTGTCCGACCAGGTCATCGCGATCAAGGAGATCGCCGAGCCGATCGCCCGGCGCGAGTACCAGATGCTCCGGAACCTCGGCCGCCTCGACGTCCCGTCGGTGCACCCCGTGGCCGTGATCTCCGGTCGGGAGGGCCGCGACGGCGAGCACCTCGAGGCCGCCCTCGTCACCAGCCACCTGCAGTTCTCGCTGCCCTACCGAGCGCTCTTCAGCCAGGTGCTGCGCCCCGACACCGCGACCCGCGCGATCGACGCCCTCGCCGTGCTCCTCGTCCGGCTCCACCTCACGGGCTTCTACTGGGGCGACGTCTCGCTGTCCAACACCCTGTTCCGTCGCGACGCCGGGGCCTTCGCCGCCTACCTCGTCGACGCCGAGACCGGGGAGCTGCACCAGGAGCTGTCGACCGGCCAGCGCGAGTACGACCTCGAGGTCGCCCGCGTCAACATCGCCGGCGAGCTCATGGACCTGCAGGCCGGCGACCTGCTGGAGATCGACGTCGACCCCCTGTCGATCAGCGAGCACATCATGAGCCGCTACCGCTCGCTGTGGGCCGAGCTCACCGACACGGAGTCCTTCGAGGCGGGGGACCGCTGGCGCGTCGCCGCGCGGATCGAGCGCCTCAACGACCTCGGCTTCGACGTCGACGAGCTGTCCATCTCGACCGACCTCGACGGCACCTACGTGAGCATCCAGCCGAAGGTCGTGGACGCCGGCCACCACAGCCGGCGCCTGCTGCGCCTCACCGGGATCGACGCGCAGGAGAACCAGGCGCGCCGCCTCCTCAACGACCTCGACGGGTACGGCGCCGCGACCGACCAGCAGAACGAGGACGAGGAGATCGTCGCCCACGAGTGGGTGAGCCGGAGCTTCGAGCCCGTCGTGCGCGCCGTCCCCCGCGACCTGCGCCGCAAGCTCGAGCCGGCCGAGGTCTACCACGAGGTCCTCGAGCACCGCTGGTTCATGAGCGAGCAGCAGCGGCGCGACGTGCCGCTCCGCGAGGCCGTCGACGCCTACGTGGCGGGCGTCCTCGTCCACCGCCGGGACGAGGCCGCCTTCATCGGCCAGACCGACACGGCGCCCGTGGACGTCGTCGAGACCGGCTGACGCCCGCCGGCACGGGCCTCGACGTCCACGGCGACGTCCACGGTCAGGTCCGCGGCGACGTCCGGCCCGGGGGTCAGCCGCGGCGGCGCGCCACCTCGTAGAGCGCGACACCGGCGGCGATGCCGGCGTTGAGGGACTCGGTGGCGGAGTCCATGGGGATCGAGACGACCTGGTCGCACGCGGCGCGCACGAGCCGTCCGAGGCCCTTGCCCTCGGAGCCGACGACGAGGACGACGGGCCCGGTGGCCAGCTCGAGGTCGGGCAGGGCGACGTCGCCGCCGGCGTCGAGGCCGACGACGAAGAGGCCCGCGGCCTTCAGCTGCTCCAGCGCGCGGACGAGGTTCGTGGCCCGGGCCACGGGGACGCGGGCAGCGGCGCCGGCCGACGTCTTCCACGCCGAGGCCGTCACGCCCGCCGACCGGCGCTCGGGGACGAGGACGCCCTGGCCCCCGAAGGCGGCGGTCGAGCGCAGCACGGCACCGAGGTTGCGCGGGTCCGTGACGCCGTCGAGCGCGACGAGCAGCGGCGCTCGGTCGGACGCCCGGGCCGCGGCGAGCAGGTCGTCGACGCCGGCGTAGTCGTACGCCGGCACCTGCAGGGCGAGCCCCTGGTGCACGGCGCCGTCGGTGAGGCGGTCGAGGTCGGTGCGGGACGCCTCCAGCAGCGGGATGCCCCGGTCCGCCGCCGTCTTGATGGCCTCGCGGGTGCGGTCGTCGGACTCGACGCGGGCGGCGACGTAGAGCGCGGTGGCGGGGATGTCGGCGCGCAGGGCCTCGACGACGGAGTTGCGGCCGGCGACCACCTCGCTGCTGCCCCCGCCGCTGCGACGGCGCTGGCCCGCGGCACGACCCCCTGCCCCCTGCGGCTTGCCCTGGGAGCGCTTGTGCGCCACGTGGTAGACGCGGTCCTCCGCCTTCGGCGTCGGGCCGCGCCCCTCGAGGGCCCGTCGGCCGCGGCCGCCGCTGCCGACGGTGGCGCCCTTCTTCGACCCGGCGCGGCGGACTGCGCCGCGCCGCTGGCTGTTGCCGGCCACTTGGTGCTCCTTGCTGCTGGTGCGGGATGGGAGGTGCGCGACGGGAGGTGCCGGCGGGGGGCGGGCGGGCGCGGCGGGCGTTGCGTCGCTGCCGGGTCAGGCCCAGGACCAGCGGGCGCCGTCGGGGGTGTCCTCGACGGCGACGCCGAGGTCGGCCAGACGGTCGCGGACGCCGTCGGCGGTGGCGAAGTCGCGCGCGGCGCGCGCCTCCTGGCGCCGCAGGAGCTCGGCCTGCACGAGCGCGTCCACGGCGAGCTCGGCGCGGGTCGCGGAGCTGGACGCCGACGCCCCCGGGCCCCAGTGCGGGTCCAGGGGGTTGAGCCCGAGCACGTCGAGCATGGCCACGACCCCCTGCGCCGCGGCCTGCGCCGCCGGGCCGTCCCCCGCGTCGAGCGCGGTGTTGCCCGCGCGCACGACCCGGTGGACGACGGCGAGGCCCCGGGGGACGTCGAGGTCGTCGTCGAGGGCGTGGCGGAAGTCCTCCGGGAAGGACTCGACGAACGGGACCTCCGCCGCCCCGGGAGCCTGCATCGCGCGCCGCAGGAAACCCTCGATGCGGTCGACCGCGCGTCCGGCGTCGTCGAGCTGCTCGGGCGAGTACTCGAGCATGGAGCGGTAGTGCGCCGTCCCCAGCGCGTACCGCAGGGCGAGCGGCCGGGCGCCGGAGGCGAGCACGGTGTCGACGACGAGGGAGTTGCCGAGCGACTTGCTCATCTTCTCGCCCGCGACGGTGACCCAGCCGTTGTGCAGCCACGTGCGGGCGAAGGGGTCGCCCGCGGCGCGCGACTGCGCCTGCTCGTTCTCGTGGTGCGGGAAGCGCAGGTCCAGGCCCCCGGCGTGGACGTCGAACTCGCGCCCGAGGTAGCGGCGCGCCATCGCCGAGCACTCCAGGTGCCACCCCGGCCGGCCGCGGCCCCAGCGCGACGGCCAGCTCGCCGCCTCGCCCTCCTTGGCGCCCTTCCAGAGCGCGAAGTCGCGCGGGTCGCGCTTGCCCCGGGGGTCGGCATCGGCGGCAGGCTCCATGTCCACGAGCGACTGGTGCGTCAGCGACCCGTAGTCCGGCCACGACCGGACGTCGAAGTACACGTCGCCGCTGCCGTCCGGCGCCGCGTAGGCGTGCCCGGCGCCGACGAGCTCGTCGACCAGCTCGAGCATCTCGGTGACGTGACCGGTGGCGCGCGGCTCGTACGTCGGGCGGCGGACGCCGAGGGCGTCGTAGGCGCGGGTGAAGGCCTGCTCGTTGCGGGCGGCCAGCGCCCACCAGGGGACCCCCGCCTCCGACGACCTCGCGAGGATCTTGTCGTCGACGTCGGTGACGTTGCGGATGAACGTCACCCGCAGGCCGTGGCCCGCCTCCAGCCAGCGCGCGAGGACGTCGAAGGCGATGCCCGAGCGGACGTGGCCGATGTGCGGCGGCGCCTGCACCGTGGCGCCGCACAGGTAGATGGAGGCCTCGCCCGGCACCAGGGGCTCGAGGTCGCGCAGCTGCCCCGTGGCGGTGTCGTGCAGGCGCAGGCTCACCCGCTCGAGGGTACCGGCGCGGCGGTGCCCTCCCCGCGCCCCGGCGGGCACCGGCACCGCTGGCTAGGGTCGGGCGCAGAGGTCGGTGCGGACCGCTGCCGGCCTCGACGCCCGCGTGCCCCTGCGGCACCGGACCACCACGACGCCGTCCACGACAGGAGCCCGGCATGCCGCACACCGTCCAGGGGGTCGTCTCCCGAGCGAAGGGGGCGCCCGTCGAGCTCGTCGACGTCGTCGTGCCCGACCCGGGCCCCGGCGACGCCGTCGTCGACGTCGAGGCCTGCGGGGTCTGCCACACCGACCTGCACTACCGCGAGGGCGGCATCGGCGACGACTACCCGTACCTGCTCGGCCACGAGGCGGCCGGCCGGGTCTCCGCCGTCGGCGAGGGCGTCGTCGGCCTCGAGGTCGGCGACTTCGTCGTCCTCAACTGGCGGGCGGTCTGCGGCGTGTGCCGCGCGTGCGCGGCCGGCAAGCCCTGGTACTGCTTCGACACCCGCAACGCCAGCACGCCGATGACCCTCGCCGACGGGACGCCGCTGTCCCCCGCGCTCGGCATCGGCGCCTTCGCGGCGAAGACCCTCGTCGCGGCGGGGCAGTGCACGAAGGTCGACGACCGCGTCCCGGCGACGGCCGCGGGCCTGCTCGGGTGCGGCGTCATGGCGGGCTTCGGCGCGGCCGTCAACACCGGCGGCGTCACCCGCGGGCAGTCGGTCGCCGTCATCGGCTGCGGCGGCGTGGGGGACGCGGCGATCGCCGGCGCCCGGCTCGCCGGCGCCTCGACGATCGTCGCCGTCGACGTCGAGGACCGGAAGCTGGAGTGGGCCAAGGGCTTCGGCGCCACGCACACGGTCAGCAGCCGCTCCGAGGACGTCGTCGCCCGCATCCGCGAGATCTGCGGCGGCGTGGGCGCGGACCTCGTCGTCGACGCGGTCGGCCGCCCGGAGACCTACCGCCAGGCCTTCGAGGCCCGCGACCTCGCCGGGACCGTCGTCCTCGTGGGCGTCCCGGAGCCCGGGCGCACCGTGGAGCTGCCGATGGCCGACGTCTTCGGCCGCGGCGGCGCCCTGAAGTCCTCCTGGTACGGGGACTGCCTGCCCAGCCGGGACTTCCCCATGCTCGTCGACCTCGCGCTGCAGGGGCGCTTCCCCCTGGAGGACTTCGTGTCCGAGACGATCGGCCTCGGCGACGTCGACGAGGCGTTCGCCGCGATGCGGCGCGGCGACGTCCTGCGCTCGGTGGTGGTGCTCTGATGGCGGCCGACGGCGTGCGCGTCGAGCACCTCACGACAGAGGGCACGTTCAGCCTCGACGGCGGCACCTGGGACGTGGAGAACAACGTGTGGCTCCTCGGCGACGACGAGGAGGTGCTCGTCGTGGACGCGCCGCACGCGCTGGCGCCCATCGCCGAGGCGATCGGCACGCGGCGCGTGGTCGCCGTCGTCTGCACCCACGCCCACGACGACCACGTGGGCGTGGCGCCCGACCTCGGCGAGCGCTTCGCCGCGCCGGTGCTGCTGCACCCCGCGGACATGGGCCTGTGGACGACGACGCACCCCGCGACCGCCCCCAGCGGGACCCTGTCCGACGGCGAGGTGATCCGGGTCGCGGGCACCGACGTCCACGTCCTGCACACGCCCGGCCACTCCCCCGGCTCGGTGTGCCTGCACGTGCCGGCGCTGGGCGTCGTCTTCACCGGGGACACGCTGTTCCGGGGCGGGCCCGGGGCGACGGGGCGCTCGTACAGCGACTTCCCCACGATCGTCGCCTCGATCCGGGACCGGCTGCTGGCCCTGCCGCCGGAGACCGAGGTGCGCACCGGGCACGGCCCGGGCACGACGATCGGGGACGAGGCGCCGCACCTGCAGGAGTGGGTGGACCGGGGGCACTGAGCACTCCCCCCGTGCCGGCAGGGGCACAGGGGGCGCCGGTCCGTGGTCCCGGCTGGCGCGCCGGGCCACGGCGTCGTAGGCATGAGGCGTGCCCGTCGACGGCGGGCCGGCAGGCCGGGCGCACGTCGCGGCGCCCGGGGACGACGAACGTGACGACCTGACGACCCAGGAGGAACCATGAGCACGAACGACGACATCGAGGGCCCCGCGGACAGCGGCGCCGGCCAGGGAGTCCCCGGCCAGCACGACGGCGGGGCCGACGGCGGCGCCGAGGGCCCCGCGGACTCGGGCGCCGGCGAGGGCACCCCGGGCCAGCACGACGGCGGGGCCGACGGCGGCGCCGACGGCGGCGCCGACGCCTCCGACGCGGTCGAGGGCCCGGCCGACGCGGGTGCCGGCGAGACCGGCATCCCGGGCCACCACGACGGCGGCGCGGACGGCAGCGCCTGAGGTGATCGCACCGCACGAGGACCGGGTGGTCGGGCAGCAGCCCGACCACCCGGTCTCGCACGTCCGACGCCCGGCCGACGACGCGGGGCTCGCCGCCCTGCGGAGGGTGGTCGGCGGCAGCGCCGACGGCTTCGGCGCCCGCACCTGGGGCCTCGCGCCCCTGCTGACGCGCGCGGAGGACCTGCCCCGGGGCTTCGACGACCTGCTCTCGGCACGGGCCGTGGACGAGCTCGTCTCCGAGCGCGGCCTGCGCACCCCGTTCCTGCGCGTCGCCAAGCAGGGCAGCACGCTGCCCGAACGCTCGTTCACCGCCGGGGGCGGGGTGGGCGCCGCCGTGGGCGACCAGGTCAGCGACGACCGCCTCACCCGCCTGTTCGCCGACGGCGCGACGATGGTCCTGCAGGGGCTGCACCGCACGTGGCCGCCGCTCGTGACCTTCGCCCAGTCCCTCGCCGCGGACCTCGGGCACCCGGTGCAGGTCAACGCCTACGTCACGCCGCCCCAGTCGCGCGGCTTCGACGACCACTACGACGTCCACGACGTCTTCGTGCTGCAGGTGGAGGGCGAGAAGCGCTGGCGCATCCACCGCCCGGTCCACCCGTGGCCGATGCGGGACCAGCCGTGGACCTCGCGCCGGGCCGACGTGGAGGCCGAGGCGGCGCGCGAGCCCCTGCTGGACGTCGTCCTGCGCCCCGGGGACTGCCTCTACCTGCCGCGCGGCTACCTGCACGCCGCGACGGCGCTCGGCGGCGTCAGCACGCACCTCACGGTCGGCGTCCACCCCTGGACGCGGCACGCGCTCGCGGACCAGCTCGTGCGCACGGCGCTCGCGGACCTCGCCGACGACGAGGACGTGCGCGCGTCGCTGCCCTTCGGGGTCGCGGTGGACGACCCGTCCGCGACGGCCGACGACCTCGAGCTGGTCCGCGAGCGGCTCCTGCGCGCCGTCGAGGCCGTCGACGCCGCCCGGGTGGCGGCGCCGCTGGCCGCGCAGGTGCGGTCGAACCAGCGGGCGGCCCCCGTAGGACCCCTGGCGCAGCTGCGCGCCGCCCGGCAGGTCGAGGACGGCGGGGCCACCGACGCGCTCGTCCTGCGCGAGCACCTGGCCGCCTCGCTGGTGGCCCGCGACGACGGCGGCGCCCTGCTGCGCAGCCGCGCCGGTGACCTCCCGCTCGCGGCGGACGACGTCGACGCCGTCCGGTCGCTGCTGGACCGCGGGGGCGACGCCGGCACCGCTGCCCTGGACGCAGACCTCGCGCGCCGGCTGGTCCTCGCCGGCGTCCTCGTCCCCCGGTGAGCGGGGCCGCCGAGACGAGGTCGCCCGGTCGCCCGGCGCTCGCCGGGACCTCGGTGCCGGCGCAGGTGGACCCCGGCTCGGCCGACGCCCCGCAGCGGCGGCGCGACCTGCCGCGCTGCTCGGACGGCGCCCGCGAGCGGTGCGACCCGCTCGGCGCCTCGGCGTCCTGGACCCGCCGCTGGCTGCTGCTGGAGCACCCCGGTCCGTGGGCCCCGGACGCGCTGGGCGGGTCCGGCCTGGCCACGGTCGTCCGCGAACGGCTGCGGTCGGCGGCCTCGGACGCCGGTGGACGGGTGCTCCTCGTCCGCCGGCCGGCGGGCCGTCCCGCGGCGACGAGGGCGGCCGCCCGCCCGCAGCGGCGCTGGGCCGTCGTGGACCAGCCCACGGGCCTCGTGCGGTGGGGCACGTGGGACGCCGCGCTCGCCGACCCCTCCTCCCGCGCCGACCCCTCCTCCCGCGCAGACCCGGGCTCCCGCGCAGACCCGGGCTCCCGAGCCGACCCCGCCTCCCGCGCCGACCCCGGTGGGCCCGGCCGGGGCGGGCCCTGGGAGGCGTGCGTCGACGAGGTCCCCGCCGACCCGCCGGCGGGAGCCGTCGACCCGACCGCAGCGCGGCTGGGTGGTCTGGCCGACGCGCTCCGGGCGCTGGCGGAGCCGTTGTCCCCGGGGACGGACGGGACCTCGCCCCTGCTGCTCGTGTGCGCGCACGGCCGCCACGACGCGTGCTGCGCCGTCCGCGGCCGCCCGGTCGCCGCGGCCCTGGCCTCGCGGTGGCCCGAGGAGACCTGGGAGTGCTCGCACGTCGGCGGCGACCGGTTCGCGCCCAACCTCCTCGTGCTGCCCGACGGGGCCTGCTACGGCGACCTCGACCCCGCGTCGGCGGAGCGGGTCGTCGAGGAGCACCTGGCGGGCGCCGTCCGGACCCGGCACCTGCGCGGCGTGACCAGCGGTCCGCCCGTGGCGCAGGCGGCCGTGCTCGGCGTGCTGGGCCGGTACGGCCCGGCGTCCGTGCGCGACGCCGTCGCCGGTCGGCCGGTGCCCGTCGGCGAGGACCGCTGGGAGGTCCCCGTCACGGGCAGCGGGCCGCTGCCGCGCCAGGCGGTGGTCACCGTGCGCCGGACCCGTCGCCCGCCCGCCCGCCTGACGTGCCGCTCCGCCGGCGACGCCGTCGCGGCCGTCCACGAGGCCGTCGACGTCCGCCTGGGCCCGTCCTGAGTCAGCCGCGGGGGACGACGAGGGCGGTCGCGAGGGCCGCGAGCCCCTCGCCCCGGCCGGTGAGGCCGAGGCCGTCCGTCGTCGTGGCGGAGACGGACACCGGGGCACCGGCCGCACGGCTGAGCACCTCCTGCGCCTGCGCCCGCCGGGGGGCGAAGCGGGGTCGGTTGCCGAGCAGCTGGACGGCCACGTTGCCGACCTCGAACCCGGCGTCGCGCGTGCGCCGGGCCGCCTCCGCCAGGAGGACGACGCCCGGCGCGCCGGCCCACCGCGGCTCGGCGGTGCCGAAGTGCTGGCCCAGGTCACCGATGCCCGCGGCCGACAGGAGGGCGTCGCACGCCGCGTGGGCGACGACGTCGGCGTCGGAATGTCCCTCCAGCCCCCGCTCGCCGGGCCAGTGCAGCCCGGCCACCCACAACGCACGGTCGGACCCGTCGGCGGCGAAGGCGTGGACGTCGACGCCGGAGCCGACCCGCGGGAGACGCCGACCCCCGGCCACCCCGCTCACGGCCCGGTCCCCTCGGCCGGCGCTCCCGTCGCGCGCGCCGTCACGACGGCGTGCGCGAGGAGCAGGTCCAGCGGCGTCGTGACCTTGAACGCCTCCGGGTCCCCGAGCACGACGTGGACCCGGACGCCCGTGGCCTCCACGAGGCCGGCGTCGTCGCTCGCGCCCTCCCCCACCGCCACCGCCGCGTGGGCCCGCCGCAGCGCCGCGGCGGAGAAGCCCTGCGGGGTCTGCACCGCCCGCAGCCGCGAGCGGTCGACCACGCCACCACCGGTGTCCCGCAGCGTGTCGTGGACGGGGACCGCCGGCACGACGGCGTCGTGGCCCTGGTCCCGCACGGCCTCGACGACGCGGCGGACCACCCCGGGGGGCGTGAGGGCGCGGGCGGCGTCGTGGACGAGCACGACGCCCGCCCCCGGCGCGACGGCGGCCAGCCCCGCCGCCACCGAGCCCTGGCGGCTCGTCCCGCCGGGGACGACTGTCGACGGCGGGAGCCCCGGGACGGCGTCGAGCAGCGTTCGGGTCTCCGCCTCGAGCCCTCGCGGGACGACGACGACGACCTGGTCGACCACCCCGCTCCCCACGACCCCGCGGGCGGCGAGCTCCAGCAGCGGCGTCCCCGCGACCGGCACGTAGGCCTTGGGCCGGCCGGCGGCCAGCCGTGTGCCGGCACCCGCCGCGACGAGGACGCAGGCCACCGGCCCGCGCCGGTCACCGACGCCCCGTGCCGCCCCTCGCCCGGCACGACGAGAGCCCGCCGCCCCGGAGGGGACGACGGGCTCTGCGGGGGAGGTGGCGCTCAGGACGCCAGGACCTCGTCGAGGATGGCCTCGGCCCTGACCTCCTCGGTCTTCTCCGCCAGGGCGAGCTCGGAGACGAGGATCTGCCGGGCCTTCGCGAGCATGCGCTTCTCGCCGGCCGACAGGCCGCGGTCCTGGTCGCGGCGCCACAGGTCTCGGACGACCTCGGCGACCTTGATGACGTCGCCCGAGGCGAGCTTCTCGAGGTTCGCCTTGTACCGGCGGGACCAGTTGGTCGGCTCCTCCGTGTAGGGCTGCCGCAGCACCTCGAAGACGCGCTCCAGGCCCTCCTTGCCGACCACGTCACGGACGCCCACGAGGTCGCAGTTCTCCGCCGGGACCTCGATCGTCAGGTCGCCCTGGGCGACCTTCAGGCGGAGGTAGAGCTTCTCCTCGCCCTTGATCATCCGGGTCTTGACCTCTTCGATCAGGGCCGCCCCGTGGTGGGGGTACACGACAGTCTCGCCAACAGTGAAAGCCATCTGCTCTTCTCCCCTTTCGCGGCGACGAGGTTACCACGGCGAACGAGGCCCCCGACGCGCTCGGACGGGCATCATCGCAGGTCAGGGGCCCGCGGGCTCCCGATCACGGGTCGTCGGACCCTTGACACCACCCCCGCCGACGTGCTGTCGCGCGCACGAGGTCGGCCCCCACGCCGGCGCCGCCGACGCCCACGGGCCCGGCGCGGGGCGAGGCCCCCGGCGCCGGCGCGGAGGGCCCAGTACGCTCCCCGTGCCCGACGTGACCGCCGTGACCAGCCGGCAGCCGACCCGCGAGGAGACGCCCGTGCCCCGCTCGCCCCGCACCGCGGTGCCCGCCGCCAGGAGGGTCGCCACCGCCCTCGCGGCCGTGGCGCTCCTCGCGACCGGGTCCGGCTGCGCCGTCTCCCCCGCGGTCAACCAGTTCTCCACCGAGCTGCAGTACGCCCCCTCCGACGGCGTCCAGGGCTACTTCCCGCTCGCGCAGGAGGGGCAGACCGACGCCCAGGCGGTGGACGACGCGCCGCAGTCGTCCCTGCTCGTCCGCAACCTGCTCCTGATCGGCCCGGAGGCCGACGGCCCGGCCCGGCTCTACGGCGTCCTCGTCAACGAGTCCGACGACGAGCGCGTGGTCGACGTGCAGGGCCCGGGCGGCCTGCGCGCCGCCGTGACCGTGCCGGCGGGCACCAGCGTCCCGTTCGGCGAGGAGCAGACGCAGGACCCCGGCAGCCAGGACCTCCCCGACGGCGCGGAGATCACCGGCGACCTGACCGCGGACCCGGTCGACGCGGTGCCCGGGACGCTCGTGCAGGTCCGGATGGCCGTGGACGACGCGCTCCTCGAGATCGGCGTCCCGCTGCTGAACGGCTCGCTGCCGGAGTACCAGACCCTGGTGCCGACGTCGGCGGCCACGACGCCCTCCCCGACGGACGGGGCCACGCCCCTGGCCACCGAGGAGCCGAGCACCGCGGACGTCAGCGGCGAGGACGGCCCGGGCGCCGAGGGCTCGAGCGGCTCCTGACCCGACGCACCTGACCCGAGGCACCGCGCGGCAGCCCGTCCGGCGCAGGACGGGCTGCGCGCCGCGGCCGCCCGGCGTGGGCGACGTCCTCAGCCGCCCGCCCCGGCGATGTCGACCATCCAGCTGACGCCCCACCGGTCGCGGCAGGACCCGAACCGGCTCCCCCAGGGCGAGGGCTCCAGCGGCTGCTCCACCTCGCCGCCCTCGACGAGGACGTCCCAGGCGGCCTGCAGCGCCGCCTCGTCGTCGCCGAACAGGCACACCTGGCCGGCCGGGGGCAGCGGCTCCGTGCCGGGCGGGACGTCGGAGACCATGAGCGGACCCACCACGGGCGAGCGCAGGGACGCGTTGGCGACCAGGTCGCGCACCGCGGGGTCGTCCATGCCGATGTCGTCGTAGGTCGCGAGCGCCGGCTCGTCGCCCCCGAGGGCGCGGCGGTAGGCGGCGAGCGCCTCGCGGGCGCTGCCGCGCGGGTGCAGGTAGGGGCACATCTCGACGGTCATGTCACGGTCCTCCTCGCCGGTGGTGGCGGCCGACGCCCGGCCCCACGTGCTCCGACCGCCCGGCGCTGCGGGACTCATCGGTCCTGCGGCGACCGGGCCGGGCCGGGCGGACGGGCTCTCAGCCCTCGAGCTTGTAGCCGAGACCGCGCACGGTGGTGAGGCGCCGCGGCGACGCCGGGTCCTCCTCGATCTTGGCGCGCAGCCGCTTGACGTGGACGTCGAGCGTCTTGGTGTCCCCCACGTAGTCGGCCCCCCAGACGCGGTCGATGAGCTGGCCGCGCGTCAGCACTCGTCCCGCGTTGCGCAGGAGCACCTCGAGGAGCTCGAACTCCTTGAGCGGCAAGGAGAGCGGCTCGCCGTCGAGGGTGACGACGTGACGCTCGACGTCCATCCGCACCGGGCCCGCGGCGAGCCCCTCGTCGCCGTCGGGCTCGCCGACGTCGACGCCGCGCCGCAGGACCGCGCGGATGCGGGCGAGCAGCTCGCGCGAGGAGTAGGGCTTGGTCACGTAGTCGTCGGCGCCGAGCTCCAGGCCCACGACGACGTCCACCTCGCTGTCCTTCGCCGTCACCATGATCACGGGCACGGCGCTGCGGGCGCGCAGCTGCCGGCAGACCTCCGTGCCCGGCAGGCCGGGGAGCATGAGGTCCAGCAGGACGAGGTCGGCGCCGGCACGGTCGAACTCGGCCACGGCGCTCGGGCCGTCCGCCGCGACGGACACCTCGTAGCCCTCCCGTCCGAGCTGGTAGGCGAGCGGGTCGCTCAGCGACTCCTCGTCCTCCACGAGCAGGATGCGGGTCACAGGATCGGTCCTCCGGGTCTCGGGGCTGGACGTCTCGGGGGGTCGGGTCTCGGGGGGTCGGGTCTCGGGGGGCCGGGCCTCGGGGCCGGACGCGCGTCGGCGGAGGACGACGTCACGACGCCGCGACCTGCTCGTCGGCGTCCGCGCGGCGCAGCGGCAGGCGCAGGGTGAACGTCGAGCCCTCGCCGGGCCGGCTCCACAGGGCGACGTCGCCCCCGTGGTTGGCCGCCACGTGCTTGACGATGGACAGACCCAGCCCCGTCCCCCCGGTGGAGCGCGAGCGCGCCGGGTCGAGCCGGTAGAACCGCTCGAAGACCCGCCCCGCCTCGGCCTCGGGGATGCCGATGCCCTGGTCGCGGACGACGACCTCCACACGCTCGTCGACGACCGAGACGACCACGGCGACGCGGGTGCCGGCGTCGGAGTAGTGGACCCCGTTGTCCACCAGGTTGCGCACGGCCGTGACGACGAGCTCGCGGTCGCCCCAGACCTCCGCCGGGGTGCCACCACGGGCGCCGTCGCCCTCGCCCTCGCCCGACAGCTGCGTCACGATGCGCACGCCGCGGCCCTCGGCGACGAGCCGGGTGCGGTCCACCGCCTCCAGCACCGCCTCGTCCACGTCCACGGGCACGGGCCGGTGGCGGGCGTCGGCGTCCTGCAGGCGGGACAGCTGCACGATCTCCTGGACGAGCGCCGCCAGCCGCTGGGACTCACGGGTCATGCGCTGCGCGAAGCGGCGCACGGCCGCCGGGTCCTCCGCGGCGTCGTCCATGGTCTCGGCGAGCAGGGCGATGGCGGAGACCGGCGTCTTGAGCTCGTGGCTGACGTTGGCGACGAAGTCGCGGCGGACCTCCTCGAGCCGCCGGGCGGCCGTGCGGTCCTCCACGAGCAGGAGCACGTGCAGCGACCCGAGCGGTGCCACCCGGACGCCGGCGACGAGGGTGCCCGCGCCGTCGGGCCCGGGGAGGGCGAACGGGCTGCGCGGGAGGACGACCTCGGCGTCGCGGATCTCGCCGTCCCGGCGGACCGAGGCCACCATGCCGGCGAGCTCGTCGTGGACGAGCTCGGTGTCGCGCACCAGCCCGAAGGCGTGCGCGGCGGCGCTGGCGCGCACGACGACGTCGGCGACGTCGAGGACGACCGCCGCGGACGGGATGACGGCGAGCACGTCGGCGGCCCCCGACGGCAGGTCGTCCCCGACCGGCCCGAGCGGCTCGGGGCGCCGCTCGCTCCACCGGGACGCGGCGACCGCGCCGGCGCCGACGAGGACGCCGAGGAGGCCGGCGACCGCGGCGGCCCACGTGACGTCCACGCCCGCCAGCGTAGGACGGCGGCAGCGGCCCGAGGCCGTCCCCGCGGGGCGCCACCGGTCCCGACGCCCGCCGTTCACCGGTGGGGTCGGCGCCGTTCACGCAGCGGTGCGACCCTTCTCCCATGCGAGAGGTCTTCCACGACGAGCTGCGGTCCCTGGCCGAGCAGCTGACCCAGATGAGCGGGCTCGTCAGCGCCGCCATGGCCAGCGCCACCCAGGCGCTCCTGGAGGGGGACCTGTCTCTCGCCGAGAGCGTCATCAGCGCCGACGCGCAGATCGACGCCCAGCAGCGGCACCTCGACGACCGGGCGGTGGCCCTGCTGGCGCGGGAGTCCCCGGTCGCGACCGACCTGCGCGTCGTCGTCTCGGCGCTGCGGATGTCGACGTCGCTGGAGCGGATGGGCGACCTCGCCCGGCACGTCGCCAGCCAGGCCCGGCTGCGCCACCCGCAGCTCGTCGTCCCCGAGTCGCTCGTCCCGACCATGTCCGAGATGGGGGACGCGGCGGCGCGCATCGCCACCGCCGCGGGGACCGTCATCACGACCCGGGACCTCGACCTCGCCGCCCAGGTGGAGCGCGACGACGACCGGCTCGACGAGCTGCACCGCTCCGTCTTCACGGCGATGCAGAGCCCCGACTGGCACGAGACGGCGGAGCGGACGATCGACGTCACGCTCTGCAGCCGCTACTTCGAGCGCTTCGGCGACCACGCCGTGTCGGTCGTGCGGCGCGTGGGCTTCCTCGTCACGGGCGACGTCATGAAGCCGGTGCAGCCCGTCGCGAGCTGAGGCGCCCCCTCCCGGGACGAGCCAGGACGAGCCCGCCCCCGCAGGACACGCACAGGGCCCCACCGCCGAGAGGCGGTGGGGCCCTGTGCGTGTCCTGGTCGAGGTCAGCCGGAGCGGCGCCCCTGGGCGGCGACGGCCGCGGCGGCGGCGGCGGCCGCGTCCGGGTCCAGGTACCGACCGCCCGGCGTCGTCGGGCGCAGGTCCTCGTCCAGCTCGTAGAGCAGCGGGATGCCGGTCGGGATGTTGAGGCCGGCGATGTCGTCGTCGGAGATCCCGTCGAGGTGCTTGACGAGGGCGCGCAGCGAGTTGCCGTGCGCCGCGACGAGGACGGTGCGGCCCGCGCGCAGGTCGGGGACGACGGCGTCCTCCCAGTAGGGGAGCATCCGCGCGACGACGTCCTGCAGGCACTCGGTCGCCGGCATGGCCTCGCCGAGGTCGGCGTAGCGCGGGTCGCCCGCCTGGCTGAACTCGTCGTCGGCCTCGATGGCGGGCGGCGGGGTGCTGTACGAGCGGCGCCAGAGCATGAACTGCTCCTCGCCGTAGGTCTCGAGCGTCTGCGCCTTGTCCTTGCCCTGCAGCGCCCCGTAGTGGCGCTCGTTGAGGCGCCACGACCGCGTCACGGGGACCCAGTGCCGGTCCGCGGCGTCGAGCGCGAGGTTGGCCGTCGTGATCGCGCGGCGCAGGAGCGACGTGTGCACGAGGTCGGGCAGCAGCCCCTCCCCCTTCAGCAGCTCGCCGCCGCGGCGTGCCTCGGCCTCGCCCTTGGCCGACAGGGGGACGTCCACCCAGCCGGTGAAGAGGTTCTTGGCGTTCCACTCGCTCTCGCCGTGGCGGAGCAGGACCAGGGTCGTCCTCGGTGTCGTCGGCATGGCCGCCAGCGTAGGGCGGGACCCGCCGGCGCAGCGGGGGCGACGGGCGCAGCAGCAGCGACGGGCGCGGCGGGGGCGACGGGCGCGGCGGGGGCGACGACGAGGGGTCAGCGGCAGCCGGCGCGCACGCGGGCACGCTCGCCCGCGGGGGCGGCCCCGCGCCCACGGCGGAGCGCGGCCCGGGCGTAGACGTCCAGCGTCCGCGCCGCCGTCGCGTCCCAGCCGAAGGCGGCGGCGTGGGCCGCGGCGGCCTCCCCCGCCCGCCCGCGCCGGGCGTCGTCGGCGAGGAGACCCGCGAGCGCGGCGGCCCAGGAGACCGGGTCGGCGTCGGGCACGAGGACCCCGGTCCGGCCGTCGACCACGGCCGTGCGCAGCCCGCCGGTGGCGGTCGCGACGACGGGCGTGCCGCACGCCTGGGCCTCCAGGGCGACGAGCCCGAAGGACTCCGTCCGGGAGGGCACCGCCACGACGTCGGCGGCGCGGTACCAGCGGGCGAGGTCCCCGGAGGGCTGCGGGTCGACGAACCGGACGACGTCGCGGTCCCGCCCGCCCGGGCCGGCCTGCAGCCCGAGGGAGCGGGCGAGCTCCCGGAGGCCGTCCCGCGCACGGCTGCCCTCACCGCTGCCGGAGGGACCGCCGACGACGACGACGACGAGCCGGCCGGGGCCGGTGGCCCGCGGGCCGCGCTCGAGCAGCCGGGCGGCCGCGCGGAGCAGGACGTCCGGCCCCTTGAGCGGCTGGAGCCGCCCGGCGAAGAGCAGGACCCGGTCCCCGGGGTCCAGACCCAGGGCCGCCCGCTCCGCGTCGGCGGAGCCTGCGACCGGCTCCGGGCCGAAGGCGGAGAGGTCGACGCCGGGCGGCACGACGTCCACGCGCGCGGGGTCGGCGCCGTAGAGGTCGACGAGCTCGCGGGCCTCCTCGCGCGTGCTGGCGACGAGGGCGTCCGCCGCGGCGACGACGGCCTCCTCCCCGCGCACGCGCTCGGCGGGCTCCGCGTCCTGGCCGGGGCCGCGGTGCGCGTCCTTGACCCGGGCCATCGTGTGCATGCTGTGGACGAGGGGCGCGTCCCAGGCGCGGGACAGCCGGGCACCGACGAGCCCGGAGAGCCAGTAGTGCGCGTGGACGACGTCGTAGCCGCCGCCGTCCCGCCCTCCCGGCTCATCAGCGCTCGCCAGGGCGGCGTCGACGAAGGCCTCCGTGAGCGGGGGGAGCTCCTCCTTGGCGAGCTCCCGCCGCGGGCCGGCGGCGACGTGGAGCACGCGGACGCCGTCCTCGACCGGGACGACCGGAGCCTGGTCGGGCGAGGTCGCCCGGGTCAGCAGGTCGACACGGGCGCCCCGCCGGACCAGCGCCGAGGCGAGCCCGCGCACGTAGGTGTTGAGGCCGCCGGCGTCGCCGGTCCCGGGCTGCGCCAGCGGGGAGGTGTGCACCGAGAGCATCGCCACGCGACCCGGGGAGGGCCGGTCGTGCGGGTGCGCCACGACGGCGAACCTACGCCAGCGCCTGCCGGGGTGCGACGGGCTCCACCCGTCGCCGGGCGTGGGTGCGCGCCCGCCGCACCCCGGCGCCGTCCCGGCCCTCGTCCCGGCCGTCGACCCGGCCCCGCCGGCGGGTGGCGGCGTCGGGTCGTGCGGACGCCGGCGGGATCATCGAGGGGTGCCCGCCCCCTCCGCCGCCGCCGTGCCCGCCGGCTCCCTCGCCGGCGCCGCCCGCCGCGCGCACCGCGGCGCCGTCGTCGGCACGCCCACCCGGGGGACGACCGGGGTCGACCGGCTGCGCCGCCTGGACCGGTGGCTCGCCGGGCCGGGGGCCCGGGTGCTGAGGGCCGCGCGGGACCCGCTGGTCGTCGACCTCGGCTTCGGCGCCTCGCCGGTGACGACGCTGCAGACCGCCCGCGCCCTGCGGCGGGTGCGCGACGACGTCGAGGTCGTCGGTCTCGAGGTCGACGCCGACCGGGTCGACCTCGCCCGGCGGGCGCTGGCGGGCCTGCCGGGCGACGCGGCGCGCGGGGTCTCCTTCGGGCTCGGCGGCTTCGAGCTCGGCGGACCGGTCGCCGACCGGTCCCCCGTGCTCGTGCGGGCGGCGAACGTGCTGCGCCAGTACGCGCCCGCGGACGTCCCCGCGGCGTGGGACCTCCTGCGGGAGCGCCTGTCCCCCGACGGGCTGCTCCTCGACGCGACGTGCGACGAGCTCGGGCGCAGGGCGGGCTGGGTCGTGGTGGGGCGCGGCGGCCCGGAGCAGCTCGTGCTGTCGGTCCGGCTCGCCGACCTCTCCCACCCGTCCGAGGTGGCGGAGCGGCTGCCGAAGGCGCTGATCCACACCCACGTGCCGGGCTCGCCCGTGCACGCGCTGCTTGCGGCGCTCGACGCGGCGTGGGACCGGGCGGCCCCGCTCGCGCCGTGGGGGCCGCGCCAGCGCTGGCTCGCCACCTGCCGGGGCCTCGTCGACGCGGGGTGGCCCGTGCTCGTCCGTGCGCCCGACGGCGGACCCCGCCGGTGGCGGCTCGGAGAGGTCGCCGTCCGGTGGGAGGCGCTCGTCCCGGGCTAGGCGGACCCGCCCCCGCCGGCCGGCCAGCGGTCCCCGGCCGGGCTCACCAGCCGCCGGCGCCGCTGTCGCGTCGGCCGCGGCCGCCGCCGCCGACGGCGCGCAGCGCGGGGCGCACGTCGGCGAGGTACACCCCGCCCGCGACCAGCGAGATGATGATGAGGCCGAGGCCCCCCAGCGACGCGAAGCTCAGCAGGCAGGCGGCGCCGAGGATGAGCATCCACTTGTTCTTGGTGAGCTTGCCCGCCGCGGTGAAGGCCTGCGCCGGGTGCCGGACCGCGTCGACGAGGGCGAAGACGCAGACGGCCAGGACCGCGAGGCCGATCAGCAGCGTGACGTAGCTCTGCGCGGTGAACAGGCTCAGACCCATGGCCGCAGCCTAGGCGGCGGGCACGGGGCGACGCCGCCGTCCGTGGTGCCGGTCCGGGACGGTGGGCGACCGGACCGGCTCAGGTGTCGAGCACGAGCGTGACCGGCCCGTCGCCCACGAGGTCGACGGCCATGTCCGCGCCGAAGCGGCCGGTGGCGACCACCAGCCCGCGCGCGCGCAGCCCGCTCGCCACCGCGTCGACGAGGGGCTCGGCGACCTCCCCGGGCGCAGCCGCGGACCAGCTCGGACGGCGGCCCCGGCGCACGTCGCCCTGCAGCGTGAACTGGCTGACGACGAGGACGGGTGCGCCGACGTCGAGGGCGGAGCGCTCGCCCCGCAGGACGCGGAGCTCGGCCGCCTTCCGGACGAGGGCCGCCACCTGGTCGGGGCCGTCGTCGCGGCCGACGCCCACGAGGAGGACGAGCCCATGCTCGCCGTCGGCGAGGTCGAGGCGGGCGACGACCTCGCCGGCCACGGACACCGACGCACGCGAGACGCGCTGCAGGACGGTCCTCACCCGGTGCCCGCCCCCGTCCCCGTCCTCGGGCTCACCACCGTTCCCACCGCCGTTCCCATCCCCGGCCTCACCCCCGGCCTCACCCCCGGCCTCACCCCCGGCCTCACCCTCGGCCTCACCGCAGGGGGACCGGCACGCCGACGACCTCGCCGACCGGCTCGCCGTGCCCGAGCACCGGCGTCGAGGCCTGCTCGGCGACGACGGGTGCGTCCACCCCGAGCGCCTGCAGCGCGGCCGCCATGACCACGCGGCGGGCGCGGTCACCGCCGTCGAGGATCTTCAGGGCGACCGCCCGGCCGTCGGGCAGCGCCGCGGCGTAGACGGACTCGGCACCGTCCTTGGCCACGAGCCCCGGCACGCCGCGCAGCAGGGCGGTCACGTCGCGGCGCGTGCCGCCGACCCACAGCGGGAAGTCGCGGACGGCGCCGGCCAGCTCCCCCGCCGGCGTCCCGGCGTCGGCGCTCGCCAGGCGCGAGAAGGCCCGGGCCAGACCGTGCAGCGGGACCAGCGGCAGCGGCGTCCCGCAGCCGTCGGTCGTCAGGTGGCCCTCGACGACGTCGCGGGCGGCGCCGGTCTCCTCGGCGGTCGCCGCGAGCACGGCGCGCTGGAGCGGGTGCTGCGGGTCGAGGTAGCCCTCGGTCGGCCAGCCGGCCGCGACGCAGGTGGCGAGCATCGCGGCGTGCTTGCCGGAGCAGTTCTGCGCCAGGCGCTCCGGCTCTCGCCCCTCGGCGCGCCACTGCGCGCGCAGGTCGGCGTCGTAGGGCAGGTCGGGCGTGTTGCGCAGCGCGGAGGCGTCCAGGCCGACCGAGGCGAGGACGCGCCGGACGCCGTCCGTGTGGAAGTCCTCGCCGCTGTGGCTCGCGGTCGCCAGCGCCAGCAGGTCCCCGCCGAGCCGCAGCCCGGACCGCAGCATGGCGAGCGCCTGCACCGGCTTCAGCGCGGAGCGCGGCAGGACGAGCGCCCCCGGGTCGCCCAGCCCGCCCAGCACCTCGCCGTCCGCGCCGAGCAGGACGACGTGCCCGTGGTGGGCCGACTCGACGACGTCGCCGCGGCGCACGAGCGCGACGGGCACCGCGCCGGCGAGCGGGCCGGGCCCGGCCCCCGGGGTGGAGGTGACGTCCGGGGCGGAGGTGACGTCCGGGGTGGAGGTGACGTCCGGGGCGGAGGAGCGGCGGGGCGTCGGCACGTCGTCGAGCCTAGGACGTCGCCCCTCCCACGGACCTCGTCGCCGTCCGACGGCCCGGGGTTCCCCGTCCCCCTTCGCCAGTCCCCCTCCGCCCTGCGGGCCACCGCGGGGCACCCGGCGCCTACGGTCGTCCGGTGCCGGTGGTGGGGACGGTGGCGAGGCTCGGGCTGACGCCGCTCAAGGGGGCGTCGCACCGGCACCCCGAGCGGGTCGAGGTGCGCGAGCACGGTGCGGTCGGCGACCGGGGGTGGACGTGCGTCGAACGGACCGGTGACGGCGGCTGGACGGTCGCCCGGACGGTCCGCACGCCGGCGCTGCTGCGGGTCGGGGCGGAGGTGCCCGCCGGCGGCGGGCTCCGGCTGCGGCTGCCCGGGCGGGCCGACGACGTCGTGCCGGAGCCGACGGGCGGCGACGAGGTCGTGGCGGACTACTGGGGCCGGCCCGCCGCGCTGGTCCTGGCGCCCGGCCCGTGGGACGACGCCCTGTCGACGCTCGTGGGGCGCCCGGTCGTCCTCGCCCGGGTGAGTCGGCCCGGTGACGTCGTCTACGCGGCCCCCGTCGTCCTCCTCACGACGTCGACCCTGCGCGAGCTCGGGCGCCGGACGGGGACCCCGGTCGACGACGAGCGCTTCCGGTCGCTGCTGCTCGTGGACACCGGGGACAGCCCGCCCTTCGTCGAGGACTCGTGGCGGGGAGGGGTCCTCGCGACCGGCGCGGGGCCCGACGGCCTGCGGCTGGTCGTCGGGCCGGGCGTGGCGCGCTGCGCCGTCGTGCAGCGCACGCCCGGCTCCGGCGAGCGCGCCGCGGACGACCTGCTGGGCGCGCTCGCCGTCGACCGGGTCGTCGACGGGTCCTCCGGACCGGAGGTGGTGCTGGGCGTGGGCGCGCACGTGGCCCGCCCCGGCACGCTCGGGCTCGGCGACGCCGTGACGCTCGAGACCTGACCGGGCGGGACCGGCCCCGGGAACGCTCAGGCCTCGACGAGGGGCAGCCTCGCGAGGGCCCGATCGACGCGCTGCGGGGAGATCGAGCCCTTCGTGCCGAGCCCCTGCGCGAAGAGGCTGACGCGGAGCTCCTCGAGCATCCAGCGCACCTCGCGGACGTCGTCGTCGCCGCGGCGGACCGCCGGCAGGGCGGCCACCACGCGGTCGACGTCGGCGGACGCCCGCTGGACGACGCCCGTCCGGTCGCGGTCGCGCGGGGCGTCCGCGGGCAGGTGCTGCAGCCGCCGCAGCAGGCCGAGCAGGTAGCGCTGCAGGTCGGGCAGCCGCGCGCGCCCGGCCTCGGCGACGAAGCCGTCGTGGACGAGGCCCGCGAGCTGGGCGCGGGCGTCGGCGAGGGCCGGCTGGACCGCGAGCGCCTGCAGCCCGGCGCCCGCCCCGGACGAGAGCTCGCCGATCCTCGTCTCCACCTCGGTGGCCGTGCGCAGCACGCGGACGACGACGCCGACGGCCTCGGCCACGGCCGCCGGTCCCTCCGCGCGGGCACGCTCCCGCAGCGCGGCGTGGCCCTCGGGATCCGTCGGCGGGCCGCCCGCCCTCCGCACGAGGTCGTCGAGGACGGCGTCCCAGCAGTCGTCGAGCAGCGCGGCCGTGCTGCCGTGCGGGCTGCGCGCCAGCACGAGCAGGTCGGCGTTCGACAGGCGGCGCACGACGTCCTTGCCCGGGGTCGGCAGCTCCAGCCGCAGCAGCCGGCGGGTCCCGGCGCGCTGGGCGACGCCCGCCTCGGCCGCGGTGGGGTGCACCCGGACGGCCACGGAGTCGCCCTCGTCGGTCAGCGCCGGGTACCCCGCGACGCCCGCGGTCGAGACCTCCTGCGGCAGCGCGCCGCTCGCGAAGGCACCGCCGGCATCACGGGCGCCTCCGCGCTCGAGGTCGGACGCCGCCGAGGAGACGGCCCGCCGCACGTCGGCCGTGAGATCCGCCCGCAGGGCGAGCAGGTCGCGCCCGACCCCGAGCACACGACCGCCGTCGCCACGACCGCCTCCCTCGTGGCCGGCGCTGTCGTCCTGGTCGTCCTCGACGACGAAGCGCACCCGCAGGTGCTCCGGCAGCGACGCCGGGTCCCAGTCCCCCACCGGCACCGCCGTCCCGGTGAGGCGCTCGAGCTCGCGGGAGAGCACGGGCAGCAGCGGGCCGTCCTGCGGCCCGGCGACGGCGAGCACCGCCTCGGCGCGGTCCGGCGCGGGCGCGAGGTGGCGGCGGACCGCCTTCGGCAGCCCGCGGACCAGGGCGGTCACGAGCTCGTGCCGCAGCCCGGGGACCTGCCACGAGAAGGCGTCCGGCTCCACCTGCGCCAGGGCGCGCAGCGGGACGTGCACGGTGACGCCGTCGTCGTCCGCCCCCGGGGCGAAGCGGTAGGAGACGCGGAGGTCGAGGTCCCCGACGCGCCACGTCAACGGGAAGTCGTCGACCTGCACCCCGGAGGCGCCCTCGGCCAGCAGCGCCGCGGGGTCGAAGGTCAGCAGGTCCGGGCGGCGGCGGCGCTCGCCCTTCCACCACCGGTCGAAGTGCGCCCCGGACACCACGTCGGCGGGCACGCGCTCGTCGTAGAAGCCGAACAGCGCCTCCTCGTCGACGACGAGGCCCCTGGTGCGGGTGCGGTGCTCGAGGTCCTCGGCCTCCTCCAGCAGCGCCCGGTTCTCGGCCAGGAAGCGGTGGTGGCTCACCCAGTCGCCCTCGACGAGCGCGTGCCGGAGGAACAGGTCGCGGCTGAGGGCCGGGTCCACCCGCCCGTAGGCCACCGTGCGTCCGGCGACGAGCGGCAGCCCGTGCAGGAGCACGCGCTCGGAGGCGACGACCGACGCCCGCTTCTTGGACCAGTGCGGCTCGGAGTACGTGCGCCGCACGAGGTGCCCGGCGAGCGCCTCGACCCACTCGGGCTGGATCGCGGCGACGCCGCGCGCCCACAGCCGGGAGGTCTCGACGAGCTCGGCCGCCATCACCCACGCCGGGGGCTTGCGGGCCAGCACCGAGCCGGGCCACAGGGCGAACCGCGCCCCGCGCGCACCGAGGTACTCGACGCCGCGCCGGTCGGGCCGCGCCGGACGCTGCTCGCGCCCGCCGCGCCCCTGCTGCGCCCGCGGGTCCTTCGAGCGCTCCTCGCGCATCCCGATGCTCGAGAGGAACCCCGCGAGGACGCTCGCGTGCACGCGGTCGGCGTCCACCTGCTGCTCGCTGCCGGGCAGCACGCCCTCGGACTCCTCGCCGACGTCGTCGTCGGCCTCGCCGAGCGTGTCGGCCCCGTCCCCGTCGGTCGTCGAGGCGTCGTCGGGGGTCGACGACGCGCTGCTGGAGGCGTCGACGCCGAGCGAGCGGGTCAGCGAGCGCAGCTGGCGGTGCACGTCCTGCCACTCGCGCACGCGCAGCCAGGACAGGAACTCCCGCTTGCACATCCGCCGGAACGCGCTGCTGGACAGCGTCTCCTGCTGCGCGTGCAGGTACCGCCACAGCGCGAGCAGCGTGAGCAGGTCACCGCGCTCGTCGCGGAAGCGGGCGTGCGCCGCGTCGGCGGCCTGCTGGTGGTCCGCAGGGCGCTCGCGCGGGTCCTGCACCGACAGCGCGGCGGCGAGGACGAGGACCTCGGCGACGCAGCTGTTGCGGTCCGCCTCGAGCACCATCCGCGCCAGCCGGGGGTCGAGCGGGAGCCGGGCGAGCCGGCGCCCGACGGGCGTCAGGCGCAGCTGCCGGGACTCCGCCGGGCCCCGCTCCTGCGCCGCCCCGTCGTCCGCGCCCTCGCCGGTCTCGATGGCGCCCAGCTCGGTGAGCAGCGCCAGCCCGTCGGCCACCTGGCGGCGGTCGGGCGGGTCGACGAAGGGGAAGTCCTCCACCCGGCCCAGGCCGAGCGCCGCCATCTGCAGGATCACGGAGGCGAGCGACGTGCGGAGCACCTCGGGGTCGGTGAAGCGAGGACGCCCCTCGTAGTCCGCCTCGCTGTAGAGGCGGATCGCGACCCCCTCCGCGACGCGCCCGCAGCGCCCCGAGCGCTGGTCGGCGCTCGCCCGGCTCACCGGCTCCACGGGCAGCCGCTGGACCTTGAGGCGGGCGCTGTAGCGGGAGACGCGCGCGAGCCCGGCGTCGACGACGTAGCGGACGCCCGGCACCGTGAGCGAGGTCTCGGCGACGTTGGTGGACAGCACGACCCGTCGCTGGACGCCCGGCCCATGCGCGGAGAAGACGCGGTGCTGCTCGGCGCCGGTCAGCCGCGCGTACAGCGGCAGCACCTCCGTGCCGCGCAGCTGCATCCGGGCCACCGCGTCGGAGGCCTCCCGGATCTCGCGCTCGCCCGGCAGGAAGACCAGGACGTCGCCCGGTCCGGTGGCGGCGAGCTCCCGGACGGCGTCGCACAGCGCCTCGACGGGCTCCTTCGCGGCGCGGACGGGCCGGTCGTCGTCGCGCTCGTCCTCGTCGTCCTCGTCCTCCGCGGCGTCGTCGACGAGCGGGCGGTACCGGACCTCGACGGGGTAGGTGCGCCCGGAGACCTCGATGACGGGGACCTCGCCCGCGACGTCGGCGAAGTGATCGGCGAAGCGCCGCGGGTCGATCGTCGCGGAGGTGATGACGAGCTTGAGGTCCGGCCGGCGCGGCAGCAGCCGGTGCAGGATCCCGAGCAGGAAGTCGATGTTGAGCGACCGCTCGTGCGCCTCGTCGATGATGACCGTGTCGTAGCGGGACAGCAGCGGGTCGCGCTGCACCTCCGCGAGGAGGATCCCGTCGGTGACGACGGAGACGAGCGTCCGCTCGCTGACCCGGTCGGTGAAGCGGACGGCGTAGCCGACCTGCTCCCCCAGCGGCACCGCGAGCTCCTCGGCCACGCGCTCGGCGACGGCGCGGGCGGCGATGCGCCGCGGCTGCGTGTGCCCGATCATCCCGCGGGCGCCGCGGCCCAGCTCGAGGCAGATCTTCGGCAGCTGCGTCGTCTTGCCGGAGCCGGTCTCCCCCGCGACGACGACGACCTGGTGGTCGCGGATGGCGGCGGCGATCTCGTCCCGGGCGCCCGAGACGGGCAGCTCGGGCGGGTAGGAGACCGCCGGCACCGACGCCCGGCGGGCGGCCAGCCGCGCCCGGGCGGCCTCGACCTCAGGCTCCAGCCGGGTCAGCGCCGGTCCGCGCTCCGGGCCGGGGCGGCGCAGCGCCCCGTCGACGCGGCGCTCCAGCCGCTGGGCGTCGGCGACACCGACCTCCGCGAGCGCCTCGCGCAGCGCAGAGCTCTGGGGGGTCTCCTGCGGCGGCGGTCCGCCGGGACGGCTCCCCGCACCATCCGGACGGCGTCCCCGTCGGGAGCCGCGGCGGGAGGCGGTGCGCTGGTCGGCCATGTCGTGCCCAGGGTAGGCGGGGCGAGTCAGGACGGGCTCGCCCGCCCGCCCCTGGTGCGCCCGAGAGGTGCCCGGACCGTCCTCGAGCATCATGATGCCTCGCCGCTGACGCTAGGGTCGTCACGTGCGCACGACGGTGACCCTCGACGACGACCTCGTGGCCGAGCTGCAGCGCCGGGCGCGAGAGCGCAGCACCTCCTTCAAGGAGGTCCTCAACGGAGCCGTACGGGCGGGGCTGCGCCCGACGCCTCCCCGGGAGGTCGCCTACCGGCTGCCCACGCGCCGGCTCGGGCTGCGCGAGGGCGTCGACCTGGACCGGGCGATGCGCCTGGCGAACGACCTCGAGGACGACGAGGTCGTGACCGAGCTCGAGCGCCGCCGGTGAGGCTCCTCGACCTCAACCTCCTCCTCTACGCGCTCGACGAGACCAGCCCCCGCCACGACGCCGCGGCGCCCTGGCTGGAGGCGCAGCTGAACGGGTCGGAGACGGTCGGCCTGCCGTGGGTCGTCCTCCTGGGCTTCGTCCGGCTGAGCACGAGGTCCGCCGTCTTCGCCGACCCGTTCACGGCCGAGCAGTCGCTCGACGTCGTCGACGGCTGGTTGCGACTCCCGGTCGTCACGACGCCGCAGGAGACGCCCGACCACGCGCGCGTCCTGCGAGAGCTGCTCGCCCCCACCGGGACCGCCGGCAACCTGACGTCGGACGCCCACCTCGCCGCGCTGGCCGTGGAGCACGGCGCCGAGCTGTGCTCCACGGACTCCGACTTCGCCCGCTTCCCCGGCCTGCGGTGGACGGACCCCCTGCGCTGAGCGGAGGCCGGCGGTACGACAGCGGCGAACCGGCGGGCGAGCGACCGCTGCTCCCACTCCGGCCCGGGCAGCAGCTCGCCGAGAGGCCGACCAGCGCCGACGCCGACGCAGGACCGCCCGTGCCGTTCCACTCGCGGAAGAGCCGTCAGGCCGCCGCCCCGCTCCGGACCTCGTAGCCGTCAGGCCCGCCGAGATGCAGTCAGACCGGCACGACGACCGGTCCCAGCACGATGGCTTCGGACGACATGAGGACGACGAGCAGGTCCCCGCGGTCGTCGTCCTGGACGGCGGACGCCGACACGTGCCGGTCACCGGTCCCGTCCGGCCCGACGCCGTAGCCGTCGAGGCGCTCACCACGAGGTGCCGCCCGGTCTCGTCGACCACGACCCGTCCCCGGGCTCCCTCGCCCGTCCCGGGGAGGAGTACCGACTTCCCGCCCCCGCGTGCGCCGGTCAGCAGGTTGAGCCGTCCGGGGGCTCCCGGCCCGTCCTCGAGCGCCGTCCCGAGCTCGTCGAGCACCTGTCGTCACCGATGAGCAGCGGGGGGCCGCGCACCAGCCGTGGGCTAGAACGGGTCGGGCACAGGACCACCTCCTCGTGATCAGCGCACGTGGTCTTGAGATCTTCTAGATCTGGGCGCCGCCGTGCGTCACCACCGCGGTAGCGCGTGCTCCCGAGCGGCACGCAGCCGCAGCTGCAGACCGGACCCGCTCAGCGCGACCGCAGGCCCGCAGCCCCCGTCGGGGGCTCGTCGTCGTCGTCCGGCAGCCGGCACCAGCGCTCGACGAGGAGGCCCGCGACGAGCAGCACCGCGGAGGCGCCGGCGGCCACGAGGAGGCTGACCGCGGACTGCCGCGGCAGCGGGTAGGCGACGTCGGGCAGCAGGTAGGCGACCTGGCCCAGGTACCAGCCGAGCAGCGCGGCGCCGGCCAGGGCGGACGCCTGGCCGAGCACGGCGGTGCGGGCGGCGCGCAGCGGGTCCAGCGGGCGGTCGCGGTGACCACGGTTCCAGCGGCGCACAGGCCAGCCGAGGGCCAGGACGGCGACGGCCAGCAGGAGCACCGCCGCGACCGCGGTCCAGGGAAGCCGCGTCAGGGGCAGCCCGAACGACTCCAGGGGGCCGGCGAGCGCGACGCCGAGGACGCCGGCGACGAGGACGACCGCGACGGGGGTGGTCCAACGGGTGGGGGTCACGAGCGGTCCCCGGGGGCGTCCGGCAGCGGCAGGGCGACGTCGGGGCGCTCGCGGACGCCGTCCGGGTCCGCCGCGAGCAGGTCCGCCGCCAGGTCGGCGACGCGGCCGCCGCCCGGGCCGGGCAGGTGCGCGTGCGGGTCGACGAGCGACCAGGGCACGAGGACGAAGGCGCGCTCGTGGGCCCGCGGGTGCGGCAGCAGCAGCCGCTCGTCGTCGTGGGCGACCGCGCCGCCGAGGTCGACGACGTCGACGTCGAGCGTCCGCGGGCCCCAGCGCTCGTGGCGGACCCGGCCGTGACCGGCCTCGACGCGCTGGCAGGCGGCCAGCAGGGCCTGCGGCGCGAGCGTCGTCGTGCCGACGACGACGGCGTTGAGGAAGGGCTGCTCGTCCGCGACCGGCGCCGAGCCCGGCAGACGCACCGGCGCCGACTCCACGACGGGCGAGGCGCCGGTCAGGCGCAGGCCGGGGACGCGGGCGAGCGACGCCACCGCCGAGCGCAGCAGCTCCGCGCGGTCGCCCAGGTCGGACCCGAGGGCCAGCACCACCGGCGTCGCGCCGTCGCCCGCCGGCCGCGCCGTCCGACGGACCCGGACCACGACGTCGTCGAAGGGCACGGTGACCGGCGCCTGCGGCTTGTGCACCGCGACCTCGACGGCGAGCACGCGCGGGCGGGCGAGGACGACGTCGGCCACGCGCTGCGCGAGCCGCTCCAGCAGCGCCACGGGCTCCCCGGCGACGACCGCGGCGACCTCCTCGGCGACCTCCCCGTAGTGCACGGTGTCGACGACGTCGTCGCTGGCTGCCGCCGCGCGGGTGTCCACCTCGAGCACCAGGTCGACGACGAACTCCTGCCCCAGCTCGCGCTCGGCGGCCAGCACGCCGTGCCGGCCGCGCACGCGCAGGCCGCAGAGCTCGATGCGGTCGGTGCTCACGCCGGGGCCGCCCGTCCCGGTCGCGGATGCGCCCAGGACCCCTCGGTGCAGGACCCCTCGGTGCGGGACCCCTCGGTGCGGGTCCCCTCGGCGCGGGTCCCCTCGGTGCGGGCCTCCGCCAGCCGGGCCGCCACGCGCACCGCGTCGGCGCTCGCCCGGACGGCGTGCACGCGGACGCCCCAGACCCCCGCCGCGGCGGCCAGCGCCGTGACCGCGGTCGTGGCGTCGTCCCGGCCCACGGCCGGCCGCGGCGTCCCGTCGGGGCCGGCCAGCACCGGCCCGAGCATCCCCTTGCGCGAGGCGCCGACGAGCAGCGGCAGGCCCAGCTCCCCCAGCGCGTCGAGGTGCGCGAGCAGCGCCCAGCCGTGCTCCGCCGTCTTGGCGAAGCCCAGGCCCGGGTCGACGACGAGCCGGTCGGGTCGGACACCCGCGTGCAGCAGGGCCTCCACCCGGGCGGCGAGCTCGTCGCGGACCTCGACGACGACGTCGTCGTAGTCGGCGAGCGACGTCATGACGTCGCTGGGCCCGCGCCAGTGCATCGCCACGTACGGGACGCCGCGCTCGGCGACGAGCCCCGCCATCGCCGCGTCGGCCAGGCCGCCGCTCACGTCGTTGACGAGGACCGCCCCGGCGTCGAGGGCCGCTTCCGCGGTGGCGGCGCGCGTCGTGTCCACGCTGACCGCCACCCCCGCGGCGGCCAGCCCCCGCACGACCGGCAGCACGCGGCGCCGCTCCTCGGCGGCGTCCACCCGCCGCGCGCCGGGCCGGGTCGACTCCCCGCCGACGTCGACGAGGTCGGCGCCGTCGGACGCCATCGCGAGGCCGTGCCGGACGGCCGCGGCGGGGTCGAGCCAGGACCCGCCGTCGCTGAAGGAGTCCGGCGTCGTGTTGAGCACGCCCATGACGAGGCTCCGGCCGGCGGCGGGGCCCGTGAGGCCCGGCACGACCGCCGCGGCGGTCGCGCCCGTGGCGGCGCTCACCGGCCGTGGATGAGCGACAGGGCCTCGGCCCGCGTCGCCGGGTCGCGCAGCTGGCCCCGCATCGCGGACGTGATCGTCCGGGCCCCCGTCTTGCGCACGCCGCGCATCGACATGCAGAGGTGCTCGCACTCGACGACGACGATGACGCCCCGCGGCTGCAGGTGCTCGACGAGGGCGTCGGCCACCTGGGTCGTCAGCCGCTCCTGCACCTGCGGGCGACGGGCGAAGACGTCGACGAGGCGCGCGAGCTTCGACAGGCCCGTGATCCGCCCGTCGGCCGCCGGCACGTACCCGACGTGGGCGACGCCGTGGAAGGGCACCAGGTGGTGCTCGCAGAGCGAGTGCACCTCGATGTCCCGGACCAGGACGAGCTCGTCGTGGCCGAGGTCGAACGACGTCTGCAGGACGTCGGCGGCGTCCTCGTGGAGCCCGCCGAGGACCTCGGCGTACATCCGGGCCACCCGGGCCGGGGTCTCCCGCAGCCCGTCCCGCTCCGGGTCCTCCCCGACGGCCGCGAGCAGCTCACGCACGGCCGCCTCGGCCCGCCCCGCGTCGAACGGCCGGGACGACGGAGCCGTCAGCGCCTGCGTCTCCAGCCGGCCGATCCGCGTCGGCGCCCGGGGGGGCGACGGGCTGCCCGCGCCCGCCACGGGGGCGCTCAGCCCCGCTCGCCCGGGTCGACCTGCCCGCCCTCGGGGACCTCGACGGCCCCCTCGGCCGGGTGCTCGGGCCGGGCGCCGGCGGCCTGGTCCTGCGGGGCGGGCGGCCGGTACCCGTTCGCGGAGGAACCGTTCGCGCCGTTCACCGACCCGTTGCGGGACCCGTTGGCGCTCCCGTTCAGGCGACGGCGCTCGGCCGGCGAGAGCACCGGCGGCTGGTCGGAGACGGCGCGCCGCTCGCTCGACAGCCACACCGGGCGCAGCGGCCGCTTGTGCACCGGCTCGAAGATCTCCGCGAGCTCCGCGCGGTCGATCGTCTCCTTCTCGAGGAGCCGCTCGACGAGCGCGTCCAGGACCGGGCGGTGCTCGACGATGACCTCCCAGGCCTCGTCGTGCGCCGCCTCGATGAGCCGGCGGACCTCGTCGTCGACGACGGACGCGAGGCCCTCGCCGTAGCCGCGGTCGTGGCCCATGTCGCGCCCCATGAAGGGCTCGCCGGCGCCCGAGCCGAGCTTGATGGCGCCGACGCGCTCGCTCATGCCGTACTCGGTGACCATCTTGCGGGCCATGCCGGTGGCCTTCTCGATGTCGTTGCCGGCCCCCGTCGTGGGGTCGTGGAAGACCATCTCCTCGGCGACCCGGCCACCCAGGGCGTACGCGAGCTGGTCGAGCAGCTCGTTGCGGGTCGTCGAGTACTTGTCCTCGCTGGGCATGACCATCGTGTAGCCCAGCGCCCGCCCCCGCGGCAGGATCGTCACCTTGGTCACCGGGTCGGTGTGCCGCATCGCCGCGGCCACGAGCGCGTGGCCGCCCTCGTGGTAGGCGGTGATCTTCTTCTCGCTGTCGTTCATCAGGCGGGTGCGCTTCTGCGGCCCGGCGATGACGCGGTCGATGGCCTCGTCGAGCGCCGCGTTGTCGATCACCTTGGCGTGCGTGCGCGCCGTGAGCAGCGCGGCCTCGTTGAGGACGTTCGCCAGGTCGGCGCCGCTGAAGCCGGGGGTGCGGCGCGCGACGGCGAGCAGGTCGACGTCCGGCGCCAGCGGCTTGCCCTTGCCGTGCACGGACAGGATCCGCTCGCGGCCCTTCATGTCCGGCGGCTCGACGGAGATCTGCCGGTCGAAGCGCCCCGGGCGCAGCAGCGCCGGGTCGAGGATGTCGGGCCGGTTGGTGGCGGCGATGAGGATGACGTTCGTCTTGACGTCGAAGCCGTCCATCTCCACGAGCAGCTGGTTGAGCGTCTGCTCGCGCTCGTCGTGGCCGCCGCCCATGCCGGCGCCGCGGTGGCGGCCGACGGCGTCGATCTCGTCGACGAAGATGATGGCCGGCGCGTTGTTCTTGGCCTGCTCGAACAGGTCGCGCACGCGGCTGGCGCCGACGCCGACGAACATCTCGACGAAGTCCGAGCCGGAGATCGAGAAGAACGGGACGCCCGCCTCCCCCGCGACGGCGCGGGCGAGCAGCGTCTTGCCGGTGCCGGGCGAGCCGTAGAGCAGGACGCCCTTGGGGATCTTCGCGCCGACCTCCTGGAAGCGCGTCGGGTCCGCGAGGAAGTCCTTGATCTCCTGGAGCTCCTCGACCGCCTCGTCGGCGCCGGCCACGTCGGCGAAGGTGACCTTGGGGGCCTCCTTGGAGACCATCTTCGCCTTGGACTTGCCGAACTGGGCGATCCGCCCGCCACCGCCCTGCATGCGGGACAGCACGAACCAGAAGATGCCGACGAGCAGCAGGAGGGGCAGCAGCGTCGAGAGCAGCGACCCGAGGAAGGACGGCTGGGGGACCTCGTCGTCGACCGTCGCCACATTCGCGTCGGAGAGCGCCTGCACGACCTCCTCGCCGCGCGGCTCGACGTAGTAGAACTGGACGCTCCGGGTCTCCTGGCCGTCGCGGACCTCGTACGGCTCGGACAGGCCGAGCTCGACGCGCTGCTCCCCGTCGACGACGAGGGCGCTGTCCACCGTGCCGCCGGCGATGAGCTCCAGGCCCTGCGAGGTGTCGACCTTCGTCGGCGCCCCGGGGTTGAGGAACTGCAGGGCGACCAGCAGGACTCCGAGCGCGAGGACGACCCAGAGGATCGGTCCGCGGGCGAGCTTCTTGACGTTCATCTGCTGCAGGGGGCGGGCCCCCGTCCCTCCTGGTCGCGCGGGCGTCGGACGACGGTACACCGGGTCCGCCGGCGCTCTCGGGCCCCGGCGCCCGCGGGACCACCGGGCTTCTCGGGCTCGAACGGGCGGCCCGCGGACGGTGTTCCGGTCGTTCGCCAGGAGCGGAGCGCACGTCGCCGTGCGCGCCGTCCGGCCCTCGGTCAGGCCCGTCCGGCCCCCGGTCAGGCCCCCGGTCAGGCCCCGACCCGGCCCTCGGGCAGGCCCCGGGCGAGCAGCTCGGCCAGGTGGACGCCGCGGCGCTCGGAGAGCTCGGCGAGCTGGGTGCGGCAGGAGAAGCCGTCCGCGAGGACGACGGCGTCGGCGGGTGCCGCCTCGACGGCGGGCAGCAGGGCCGTGCGCGCCACGGCGACCGAGACGTCGTAGTGCCCCTGCTCGACGCCGAAGTTCCCGGCGAGCCCGCAGCAGCCGCCGAGGGCCTGGACGCGGACGCCGTTGGACTCGAGCAGCCGGGTGTCCGTCTCGAAGCCGAGGACGGCGTGCTGGTGGCAGTGCGGCTGGGCGACGGCGGTCAGCCCGTCCAGGTGCGGCCACCGCACGTCGGGCGCGAAGGCGGCGAGCACCTCGGCGAGGGTGCGCGAGCGGGCGGCGAGCTCGGTGACGAGGCCCTCGGGGAGCGGCCCCTCCCCGCCGGCCTCCCCGGACAGCAGCGCGGAGGCGTCGTGCCGGAGCACGGCGAGGCACGAGGGCTCGAGGACCACGAGCGGCACGGGCGCCCCGCCCGACTCGCCGGCGGTGGCCGCCGCAAGGCGGCGCACCGTGCGGCGCAGCTGCCGGCGCGCCAGGTCGAGCTGTCCCGTGGAGATCAGCGTCAGGCCGCAGCAGACGTCGCGGGGGGCGAGCTCGACGTCGAAGCCGGCGTGCTCGAGGACGCGGACCGCCGCGTGCCCGACCTCGGGCGAGAAGTGCTCGGTGAAGCTGTCCGCCCACAGGACGACCTTCTGCCCGCCCGCCCCCGGGCGGGCGGCGCGGGCCGCGTCGTCGGACGGCCGCGTCGTCCGCCGCGCCCGCTCGAGCACGGCCGGCGCCGAGGCCGAGAAGCGCCGCCGGGCGAAGCGCGGCAGCCCGCGGCGCTCGTCGATGCCGCCGAGGCGCTTGAGCCCGCGCGCGAGCGGACCGACGGCCAGCACGCCGTTGGCCAGCGCGGGCACGCGGGACGCGACGCGCGACAGGTAGGGCAGCCACCCGAGGACGTAGTGGTTCGCCGGCCGGAGGCGGCCCTTGTACCGCTGGTGCGTGGCCTCCGCCTTGTACGTGGCCATGTCGACGCCCGTGGGGCAGTCCGACAGGCACCCCTTGCAGGACAGGCACAGGTCGAGGGCCTCGGCGACCTCGGGCGAGCGCCAGCCCCGCCGCACCGGGGAGTCGGCGCCGAGAGAGCCGGCGACCATCTCCTGCAGCACCCGCGAGCGGCCGCGCGTGGAGTCCTTCTCGTCCTTCGTCGCGAGGTAGGACGGGCACATGACGCCGCCCGAGGACGTCGTGTCGGCCCGGCACTTGCCGACGCCCACGCAGCGGTGGACGGCCGCGGCGAAGCTGCCGCCGTCCGCGCGGTACCCGAAGGCCAGCGGCTGCGGGCCGCGCGGCGCCCCCGACGCGCCCGGCGTCCCGCGGCCCGTCAGCGCGGGCGGCGACCACGGCCGCGGCCGCAGGTCGTCGTCGAGCGCGCGGGGGCGCACCAGGACGCCGGGGTTGAGCACGTCGCCCGGGTCGAAGACCTCCTTGACCTGCGCGAAGAGGTCCAGCACGCGCGGGGAGTACATGTGGTGCAGCAGCTCCGAGCGGGCCCGCCCGTCGCCGTGCTCGCCCGACATCGAGCCCCCGTGCGAGGCGACGAGCGCGGCGGCCGCGTCGACGAACTCGCGGTAGACGCCCTCGCGCCCCGGCTGCTCCAGGGGGTAGTCGACGCGCACGTGCAGGCAGCCGTCCCCGAAGTGGCCGTAGGGGATGGCGGTGAGCCCGTAGGAGTCCATCAGCGCGTCGAACTCGCGCAGGTAGGCCGCGAGGCGCTCCGGCGGGACGGCCGTGTCCTCCCACCCGGCATGCCCCGGGCGACCCGAGGGGGCGCGGGTGGCCAGACCCGCGCCGTCCTCGCGGATGCGCCACAGCGCCCGCGCCTCCACGGCGTCCTCGACCACCCGGGTGGCCGAGGTCCCGGCGTCGGCGACGACGGCCCGCGCCCGGGCCGCGAGGTCGGCCAGGCCGTCCGGCGTCGCGCCGCGCTCGTCCGTGCCGAGCTCGACGAGCAGCCACCCGCCGCCGGTGGGCAGCGCGGGCACGGGGGCCCGCAGACGCTGCTCGACGGCGTCCACGATCCGGCGGTCCAGCCCCTCGCACGCCACCGGGTGGTGGCGCAGCAGCGCCGGGACCGCCTCGGCGGCCTCGACCATGTCGCGGTAGCCGAGGACGACGAGGACCGTGCGCTCCGGCGAGCGGACGAGCCGCAGCTCGGCCGAGGTGACGAGCGCGAGCGTGCCCTCGCTGCCCACGAGCAGCCGAGCGGCGTCGAAGCCCTTCTCCGGCAGCAGGTGCTCCAGGGCGTACCCGGAGACCTGCCGGCCGAAGCGTCCGAGCTCGGTACGCAGGGTGCCGAGGTCCCCGGCGACGACCTCCTGCAGGCGGGCCAGCAGCGGCGACGAGCCGGGCGTGGAGACCGCGGGCGTGGTCTGCGGGCGGTCGGGGGCCTCGCCGCCGCGGCTGCGCAGCACGAGCCGCTCCCCCGTCCCGGCGACGGCACCCAGGCCGAGGACGTTCGCGTCGGTGCGGCCGTAGCCCAGCGCCCGTGAGCCGCAGGCGTTGTTGCCGATCATCCCGCCGATCGCCGCGCGGCTGCCGGAGGAGGGGTCGGGCCCGAAGCGCAGGCCGTGCGGGGCGAGCCGTCGCTGCAGGTCGCCCAGCACCACCCCGGGCTCGACGACGCAGCGACGCCCCTCGACGTCGAGGTCGAGGAGCCGGTCGAGGTGCCGGGAGGTGTCCAGGACGATCCCGGTGCTGACGGCGTTGCCGGCGATCGAGGTCCCGCCGCCGCGGGCGACGACGGGCGCCCCGGTCTCGCGGGCCACCTCGACGGCGGCCGCGACCTCGTCGGCCGAGCGCGGGAAGGCGACGACCTGCGGCACGACGCGGTAGAGGGACGCGTCGGTGGAGTACTCGGCGCGCCGGCGCGGGGAGTCGTCGACGTCGGCCAGGCCGGCGCCCCGCAGGGCCGCCGCGACGTCGCGCGCGGCGGGGCCGGTCGTCGACGGCGGCGGGGGGGCGGTCGTGGTCACGGGCGCTGCTCCCAGGGGGCGCGGGGCGTGCGCGGCGGCCCGGGCGGAGGTCATGGCCCGGGCGGCGCGCTCAGCTCTCGGTGGTGGAGGCCTCGGTGGTGGAGGAGGCCCCGGTCGGGTGCGGGGTCTCGTAGACGTGCGGGGCGAGCGTGCCGACGAAGCGGAGCCCGCGGTAGTGCTCGGCGAAGTCCAGGCCGTAGCCCACGACGAACTCGTCGGGGATGTCGAAGCCGGTGTAGCGGACCGCGACGTCGACCTTGGCGGCGTCGGGCTTGCGCAGCAGGGTGAGGATCTCCACCGAGGCGGCCCCCCGGCTGGACAGGTTCGCGACGAGCCACGAGAGCGTCAGCCCCGAGTCGATGATGTCCTCGACGATGAGGACGTGCCGCCCGGTGACGTCGGTGTCCAGGTCCTTGACGATGCGGACGACGCCGGAGGACTTCGTCCCGGAGCCGTAGCTGGAGACCGCCATCCAGTCCATCTGGGCCGGCAGGTGCAGGGCCCGGACGAGGTCCGACATCACGAGCGCGGCCCCCTTGAGCACCCCCACGAGCAGGACGTCCTTGCCGGCGTAGTCCTCGTCGACCTGGGCGGCGAGCTCCGCCAGCCGCTGCGAGATCTGGTCGGCGGTGACGAGGACCTTCTCCAGGTCCGCTCCCATGTCCGAGGCGTCCACGCGGCGCTGGTCTCCTTCTCACCGCCCGGGCCCGCTCGGGCCCGAGGTGGCAGCACCCTCGAGGTGCTGCGGCGTTCGTGCGGGGGGCGCGGGGTCAGCGGGGGCTGGCGCCAGGAGAAGCCTGCCACAGGCCCGACGGGCCTCGACGCCGCCGGGCAGGTGCGTGGGCCCCTGCCCCCGCCAGGCGGTGACGAGCCGGTCGAGGGCCTCGACGTGGGCGGCCGAGACCGCACCGGCCGGCGCCCCCGCGCGCCGCGCGGCCGCGTGCAGCGCCCGCCCGCGCAAGGCCGGGTGACCGGCGGCGAGGACGTCGGCGGCCAGCACCACCTCCCCGACGTCCCCGGCGGAGCTCACCCAGGGCGGGCTCGCCCGCTCGAGCAGCTCGGCGGCCAGGGACTCGAGGAGGTCGGCGTCCTCGCGCAGCAGGGCGGCCGACCGGGCGAGGGACGCCGCCACCCCGGGCCCGAGGTCGGCCTCCAGCCGGGGCAGAGCGGAGGCCCGGACGAGGGCCCGCCGCCGCCCGGGGTCCTGCGGGGCGACCTCGCGGGGGTCGTCGTTGGTCGGGTCGTGCCAGGGCTCCAGCCCCAGCGCGACGCACGCGGCCCGCGTGGTGGCCCGCGGGAGGTCGAGCAGCGGCCGCCGCAGCAGCCCCCGCCGCGGCGGGATGCCCGCCAGGGAGCGCGCTCCGGAGCCGCGCGCCAGCGACAGCAGCACCTGCTCGGCCTGGTCGTCGCGGGTGTGCCCCAGCAGCACCGCGGCGGCGCCGGTCGCGGCGGCGGCGGCCGCCAGCGCCGCGTGCCGTCCCGCGCGCGCCCGCGCCTCGGGCCCGCCGGAGCCGCTCCCGGAGCCTCCCCCCGCCCCCGCGCCCGGCGGGAGGTCCAGCCGGACCACCTCGACGGGGTCGAGCCCCAGCCCGCGGCAGGCCGCGGCGGCACGGGCCGCGACGTCCGCGCTGCCCTCCTGGAGGTCGTGGTCGACGACGACCGCGCCGCCCCGGCGCCGCCCACCGCCCCGGGGCCCCCGGGCCCACCAGGCGAGCCCGGCGGCGAGCGCCAGGGAGTCCGGACCACCGCTGCACCCCACGAGCACCAAGGCGCCCGCGGGCAGGTCGTCCAGGTCGCGTCCCACCGCCCGGCGCACCGCGGCGACGGCGGGGTCGGGGCCGCGCCGGCGGGCGCCTCCCGACGCAGGTCCCGGCCCGCCCCCCTGCCCGCCCCCCGGCCCACCTCCGGGTCCGTCGGCGACCGCACCACCGCTGGGCGCCACGCGCGGAGGCCTAGCCGTGGACCCGCCGCACCCAGGCGCGGGGGTCGGCGATCTCCGCGGGCGTCGGCAGGTGCTCGGGGCCGGTCCAGACGGCGTTCAGCCCGTCGAAGCCCACGTCCTCAAGGACGCCCCGGACGAAGGAGGCGCCGTCGCGGTACTGGCGCATCTTCGCGTCCATCCCCAGCAGCCGGCGGACCACGCGGTCCAGGCCGGGCCGCCCGCCGCGGCGGGCGGTGAAGCGGGCACGGATGGTCTCCACGCTGGGCACCACCGCGGGGCCGACCGCGTCCATGACGACGTCGGCGTGCCCCTCGAGCAGCGACATCACGGCGGTGACCTCCTCGACCACCCGGCGCTGCTCCGGGGTGGCGAGCAGCCCGACGAGGCCGTCCCCGTCCTCGCCGAGGGCCGCGGGCAGCCGCGCGACCGCCGACCGCAGCCGCGCGGCCAGCTCGCCGGGCCCGCCGACGACGTCGGTGACCAGGCCCTGCGTCCGCGCGCGCAGGTGCGGCGCGAGCCACGGCGCCGCGGTGAACTGCACCCGGTGGGTCTCCTCGTGCAGGCAGACCCACAGCCGGAAGTCCCGCGGGCGCAGCCGCAGCTCGCGCTCGACCGCCACGACGTTGGGGGCCACGAGGAGCAGCCGGCCGGGCTCGTCCGGGGTCCCGGTCGTGCGTCCGCCCCCCGCCGGGGCGACGCCGTCGGAGCCGGTCGCCCCGGTGCCCGTGCTCGCCCCGGGGCCCACCGGGTCCGGCCCGAAGGGGTCGTACTGGCCGAGCACGCGCGGGGCGAGGTAGGCGAGCAGCGCGCCGACCTCCGCCCCGGACGCGCGGCGGGCGACCGCGGTGGCCGCCGCGGCACCCGGGCCGTCCTCGCGCCGCGTGCGCCCCTCGCGCTCGTCCCGGGCGCGCCGCGCGTCCCGGGCGGCGACGACGGGCTCCTCGAGCAGGGCGCGGAAGGCGGCGGCGTTGGCGCGGGCCCACCCCCGGCGGTCGACGACGACGGCGCCGGTGTCCGGGGCGACGTGCAGGCCGGAGGTCTCCCCGACGTGGCCCGTCGCACGCTCGGCCAGGCGGCGCAGCTGCGCGACGGCGCGGTCGGCCTCGGCGCGCGACACCTCCGGCCCCGGCGCGGCGAGGCGGCCGGCGACCGAGACGGCCAGCTCCCAGTCGACGAGCTGGTCGACGAGCGGGGCCTGCGCGGTCGTCCCCGTCACGAGAGGTCCGCCGGGGTCGTCGCGGGGCTGCTCACCGGCGTCACGGTACGGCGCGGCCCGAGGGGAGGAGGGACGGCGGTGAGGCGTCAGCGGCAGCCGCACCCGGCGAGGGCCGCGGCCACGTCGTCGAGCGCCCCGCGGGCCGCCTCGGTCGCGGGGACCTCGTCGGCGAGGACGGCGAAGGCGAGCAGCCGCCCGTCCGCGTCGACGGTGACGCCGGCGAGCGAGGACACGCCCGTCAGCGTCCCGGTCTTGGCGCGCACCTGCCCGCGGGCGGCGGGCTCGTCGCCGAGCCGTCCGGCGAGGGAGCCCGTGAGGCCGGCGACGGGCAGGCCCTCGAGCACCGGGCGCAAGGCGTCCTCCCGCGCGGCCGCCGCCAGGACGCCGGTCAGCGCGGTGGCCGGGACGCCGCTGCCGTCGCCGAGCCCGCTGACGTCCGCGAGCTCCGCGCCGCCGACGTCGACACCGAGCTCGGCCACCGCCGCCGGGACCGCCCGGGCCGCGCCGGCGGGCGTGACCGGGGCTCCCGAGGCCCGTGCCACGAGGAGCCCGAGGGCCTCGGCCCCCGTGTTGTCGCTGACGCGCAGCACGTCGCCCACGACCTCGGCGAGGGGGGCCGAGCGCACCTCCCCCAGCACGGGCGCGTCCTGCGGCAGCGCCGCCGGGTCGCCCCGCGCGACGTCGCCGACGACGTCCACGCCGCGCTCGCGCAGCCGGTCGGCGAGGACCTCCGCGGCGGCGAGCCCCGGGTCGGGCGCCCGGGGGGCGTACTCCTCGTCCGCCAGCCGGCCCGCGTCGACCGCGACGCCCGTGACGTCGGCGGCGTACCCGAGCGCGACGTCCCCCGGCGTCCAGCCGGCCGGCCGGACCGGCCCGGACGGCGCCAGGGGGTCGGCCAGGCGCAACGCCACCCGGCGCTCGCCGCGGTCCGCCAGGGCGGAGGCGACCTCGTCCGCGAGGTCCGCGAGCCCGGCACGGCCCACCACGGCCCCCGGGTCCCCTGCCCCCGCGCCGAGCAGCACGTCGCCGCCGGCGACGAGCACGACGACCGGGGTCGCGCCGTCGTCCGCGCCGAGGACGACGGACGTGGGCAGCGTCGTCCCGCCGCCGAGCAGCGAGAGGGCCGCGGCCCCGGTCAGCAGCTTGACGGTCGACGCCGGCTGCCGCGGTGCGCCTCCGCCCTCGTCGAGCAGGACGTCGCCGGTGAGGGCGTCGGTCACCACGGCCGACCGGGCGGGGCCCAGCGCCGGCGCTCCGAGCAGCGGGTCGAGCACGGCGGCCAGGGCCGCGGGCCCGGGCCGCGGCGCCGCGGTGGACGCCTCCGCCAGCACGGGCGCGGCCCCCTCGGTCGGGACCTCGGCGCCGGGCGCCTGCGGCCAGGGGTCGGGCTCCGGCGGCGGGGCGGTCGTCAGCGGGCCGGGGAGCACGTCCGCGGCGTCGGCGGCGGCGTAGCCGGCCAGCAGCACGAGGACGGCGAGCAGGGCGGTCGCGACGACGACCGGCCGCCGGGGGCCCCGGCGACCGGCCCGCCGGTCGGGACGCACGGTGGACGCGCTCGGCACCGCTCGCCCCCCGCGTCCGTCCCGGCTCGGGCCGCCCGGTCGGGACCCGCACGGTCCCCGGCGACGCGCAGGCCCAGGTCAGGGCCGCGGTGCGCCACACTACGCAGCCTGGACCGGGCCGGGACCGCGCGAGCGCCCCGGCCCGTCGCCACACCCGACAGACCAGCACGACGCACCAGCACCACGGCAGACCAGCACGACGCACCAGCACCACGGCAGACCAGCACGACAGACCAGCACGACAGACCAGCACCGAGCCAGGCCGCCGGACCAGCAGAGGGCCGGGAGGCCGGCGCACCGCCGGGAGGGCACGCACGTGGAGTTCGACGTCACGATCGAGATCCCCAAGGGGAACCGCAACAAGTACGAGGTGGACCACGAGACGGGACGTATCCGTCTCGACCGCACGCTGTTCACCGCCACGCGGTACCCGGCGGACTACGGCTTCATCGACGACACGCTCGGCGACGACGGCGACCCCCTCGACGCGCTGGTCATGCTCGACGAGCCGACGTTCCCCGGCTGCGTGGTGCGGGCCCGGGCGGTCGGCATGTTCCACATGCGCGACGAGGCCGGCGGCGACGACAAGGTCCTCTGCGTGCCGGCCGGCGACCCGCGTCTGGAGCACATCCAGGACCTCGGCGACGTCGGCGAGTTCTACCGGCAGGAGATCGACCACTTCTTCCGCATCTACAAGGACCTCGAGCCCGGCAAGTCCGTCGAGGGCTCGCACTGGGTCGGCCGCGCGGACGCCGAGTCGGAGATCGAGAACTCGCGCCGCCGCCTCGCCGAGAACGGCGGCCCGGGCGGCCACTGAGCGCGCGCGGCGCGGGGCCCTCCCGGTCGGCGGGGCCCCGCGCCGGGTGCCGGTGACGGGCGGGGCCCCCCGCGTCGCCGGTCAGAGCAGCAGGCCGCGCAGGACGAGGCCCGCTCCGACGGCGACCACGAGCGCCGCCGTCGCCAGCGGCAGCACCTCGCGCAGCCGTGCGAGCGACCTCGGGGCCCGGACGGAGCGCCCCGCCCGGTCCAGGCGGCCACGGGCGTGGACGAGCAGGAGCCCCACGGCCGTCAGCGTCCCGGCCATGCCCGCCCCGTAGGCGAGGACGAGCAGGACGCCGAAGACGCTGCGCCCCAGGGCGACCGCGCCCAGGAGCACCACGAGGGCCGACGGGCTCGGCACCAGGCCGCCGGCCACGCCGATGCCGACGAGGCTGCGACGGCTGAAGCCCTCCCCGGGCCCGTGCGTGTGCCCGTGCGGGCCGTGCGTGTGCCCGTGCGGGCCGTGCGCGTGCCCGTGCGGGCCGTGCGCGTGCCCGTGCGGGCCGTGCGGGTGACCGTGGCCGTGCCCGTGGTCGACGTCGGGCTCGGGCGGGAGCGTCGCGGCGCTCGTCCGCCCCTCGGCGGCGTGCGCGGCGGCCGGGGCCACGAGGACCCCGGGCGTCCCCCTCCGCGCCTGCTCCTCGTGCAGCGCGGCGTGCACCTCGGCGTCGAGCGTCGGGGCCGCCCGGCGCTCGCGGAGCGCGTCCCGCACGAGCACCGCGCCCACGGCCATGACGAGCAGGCCGCTGACGACGCCGAGGGAGCGCAGCACCTGCTCGCCGGCGAGGGTGCTCGCGACCGTCAGCACCAGGCCCACGACGAGCACCCCGACCGTGTGGGTGAGGGTGACGGTGCCGCCGACGAGCAGGGCGTCGCGGCGCCGGCCGCGGCGGCCCGCGAGGTAGGCCGCCATGACGGTCTTGCCGTGCCCGGGCAGGACGGCGTGCCCCGCGCCGAGGAGCGCCGCGAGGACCACGGCCAGCACCCCGACGACGGGCGTGAGCTCGCGGGCGCCGACGAAGGACTCGAGCCGGGCGTCGCCGGCGGCCACGAGCCGGCTGAAGGGGTCACCGCCGGAGGACAGCACCTCCAGCGCGCCGCCGCCGCCGGGCCCGCCCGGCACGACCGAGAGCTCCACCGAGCGGACGTCGAGCGGCGAGGACAGCAGGTCGCGCGGGTAGCTGCGCAGCTCCTCGCTCACGCTCTCCGCCGGGACCGGTGGGTCCTCCAGCGAGACGCCCTCCCCCGTCGCGGTGATCTCGCGCCAGCCCACGCGGTCCGTGCGGTAGCCCTGGGAGAACGAGACGGTCGTCGCCGCGCCGAGGTCCACGGGGGCGGTGAGCTCGCAGACGAGACGCAGCGTCGGCAGCGAGGCCGCCCCCGGGACCACGGTCATCGACGCCGAGGAGACCTCGAGCGGGGTGGCGCCGCCGTCGGCGGTCGCCAGCTCCGCCGCCGCCGCCACGTCGGGGCACTCCCCCGTCGCCGCGGCCGCGAGCTCGTCGGCGGACATCTGCCCGTCGCCGTCCGTGTCGACGTCGGGCAGCTGCTGCTGCGTGGGGATCTCGGCGGTGTCGACGACGCTCAGCACGTCGACGCGGTCGGGGCGCAGGACGAGCCCGTCGTACTGGCTGACCGTGAAGTTCCCGAGCGGGTGCGCCTGCGCCGGCGCTGCGAGCCCGAGGGCGAGCAGCAGGGCACCGAGGGCGCCGAGCGCGAGTCGCCGCGTCACGACGAGGTCAGGCTGGTGAGCGCGGCCCGGGCCCGCGGGGCGTGCAGCGGGGAGAACCGGGGGCTCGTGGCGAGAGCCAGCTCCAGGGACTGCCGCGCGTCGTCCCGCAGGCCGAGCGAGAGCTGGATCATCCCGCGGTGGTAGTCCACGAGCGCGTCCCGGGTGCCCACCTCCTGGGCGGCCAGGGCGTGCTGGAGGGCCTCCTCGTCCTGCCCCGCCGCGTGCAGCGACCAGGCCAGGGCGTCCTCGACCCCGACGCCGGACCGCGTCGCGGCGTCGGCCCGCGCGATCTCCACGGCGACGGCCGGGTCCCCGTGGTCGGCCTCGTACAGGGCCACCTCCACGTCGGGCACGACGCCCGCCGCGTCGAAGAGCGCCCGCGTCGCGGCGGCGACGTCGTACTGCTGCTGCGCCTCCTCCTCGCGCCCGAGGCTCTCCAGCAGCTCGCCGTGCTGGACGAGGTAGGCCGGCTGCGGGAGCCGCTCGACGACGAGCGCGCCGTCGGCGAGCGCGCCCTCGACGTCGCCCTGCGCCGCGCGGGCCGCGGCCCGGCCCGCGAGCAGGGCGGTGTCGGAGGGGTCGCGCTCGAGGCCGGCGTCGTAGTGCGCGACGGCGTCCGCGTAACGGCCCTCCCCGGCCGCGAGGGCGCCGAGGTGCTGGAGGACGAAGGCGGCGTCGGCGTCGCTGCTCGCGAGCTCGAGGGCGCGCTCCAGCAGGACGCGCGCGTTCTCGCGCTTCCCGGCGAGCTCGTAGGCGTAGGAGACCCGCGTGAAGGAGGGCACGCCCGGGCGCAGGTCGACCATCTCCTGCAGGGTCGCGTCCGCGGCCGCGTACTCCCCCAGCTCGACCTGCGCGTCGGCGAGCACGCCCTTCGCGGTCGCGTCGTAGGGGTCGGCCGCGACGGCCTGCTCGGCGAGCCGGCGGCCACCGGCGAAGTCGTGGCGGGCGTTCGCAAGGGCGGCCTGCCCGGCCAGCGCGTCGGCGTTGCCCTCGGGACGGGCCTCGAGCGAGCGGGCGAGGGCCTGGTCGGCCTTGTCGTAGAAGGAGGGGTCACCGGTGCGGCGGGCCTGGCCGACGTAGGCGACGCCGAGGGCGGCCCACGACGCGTCGTCCTGCGGCAGCCGGCGCAGCCGGTCCTGGAGCGCGGCCACCGCGGCCCGGGGGTCGCGCGCGGCGGCCGCCGGGTCGACGGCGGTCGCGGCGGAGGCCGAGGTCGGCGGGGGCCCGGCCGACGGGCCGGACGTGAAGGCGACGCCGCCGAGCACGACGAGCGCGGGCGCCAGCACCGCGGCCGCGACCGCGGACCGCCGGTGGCGGGCCAGCGCGCCCCGCAGACCACCCCCGCCGGTGCGCGACGGGTGCTCGTGGTCGTGCGGGTGCTCGTGGTCGTGCGGGTGCTCGTGGTCGTGCGGGTGCTCGTGGTCGTGCGGGTGCTCGTGGTCGTGCGGGTGCTCGTGGTCGTGCGGGTGCTCGTGGTCGTGCGGGTGCTCGTGGTCGTGGTCGTGCGGGTGCTCGTGGCCGTGCAGGTGCTCGTGACCGTGCGGGTGCTCGTCCCGGCCGCGCTGCTCAGGCATCCGTGCTCTCCTCCGCCGTCTCGTCGCCCGGGTCGCCCTCGGCGGCCGGCGGTGTCTCGTCCACGAGGTCGGCGAAGACGACCACGTTGTCGAGGTAGTGGCCCGTGGCGGGGTCGACCTCCCCGCCGCAGGTGATCAGGTGCAGCTGCGAGGCACCGTCGCTCGTGTACACCCGGTCCTCCGGGAACGCGTCCTTGGCGAACTGCTCGACCGAGGTCACGCGGTACGTCGCGACGCTGGCGTCCGCACGGCCCACGACGACCTCCTGCCCCGGCTCCATCTCGCCCAGGTCGAGGAAGGCCGCCGGCTCACCTCCGAGGCGCACGTGCGCGGCGACGACGGCGCCCCCCGGGTCACCCGGGGCGGGGCCGCCGGACCACCAGCCGATGTCCTGCGCCCGGGTGGGGACCTCGAGCGAGCCGTCCCCGGTGATCCCGAGGTCGACGAAGCCCTGGTCGATGCCGAGCGCCGGGATGACGAGACGGGTCGGCTCCGCCGCCCGGGACTCCGGTCGTAGCACCCGCGGCGGGGGGCGTCGGGTGACGGTCACGGTGGGGACCGGGGCCGGGGCCGTGGCGGTGACCCCGGCCACGGCGGACGGCGGTCCGCCCTGCCCGCCGACGACACCACCGAGCAGCAGGCCTGCGCCCACGCCGACGACGCCCACGAGGGCGGTCCGCAGCCGCGCCGACGCCGGCGCCGTGAGACGTGCCGCACCGGCACGCCGCACCGGGCGCGCCGCGGCGCCGGGCCCGGCGGCCGGCACGTCGGTGCCGTCCGCCGAGGACCCGGCGCCGGAGCGGTGGGGCTGGTGGTCACCGGAGGGGGCGTCCCCGACCGGGGAGCCACCGCCGGCGGTGGGGACGCCGCGCACGGCGTCCCCACCGTCGGTGTCGTGCATCAGGCGGAGCCCTCCCGACGACGACGCGAGCTCACGAGGAGGTAGCCGAGGGCACCGAGGCCCACGACGCCGGCGCCCACGGGCACCAGCGGAGAGGTGCCGCCGGTCGCGACGGCCTCGGAGCCGGTGTCGACCCCGCCGCTCGGGACGTCCGCGACCGTCCCGGAGCCGGAGTTCGGCAGCGCGAGGTAGGGGAAGGAGTCGGAGAAGTCGACGTTGTTGGCGTCCACCCCGTCGCCCGCGGCCAGGGCGTCGACGATCTCGACCCCCGTCGGCGCACCGGTCTCGTCGACGCTCACGGCGCCGGCCACGGCCTGCAGGGCGATGTCGAGCACGTCGTCGGTGGGACGACGGCCGTTGGGGAAGCCCTGGTTGTCCCCGGCCAGCACGCCCAGCCGGTTCGGCTCCTCGGTCACCGGGACCGACGTGTTGAGACGCAGCTGCTCGGAGGGCCGCACCTCGTCGGCCAGCGGCTGGTTCAGCCCCTTGAGCCCGGTGAGGAAGATCGCCTGCAGGTCGGTGCGGGGGGTCTCCTTGACGGGCAGGCCGTAGATGCCGTTGAGCAGGTACGGCAGCTCGGGGTTCAGCACCTTGTTGACGGCCGCCGTCACGTCGGCGTCCTGCTCCGGCGGCAGCGCGTTGAACGCGTCCTTGAGGTTGGCCGGGATGACGACCTCGTTGACGAGCGGGTTGCCCAGGCGCGAGACCTGCACGAACTCGCCGCTGCCGGTGAGCGTGCCGTCCGCGGCGGCGGTCCGCACCGAGGCGCGGTCGGTGGTCGACCAGACGCCGATCGTCGGGTCGGGCCCCTCGGACGTGGAGCCGTCGGGCCCGGTGACCTCGTAGGTCGCGTCCCCGAGGAGCGACTCGGTGGGCAGCTGCAGCGCGACCGAGTTGACGTTGTACGGGGCGAGGGTGTCGTTGCCCGTCTCGGAGAGGTCGCCGCCGTAGAGGAGGTCGAAGACGCGCAGGTCGAGGAAGAAGGAGTCCTCGGCCTGCCCGACGAAGGACTTGCCGCCGTCCGCGACGTCCACCACGGCCTCGTCGCGCAGCGCCTGGTAGTCGGGGAAGGAGGCGTCGCCGACGTGCGAGGGGGCGACCGGGGCCCCCTCGACGAGGACGTCCTCGCCCTCGTCGGTGATCTCCGTGAGCGTGTACGTCTGCTTGAAGAGCAGCGTCGGGTCGTCGAGGCTGCTCACCGGCCCGTTGTTGTAGAGGAACGTGCCGTCGGCGGGCAGGTCGGCCCCGTCGGGGTAGTCCACGTCACCCCGGGCGTCGACGTTGTCGAACGTCCACTGGTAGGTGATGTCCGGGACGGCGTCGCCGTCGTTGTCGATCTTGACGTTGTAGTGCGCCTGGTCGCCGGTGGCCCACGGGTAGAAGTTGGGGCCCCCCGCCGGCTCCTGGAACGGGAGCCAGCTGGCGATGAGCGTCGTCGTGCCCGGCGCGTCCGGGCTGACGAAGGCGTAGGTGTCGGTGTTGTCGATCGTCGGGTCCGCGGCGGTCAGCGGCGCCTCGCGGTGGCTGGAGGCCCAGCCGCCCTGGGCGCCGAGCACGAGCGACGTGCCGCCGACGGCCACCGCCGTGGCGGCGACGGCAGCGGCGGCGCGCTGCGCTCGGGTGGTGCGGTGGGTGGGGCTCACGAGTCCTCCTGGGGCGTCGTCGCGGTGCCGCAGCGGCACCGCGTCGGGACGGCGTGGTGCCGTCCCGCGCGGGCCGTCGGACGTCCCGCGCACCAGAACGTAACCAGCAAACACTCAGAGCAACTAGCGAAATCGCCCACGACCGCCCAGGACGGGCCACCTGCGACGAGGTCGCATCACGTCTCACCCGATGGGACGCGGTGGGCACGGCTCGGGGAGCAGACGGCGCAGGTGCCCGAGAGCGCCACGTGCTGCGGCTCCAGGTGGAAGCCCAGCTCCTGCACGAGCCGCCCGCGGACGGCGTCGAGCAGGTCCCCCGGCACGTCCACCACCCGCCCGCACCGGCGGCAGTGCGCGTGCAGGTGGTCCTCGCCGACGGCCTCGCCGGCCAGGTGGTGCACGGTCGCCCCGTGCCCGACGTGGACGTGGGTGACGACGCCGAGGTCGGCGAGGGTCTCCAGGGTCCGGTAGACGGTGGCGCGGTTGACCCCGGGCAGGACGGCGTCGATGCGCGCGGAGACGTCGTCCGCGGTGAGGTGCTCGTCGGCCGCGGCGAGCACCTCGACCACGGCGCGCCGCGGCGGCGTCACCCGCTGACCCCCGGTGCGCAGCCGCGCGACGGCGCGGGCGACCGCGTCGTGCGCCCCCCGGACGACGTCCGGCGGCGCGGCCGACCTCACGCGCACGTCGTCTCCGGTCACGGCCACACCTCCCTGGGTACGCGTCGGACGCCGTCGGCCCCTGTCGGCGCGCCGCGGGACGGGCTGTCGCCGGACGGCCGCCACGGGCAGTCCTGACGCTATGTCACCGAGTCGAACTTCAGGTAACGATCTGGGGTGGGTCCTCCAACCTCTTGCGACTCCGTCGCAGATGTCCGCATGATCACGCCATGCACGTCCCTGACGGCTTCCTCGACCTCGCCACCTCCGTCTCGACCGCGGCGGTGAGCGTCGGAGCCGTCGGCCTGTGCCTGCGACGCGCCCGCCACGAGGTCGAGCTGGCCGGACCGGCGATGCCCGGTCTCGTGTCCGCGTTCGTGTTCGCCGTGCAGATGGTCAACTTCCCCGTGGGGGCCGGCACGAGCGGTCACCTCATGGGGGGAGCGCTGGCGGCCGCGCTCGTGGGTCCGGCCACCGCCGTGGTCTGCCTGACGGTCGTCCTGCTCGTGCAGGCGCTGCTCTTCGCCGACGGGGGGCTCACCGCCCTGGGCACGAACGTCCTGCTCATGGGGGTGGTCACGGTCGTCGTCGGCTACGGCGTGATGCGCCTGGTCGCGGCGGTGCTGCCGCGGCGGCGCTGGTCCGTCGTCGCCGCCGGGAGCGCCGGGGCCCTCGTCTCCGTGCCGGCGGCAGCGCTCGTCTTCGTCGGGCTGTACGCGGTCGGGGGCAGCGTGCCCGTGCCCCTGGGCCGGCTGGCCACCGCGATGCTCGGGTGGCACGCCCTCATCGGCGTCGGCGAGGCCGTCATCACCGGCGCCGTGCTCGCGGCCGTCGTCGCGAGCCGGCCGGACCTCGTCCGCCTGGCGCGGACGACGCGGGCGGCGCTGCCCGACCTCGTCGTCGTGGGGGCGGACGGCGTCCGGCGGCCCGTGGCCGCCCGCGGCGGCCGCGCCGTCGGGCCGGACCGCCCGGACGACGACCGGGATGGGGCCCAGGAGGGGGCACGGCCCGGACGTGGCGCCCTCGCCGTCGCGCTGCTGGTCTCGCTGGCGGTGGCCGGGGGCCTCAGCCTGCTCGCGAGCGCGAGCCCCGACGGGCTGGAGTCCGTCGCCGGCACCCTCGGCTTCGGCACCGCCGCCGCCGACTCGGCCGTGGCCGCGGGGCCGCTCGCCGACTACGCCGTCGCGGGGCTGGGGGGTGCGGCGGCGCCGGTCCTGGCCGGGGTCGCCGGGGTCGTCGCCACCGCCGTCGTCGGCGCGGCCGCCTTCGCCCTGGCCGCGCGTCGGCGCGCCGCCCGGTGACGGCACCGACGGACGTCCTCGACGACGGCGCTCGCGTCGTCCTCCCGCCCCGCCGGACCCGCCCGCAGGACGCGGGCCGCGCGCACGGGCTGCTCGTGCCGACCGGGTCCCCCGTCCACGTCCTGCCGGCCCACACCAAGCTCGTCGCGCTGCCGGCCCTCGCCGCCTGCGTCGTCCTCGTGCCCGCGGGGGCGTGGTGGGCCCTCGGCGCCTGCGCCGTGCTGCTGCTCGCCGTCGTGGCCCTCGCACGGCTCCCCCCGGGGCGGGTCGCCCGCCGGATGCTCGTCGAGGTGCCGTTCGTCGTCTTCGCGCTGCTGCTCCCCCTCGTCGCCACGGGACCACGGGTGGACGTGCTGGGGCTCGAGCTCTCCCGGTCCGGGCTGGTGGGAGGGGGCACCCTGCTCGCCAAGGCGACGCTCGGCGTCCTCGCCGCCGTCGTGCTGGCCGCCACGACGACCAGCCGCGACCTGCTGGCCGGGCTGGACCGGCTCCGGCTGCCCCGGACGATGGTCGCCATCCTCGGCTTCGCCGTCCGCTACTCCGTCGTGCTCGTCCAGGACAGCCGCCGCCTCGGGGTGGCCCGCGCCGTCCGCGGCGGCGGGGACGGGCGCCTGCGGCACCTGCGCGCCGTCGCCGCCGGAGCCGGGACGCTCTTCGTCCGGTCCTACGAGCGCGGCGAGCGCGTGCAGCGCGCCATGCTCGTGCGCGGGTGGACGGGAGCCATGCCGGCGCTCGAGAGCCGGCCCGCCACGGGCCGGGAGTGGCTGGCCGCCGGGGCGGCGCCCGCGCTGGCCCTGGTGATCGCCCTCGCCGCCCGGGTCGGCGCGTGAGGGCGGGCACGCCCGCAGCGCCCGCGGCCTCCGTCCCGGCGCTCCTGCTGGAGCAGGTGGCCTTCGCCTACCCCGACGGGCGCCAGGTCCTCTTCGGCGTCGACCTCCGCGTGGACGCCGGCGAGCGGGTCGCGCTCCTCGGGCCCAACGGCGCCGGCAAGACCACGCTGGCCCTGCACCTCGTCGGCGTCGTCGGTCCCGCCGCCGGGGGGTCGGGGGGCACGGGCGCCGGGAGGGTGGGCGTCGCGGGGCTGGCGCTGACGCGCCGCAGCCTGCCCGAGGTGCGCCGCCGCGTCGGCCTCGTCTTCCAGGACCCCGACGACCAGCTCTTCATGCCGACGGTCCGCGACGACGTCGCCTTCGGGCCGGCCAACCTCGGCCTGACCGGTGCGGCGCTCGCCGCCCGGGTCGAGCACGCCCTGGACCTCGTCGGGCTGCGGCACGCCGCCGACGAGGCGCCGCACCACCTCTCCCTGGGTCAGCGGCGACGGGCCGCCGTGGCCACGGTCCTCGCCATGGAGCCCGACGTGCTCGTCCTGGACGAGCCGACGAGCAACCTGGACCCGGCCAGCCGGCGCGAGCTGTCGGAGGTCCTCACGGCGCTCCCGACGACGCTGCTCGTCGTCACCCACGACCTGCCGTACGCCCTCCAGCTGTGCGAGCGCTCCGTCCTGCTCGACGGGGGCCGGGTCGTGGCGGACGGACCGACCCGCGAGCTCCTCGCCGACGAGGCCCTGCTGCGGGCGCACCGGCTCGAGCTGCCCTACGGGCTCGACCCGCTGTCGGTGGCCGGGCCCGAGCCTCGCCCCGGCGGGGCCCGACGCGCCGCGGGCTGAGCCACCCCTCCCGCGCGCTCAGCCCGGGACGTCGTTGAAGCGCTCGAGCAGCGTGGCCAGCGTCCGCACGTCCGCGTCCGACCAGGGCTCCAGCCGCTCGCGCAGGCGGGCCCGGCGCACCGAGCGGACCCGGTCGAAGCGCTCGCGCCCCTCGGCGGTGAGCCGCACGAGCGAGGCGCGGCCGTCCGTCGGGTCGCTCGTGCGCTCGACGAGGCCCAGGTCGACGAGCTGGGAGAGCTGGCGCGAGGTCGTCGGCTTGCCGATGCCGAGGAACGCCGCGAGGTCCGTCGTCCGCTCGGCGCCCACGGCGGACAGCCGCAGCAGCAGCCCGTACGCGGCGTGGTCGAGGTCCGGGTGGACCTCGCTCGCCCCGGACGCCGAGACCGCGCGAGCCCGCCGCACCAGCAGCCCGACCTGCGTCTCCAGGGCCGCGACCGCCTCCTCGTGCGTGTCGCCCGCGCCACCCGCAGCCGTCCGCTCGCCCTCGGCCATCTGCTCCCCCTCCACCGCTCGGTCCCGCGCCGGGTCCGCCGCACTCACGACGTCACCCCGCGCGGCGGGCGCAGCCGCCGCGGCAGCGTCGTCCGCGAGGCCCACACCTCGACGGGCCAGCCGGCCCCGCGCGCCGCCCGCAGCAGGGGGACGTCGGGCGAGACCGCCGTCGGGAGCCCGACGGCCCGCAGGAGCGGCAGGTCGGAGTGGCTGTCGGCGTAGGCGTAGCTGCGCGTCAGGTCGTACCCGTGGACCTCGGCGTAGCGCACCACCCAGGCCGCGCGGCCCTCGCCGACGAGCGGGGGGGCGGTGAGGTAGCCGGTCGCGCGGCCGTCGGCGTCCGCGGCCAGGCGTGCGCTGACGACCTCGTCGAACAGCGGGGCGAGCGGCCGGGTGAGCTGCTCGACGGCGCCCGTGAGCAGCACCGTGCGGTGGCCCGCGGCGCGGTGCTCGGCGACCCGGCGCAGCGCGGCGTCGCTGGTGCGCCCGAGCAGAGCCGGCGCCAGCACCGTGTCGGCCAGCTCGTCGAGGACGGCGAGGTCGGCGCCGCGGTAGCGCCGGTACACCTGCCGCAGGAAGTCGCTGCGGTCGCGGCGCTCGGTCATGAGCATGGACGGCAGCCGGCCCGCCAGCGCCACGACCTCGCGCGCGGCGCGGGCGCTGCGCAGCCCGGGCAGGCGGGTCCACAGGTAGGTCTCCACCACGTTCGCCGTCAGCAGGGTCCCGTCGAGGTCGAAGACCGCGAGGACGTCCGAGGGGGCGGCCCCCGGCTCGGCCGGCACGAGGGGGCGGCGCACCCCGGCCGGCCCGCGCCGCGCGCGCAGCCGTCGCAGCTCGTCCTGCTTGCGGACCGGTGTCGTGACGCTCGGCACGTGCACGTCGCGGACGTAGTGCTCCCAGTCCACGGCGGCGGTGTCGAAGCCCAGCGCCGGGACGTCCGCGGGGTCCAGCGACCGGTGGAGCGCCAGCGTCGCGTCGTCGACGAAGTGCAGCTCCGACTGCGTGTACGGCTGGTAGAGGTCGGAGAAGCGCCGCAGCACCTCCAGGCGGGTGCCGAGACGGTCGAGGTCCCGGCTCCAGCCGCGCACCCGCTCCGAGCGCGGCACGTAGGTGAGGGCGCGCTCGGCGCCCGCGTGCAGCTTCTCGCTGAGCGCGAGCCGACGCTCGACGGGGGCGGCGCCCGGGAACTCCCAGGTGGGCAACGGGCCGACGTCCGGCGCGTCGAAGGGGTGCGCGAGGAAGTGGTCGCGCACGAGCTCGTAGAGGCGCCGGATCGTCAGCGGGTTGCGCGCGCCGGAGGACACGTGCAGGTACTGCGGCGACCCCGGCTCCGGCGTGCTCGCGCACACCGCGACGAGGGCGTTGACGACGTGGTCGACGGGGACGATGTCGATCGTCGCGTCCGGCGCCGCCGGCACCTCGGGCAGCTCGCCGCGACCGAAGGCCATGATCAGCGGCTCGGCCATCTTGAAGCCCTCGATCCACCCCGGGTAGGGGTGCTCCAGGGCCGACTCGACGATGGAGGGGCGCAGGACGGTGACCGGCAGGGGCGCCCCGATCTCCTCCACGACGCGCTCCCCCAGCGCCTTGGTGAAGGTGTACACGTCCGTCCAGCCCAGGCTGTGGCCCCGCTGGCGACCCGCCTCCCGCTGCTGGTCGAGCACCCACTCGCGGCGGCGGCGCTCGGCGTCGGCCGCGACCGTCAGCGGGCCGGCGCGCCCGTGCAGCGCCTGCGCCTGCGCGTTGAGGCGGGCCAGCACGGCGGGCGTGCGCGAGTCCTCCTCCAGCCGGGCGGCCAGGCGCACGGCCGCGTCGAGCTCGGTGCGCCAGTCGACGGAGTGCTCGACGGAGGCCTCGGGGACCGGCCCGCGCCGGCGGCCGCCGACGTAGGCCGTCGAGACGTGGACGTAGTGGACGCCGCTGCGCCCCGCCTCGCGGCCCTCGCCGGGGGCGCTCGCCTGCAGGACCCGCTCGAGCAGCTGGCCCGTGCCGACGACGTTGACGGCGAAGGCCTCCTGGACGGGAGGGGCGAAGCCGACCTCGCCGGCGCAGTGGACGACGACGTCGAGGTCGCGCGGCAGCGGCGGGACGTCCGCGAGGTCGCCCTCGAGGACCTCGACACGCCCGGCCAGCCGGTCGAGACCACCGGCGGCCTCGACCGCGGGGGCGAAGGTGCGGCGACGGAGCAGCCGCAGGACGCGGTCCGCGGCGGGCTGGCCGGCCTTGGGGCGGACCAGGACGACGGGGCGGGCGTCCGGCACCTCGACGAGCAGCGTCCGCAGCAGGGCCTCGCCGATGAAGCCGGTGACGCCCGTCACCAGGATGCGGCGTCCCGCCAGGGAGTCCCTCAGCCGCACCGCAGCCCCACCTCGTGCCCTCCTCGCGCGCCCGCGACGGCTCCCGCCCGGGGCCGGCGGGCGCCCGGGGATCCTCCCGGGGCGCGGCCGGACGGCGCAGACCCTACGGGAGCCGCCGCCGCTCCCGGGCCGCCGGCGAGCGGGGCGCCCACGCGGGGGCGTCCCGCGGGGTGCTCGCCGGGCGGCACCGCGGCGCCCGTGCCTACGGTGCCCGGACAGCGGCGCGCCTCACGCAGGCCGCCGTCCCGCCCGGGCGTCCGCCCCGGGCGACCGTCGTCCTAGGAGGACCCCCATGGCCGGATCACTGGACGGGCTCACCGTCGCCTTCCTCGCCGCCGACGGCGTCGAGCAGGTCGAGTACGTCGAGCCGCGGAAGGCGCTCGAGGCCGAGGGCGCGACCGTGCACCTCCTCTCGCCCGGCACCGACCCGATCCAGGCGGTGAACAGCGACATCCACCCCGCGGACACGTTCACGCCCGACCGCGCCGTCGGCTCGGTCGACCCCACCTCCTACGACGCCCTGGTCCTGCCCGGCGGCGTCGTCAACCCCGACAAGCTGCGGCTCTCCGACGACGCCGTCACCTTCGTGCGGGACTTCGTCGCCTCGGGCAAGCCCGTGGGCGCCATCTGCCACGGGCCGTGGACGCTCGTCGAGGCGGACGTCGTGCGGGGCCGGACCCTGACCTCGTGGCCGAGCCTGACGACCGACATCCGCAACGCCGGCGGGCACCGCGTGGACCAGGAGGTGTGCGTGGACTCCGGGCTCGTGACCAGCCGCAACCCCGACGACATCCCGGCCTTCTCGGCGAAGCTCGTCGAGGTTTTCTCGGGCGCCCGCCGCAGCGCCGTCTGAGCCGCCCCGAGGGCCGGCCGCGGCCCTCGGCGCCGCGGCCGGGCTCAGGGCTCAGGGCTCAGGCGGCCTCGACGGTCGAGACGACCCGGACGAGCGAGGGCGCCGGCGGCGTCGAGCCGAAGCCGAAGCGGACCGGGGGCTCGACGGGGGCCAGCGGACCGAGGTCCAGGCCGTCCCAGGACGTCGTCGCCGCGGTGACGGACCGGACGTCCCGGGCCCCGTACCACTCGCGCCGGCCGCCCCCGGCGCTGCCGCGGGTGCTGACGCCGCGCAGGACGCGGCGGGCGACCGGGTCGACCGCCTCGGCCCACGCCGGCGCGGCGGCCAGCGGACCCGGGACCGCGCGGAGCAGCCACCCCAGCGGCGTCCGGCGGCCCACCTCGACGGCCAGGCGCAGCGGACCGGCCTCGACCCGCCACACCGCCCCCGGGGCCACGGGCGGCGTGAGCACGCGGACGTCGACGACGCGTACCTCGTCGAAGCGGTAGACGGCCGCGACGTAGTCGGCGACGGCCCGGGTCGGGGCGAGCAGGACCCGGTGCCCGTCGGCCCGCTCGACCATGACGTCGGTGAAGGCGCCCGCGGCCCCGGGCCCGAAGGGCGATCGCCGCCAGTGCCCGAGGACGACGCGCGTGCCCTCGCGCGTCCCCACCCCGGCGATCGCGCCCTCGAAGCGGTCCCGCCGACGGCCCCCCTGCCGACGGGGAGCGGCGTGCCGGGCGGAGGACGCTGCGCCGCGCGGGCTCACGGCGCACCCTCCGCCGTCGGCCGCGCCGGGGCCGGCAGCAGCGAGCGGGTGCGCTGCAGGAGGAGGGCCAGCGCGAGAGCGCCGAGCAGGCAGGCGCCCGCGAGGACGACGACGCCGGGCCAGCGGGCGTCCGCCCAGGCCGCGCCCGCGAGCGTGCCGCCGACCGACGAGCCGGCGTAGTAGGCGACGAGGTAGGTCGAGGCCGCCTGCGCCGTCGCCCGGCCGCCGACGCCGGCGCGGGCCCCGACCCACCCGCTCGCGACGCCGTGGGCGGCGAAGAAGCCCGTGGTCAGCACGGCGAGGCCCACGACGACGAGCGGCAGCGGGCCGGCGAGCGTGGTCGCGAGGCCCGCGACGGCGACGAGCACCGCCACCGGGACGACGACCCGCCGCCCGACGACGTCGGCGAGGCGCCCGGCGGCGGTCGAGGACACCGAGCCCAGCGCGTAGACCACGAAGACGAGCCCCGCCAGGCCGGTGCCCAGGCCGTACGGCGCCGCCGCGAGGCGGAAGCCCACGGCGTTGAAGACGGCGACGAACCCACCCATGAGCAGGAACGCCAGCCCGTACAGCGCCAGCAGCGCGGGGTCGGTCAGCACGCCCCACGTCCGGCGCCCGAGCTCGCGCACCCCCGCGGGCGCCGGGGTGAAGCGCCGCGAGGCCGGCAGCAGACGCCGCACGACGAGGGCGCAGCCGAGCGCGCCCACCGCCGTCACGGCCGCCGCCAGGCGCCAGCCCCCCACCTCGGCGAGACCGCCGGAGAGCAGCCGGCCGACCATCCCGCCGACCGCGTTGCCGCCGACGTAGAGCCCGGTGGCCCAGCCGGCGGCGGAGGCGTGCACCTCCTCGCGCAGGTAGGCCACGGCCACCGCGGGCAGCCCGGCCAGCACGACGCCCTGCGCCCCCCGCAGCGCCACGAGCGCGGGCCACGTGGGCGCCAGCGCGCACGCCAGGCCGAGCGCCCCGGCCGACAGGAGGGAGACGTAGACCAGGCGCGTGCGCCCGAGCCGCTCGGACAGGGGCGCGGCGACCAGCAGGCCGAGCGCGAGGCCGGCGGTGGCCGCCGACACCGACAGCGTGGAGGCGCCGGGGGTGACGCCGAAGTCGTCGGCGAGCAGCGGCAGCAGCGGCTGCGGCACGTACAGCAGCGCGAAGACGACGAGCGCGCCGAGGAAGAGCGCGAGCGACGCCCGTCGCAGGCCCGGCTCGCCCCGTCGGTAGCCCTCGACCCGGCCCGGGGCCTGCTCAGGGCCCTGCTCAGGGGCCTGCTCCGGGGCCTGCTCCGGGAGACCCGCCCGCGGGCTCGCGCCCGACGCCGACGGCCCGGCGCTGCGGGCGCGGGAGCGGGGCACGCGAGGACGCTACCCGCGACCTCCCGCAGCCGGCCCGCGGCCTGCGGAGGTGCGGCCCGCCGACGCCGGCCGGTCGGTCGGTCGGCGTCAGTACCGGATCGCGTCCACGACGCGGGCGCGCACGGCCATGACGGCGGGGACGAGGCCGGCGAGCGCCCCCACCGCCACGGCGGCGACGAGGCCCTCGACGGCGGCGCGCACCGGGAAGGGCGGGACGTCGGTGAGGGACAGGCCGGTGCCGGCCAGCAGGTCCAGCGGCAGGTTGGTCACGACGGCGACCGAGACCACCACGGCGGCGGCGCCGGCCAGCGTCGTGGCGACGACGCTCTCCAGCAGGACGGCGGTGAACACGCGGGTCGACGTCGCGCCGAAGCTGCGGCGCACCCCGATCTCCCGGATCCGCTGGCGCACCGTCACGAGGCCGACGTTCAGCACGCCGATGCCGCCGAGCAGCAGCGCGAACAGGCCGGCGCCGCGCACCCCGTAGGCCAGGACGAGGTCGAGCACGGCGAGGCCCTCCGCGCTGTCGCTGCGGTAGGCCTGCACCGTGGCCCCGGGGACGGCGCCGGACAGCTCGTCGGTGGCCAGCGCGACCACCGCGTCCGCGTCGTCCGGCGGGACCCACATCTCCACGCTGACCGAGGAGCCCGCGAGCGCGTCGGGGATCCACCGCTCGGCGTGCTGGTGCAGCAGGTAGCCGCTCGGGTAGTCCACCTGCCCGTCGTCGACGACGCCGACGACGACGGCCGTGACCGGCGTGCTGCCGCCGAGCTGGACCGTCCTCGGGTCCTGCGCGGAGAAGCCGCCGAGGGCGTCGGCGAAGGCACGGTTGACGACCAGCGGCGGGGCGAGGGCGAGGACGTCGTCGTCGGTGAACCACCGGCCCTCCTCGGTGACGACGCGGTGGATGACGCCGTACGCCGGGTCGACGGGGGTCATCGTCGCGGTCTGCGCGCCGTCCGGGAAGCGGACGACGACGTCGGTGCCGTAGCCGCCGGTGGTGGACCACCGCACCTGGTGGCGCTCGACGAACTCGTCGAGGACGGCCGAGGCCTGCTCGCGGTCCAATTCCCCCGTGTCGGGGTAGGCGTCGACGAGGACCGTCGCCGGCCGCCCCCCGATCCGCTCGGCCTCCTCCGTGACGAGCTGGCGCCCCATGGCGCCGACGGCCGTGACGGTCGTCAGGGCGAGGACGGCGAGGAAGACGCCGACGAGCGACAGGACGACGCGCACCCGGTGCACGCGCACCTCGCCCCACGCCTCGGCGAGGACGCCGACGAGGCCGGTCACCCGCGCGCGCCCAGGAGGCGACGACGGCGACGCCACCCGCCCGACCCGGCGACGGGCCCGGCGGCGGGCCCGGCGGCGGGCCCGGCGGGCACCGGCTCGGTCGCCGGGACGGCCCCGTCCGCGCCGGCCCCGTCCACGAGGGGCTCGTCCGCGCCGGTCTGGTCGGCGGGGCCTTCGGCCGGCTCCGGTGCCGGGCCGACGGGCCCGTCGAGGCCCGAGGGCTCCTGCGGGTCGGGCAGGACGAGCTCGTCCCGGTCGGCCGTCGAGGCGGCGACGTCGGCGTCCCCCACGGGGGTCAGGACGCCGTGGTCCAGGCGCAGCACCCGGTCGGCCCGGGCGGCGACGGACAGGTCGTGGGTGATGGTGACGAGCGTCGTCCCCTGCGCGGTCACGAGCTCCTCGAGCAGGTCCATGACGGCGGCGCCGGTGTCGACGTCCAGGGCGCCCGTCGGCTCGTCGGCGAGGAGCACGCGGGGGCGCCGCACGAGCGCCCGCGCGACGGCCACGCGCTGCTGCTCGCCGCCCGACAGCCGCTCGGGCACGGCCTCCAGGCGGTGGCCGAGGCCCACCCGCCGCAGCGCCTCGCGGGCCCGGCGCCCTCGCGTCCAGAACGCCCGTCCCCGGGCGTAGAGCAGCGGCGCGGCCACGTTCTCGACGGCCGTCCGGCGCGGCAGCAGGTTGAACTGCTGGAAGACGAAGCCGAAGGACTCCCCGCGCAGGCGCGCCCGGCGTCGACCGGGCAGGCGGGAGGCGTCGACGCCGTCCAGCAGGTACCGCCCGCTCGTCGGCGTGTCGAGGAGGCCGAGCACGTTCAGCAGCGTCGACTTGCCGGAGCCGGAGCGGCCGACGACGGCGACGTGCTCGCCGGGCTCCACGACGAGGTCCACGCCGCTCAGCACGTCGAGGTGCCCGCCGTCGGGCAGCTCGACGCGTCGGCCGACGCCCTCGAGGCGCAGCTCCCCGACCGGGCCGGGGTGCCGGCGGGGCCCCCGGCGCCGTGACCGCGGGCTCTCGGACCGGCTCACCCGAACGGGCCGACGGCGTAGGGGTCCTCGACCGTGTCGCTGCCGGGCACGAACTCCAGGACGGAGTCGCCCTCCGCGAGACCGCCGCGGATCTCGACCTGCGTGCCGTCGGTCAGGCCGAGCTCGACCTGCGTCTGCGCGGCCTCCCCGGTCCCCGGGTCGACGAGCCAGACGTCTCCCGTGCCGATGCTGCCGCGCACGGCCGTCACCGGGAGGACGAGGACGCCCTCGGCGGACCCGGCGGTCAGCTCGAGCTCGGCGGACAGGCCCGCGAAGGCCGTGGCGTCCGGGGGGACCCGGCACGTCACCTCGGCGCCGGTGGGCGCGCTCGCGGCCCCGGCGAAGGGGTCCGCGAAGGGGTCCGCGGCCGCGGCGTCGCCGCCCCCGGCCTCCCCGCCCTCGGGGACCCCGGTGCTGACGTCGGTGCACGTGAACGGCGCGGGACCGCCGGGCACCGTGACGGTGGCCTCCGACGGCGGCTCCAGCAGCCGGAACTGCTGCTCCTGCGTCAGCGGCGCCGAGACCGACAGCGTGCCCGGGGAGACCGAGGCGACGACGTCCCCGACCGAGACGACCTGGTCCTCCAGCACCGGCAGCGACGTGACGGTGCCGTCGGCGGTCGCCCGCACGACCTCCGTCGTCGCGACCGGGTCCTGCGGGACGGTCGTCGTCGTGCCGTCGGGCAGCGTCTCGGTGGTGTCGGGCCGCTCCTCCAGGACGGTGACGTCGACGAGCGGCGCCCCCTCCTCCACGGCGTCGCCGACGGCGACCCGCAGGTCGTCCACCTCGCCGGCCCCGGTGCTGCGGACCTCCACGGCGGCGTCGTCGGCCACGGTGCCCGTGAGGACGACCGTGTTCGTGACGTCGCCGGTCGTGACGGTGGTCTCCGGCGGCGTCAGCTCGACCGACGGCGCGGCGGCCTCGGTCCCGCCCAGGTCGGCGTCCCCCCGGCCGAAGGCGAGCCAGACGAGCGCGGCGGCGATGACGGTCCAGACGACGAGCCGCAGCGCGGGGAACACGACGTGACGCAGCACGCCCATGCCGCCCCCTCTCCCTCGGCCCCTCTCGGGCGGCACCACGGCGGCGCCGGTCAGACGGTAACCGGCGTCACCCTCAGTGGGCAGGTCCTCCGGGTAACGGTCCGGGTACCGGTCCCGGCTCCCGCCGGCCCTCCGGCGACCACCTGGCCAGGTGCGGTGGTCAGACCACCGGCGGCAGCGGCCCCCTCGTGCGTGCCGCACGGGCGAGGCCGGCGACGCGCACGAGGCCCAGCACCGCCCCCGCACCGGCGAGCACGGGGCCGACGGCGAGGTTCTGCAGCAGGGCCGAGACGAGCAGGAGCAGCACGACGGCGACGAGCGCGCAGACGACGAGCACGGGGACCGGCCGGACGCCGTTGCCGGACTCGACCTGCGCCGCGACGAGGCGCCCGCCCAGCGCGCCGGTGGCCGCCCCCACGGCGGCCGACAGCAGCACCGGGGCGAGGACGACGAGCAGCGCGTCCCCCGTGCTGGGGGTCAGCGCGAGCACCGCCAGACCGCTGACGAGGCCTCCGACGGCGCCGAGGGCCGCCCCCGAGCGTGCGCCCCGGGCCACCAGGGCGGCCCGCTCGGCCGAGGCGACCGGGCGGTCCCCCCGTCCCGACGCGCTCACGAGGACCTCCCGCCCGCGGCGCCGGGCCGCTCCTGCTGGTCGGGCTGGTCGGGCTGGTCGGGCTGGTCGGGCACGGGCTCGACGAGCGAGGGCCCGTCGTTGCGGACGTCGCCCACCTCCGGGCCGACGACGTGGGGCACCAGCCGCGGCTCCGGGAGGGAGGCGACGAGACGGCGGACCTCCTCGAGGTCCGTCGTGCCCGTGCTCAGCCACTCCTCCCGCGACTCCCGCGGGACGACGAGCGGGGTCCGGTCGTGGATGGCGCCGAGGGCGTCGTGCGCGGCCGTCGTGACGACCGAGACCGACCACAGCCACCGCGCCGGGTCGTCGTCGCCCTTCGACGGGTCGCGCCAGAGCTCGTAGAGGCCGGCGAAGGTGAGCAGCGAGGCGTCGTCGGCGCGCAGGAACCAGGGCGTTTTGCGCCGCCGACCCTCGACGGCCTGCCACTCGAAGTACCCGTCGGCCGGCACCAGGGCGCGGCGACGGCTCGCGGCGGCCTTGAAGGCGGAGCGCTCGGTGATGGTCTCCGAGCGCGCGTTGATCATGCGGGCCCCCGTCGAGGGGTCCTTCGACCACGAGGGCACGAGCCCCCAGCGCGCCGTCCGGAGCTGGCGGCGCGGCTCCCCCGGGCCGTCGTCGCCGCGGGCCGGGCGCTCGACCACGACGCGGACCTCGTCGGTGGGGGCGACGTTCCACGACGGCGGCAGCTCGTCCCCCACGACGTCGTCGACCGCCAGCTCGTCGACGACCTCGGCGTCCCGCACGGAGCTCGCGTACCGACCGCACATGCGCCCAGTGTGCCGGGGACGGCGGCAGCCGCGGCACGTGCGGCCGGCGGCACGTCCGCCGGCCCGCCGCGGGACCGGTCGACGTCGGGGCTCAGGGACGGGCCTCGCCCGCCGATGGGGCCTGCGGCCGCGCACGCGGCACCGCGGGACGGACGCCGCCGTCGGACCAGGAGGAGGGCCCGTGGGGGCTGCGCGTGGCGGGACGAGCGGGCGGCTGCTGCCCGCGGACGCGGTGCCCCCCGTCGGCTCGCTGCTGGACGTCGCCCCGCACCGCGCCGCGCCCGCGCTCACGGCGCGCCTGCTCGACAGCGGGCACGACCGCCTCGTGCTCGGGCCGCCCACCGACGTGCTGGGGACGCCCACGGAGATGGTCGAGGGCGAGGAGGTCGACCTCGTCTGGGGCGAGCACGGCGACGTCGTCGGCGTCGCGGCCCTCCTCGAGCGCCGCACCGGCCCGGGGTGGACCGCCGTCGTCGTCGCGCCCCCGCAGCGGGTCCAGCGTCGCGACGCCGTGCGCGTGCCCGTGGACCTGCGCGCGACGCTGGCGCGCGACGGCGCCGGCGACGGAGCGCCCGGCACGCTCGACGTCCCCGTCGCCGACCTCAGCGAGTCCGGCGCCCGCTGCGTCGTCGACCCGGTCGCCCTGCGGCTGGAGCAGGGCGAGCGCGTGCGGCTCGGGCTGCCCGTGGCGGGGCTGTCCGGCCCCCTGGCGGCGCAGGTCGTGCACCGCCGCTTCCGCGCCGGCAGCCGTGGCGTGCTCGTCGGGCTGCGCCTGGTCGACCTGTCCGACGGCGACGCCGACGTCCTGCGCCGCCACGTCTTCGCCCGCCTGCGCGAGCTGCGGCGCCGTGGGGCGCTCTGAGCACGTCCCGTAGAAGGGCACCCGCCGTGGACGAGCGCCCGCCGTGGAGGAGCACAGGCCCGGACGCGCGTCGACCCCCGTGGCGTGCGCCGACGGGGGTCGAGGGGCGGGCCGTCGTGGCCCGGGAGCCGCCTGTGGGAGTCGAACCCACGACCTACGCATTACGAGTGCGTCGCTCTAGCCGACTGAGCTAAGGCGGCGTGCGCGCCCGTGGGGCGCGACAGCCGAGGATGCTACCGGTCCGGTGCGCGTGCTCTCGACCCCTGCCCGTGCGACGGGACCGCCGCGAGGGAGCGGGTGAGGAGCCCGCCGGCCGGAGTGCCGCCGCGGACCCGGGTCAGGGACGGGGCAGGACGTCCTCGACCGCCGCGAGGACCTCGGGCGCCTCCGGCTCGGTGCCGGGCCGGAAACGGGCGACGACGTCGCCGTCGGGCCCGACGAGGAACTTCTCGAAGTTCCACCGCACGTCGCCCGCCTCGCCCTCGGCGTCGCTCGACCGCACGAGGTGCTCGTAGAGCGGATGACGGTCGGGACCGTTGACGTCCACCTTCTCCGTCATCGGGAAGCTGACGCCGTAGGTCGCGGAGCAGAAGTCGGCGATCTCCTCGGCGCTGCCGGGCTCCTGCCCGTGGAACTGGTTGCAGGGCACCCCGAGCACCGTGAGGCCGGCGTCGGCGTAACGCTCCTGGAGGCGCTCGAGCCCCTCGTACTGCGGGGTCAGCCCGCAGCGGGAGGCCACGTTGACGACGAGCACCGCCCGGCCGTCCAGCGCGGCACGGTCGAGCGGGCCTCCGGACAGGGCACCGGGGAGGGTGCCCAGCACCCCGGTCGAGGGGGTCGGCGAGGAGGTCATGCGACGAGGCTACGGAGGCTCCGCCGCGCCGGCCGCGGCGGTCCCCGCGCGTGCTGCCCGGAGCCGCGGGGGTCGACGACGCGCAGGTGAGCCCGCGTCCCGGTGATCGGGCGCGGCGTCCCGGTCACCGGAGCGGGGGCCTCACCCGACGAGCGGCTCCGCGACGTGCTCGTCCACCCAGCGGGGGATCTGCTCGCCCGGCATGGGGCGCGCCACGACGAAGCCCTGCACGAGCTCGCAGCCGAGCGCCTGCACGCGCTCGCGGGCGACGTCGCTCTCGACCCCCTCGGCGACCACGCGCATGCCGAGGTCGTGCGCGAGCAGCACGATCGACCGGACGACGGTGGAGTCCGTGGCCTCCCGCTCCAGCCGCTTGACGAAGGACTGGTCGATCTTGACCTCGTGCACGGGCAGACGCTCGAGGTAGGCGAGCGAGGAGTGCCCGGTGCCGAAGTCGTCGACGCTGACTCCGACCCCCAGGCGGCCGAGGGAGGCCAGGACCTCGAGGCTGCGCTCGGGGTCGCTCATCACGCCGCTCTCGGTGATCTCGAGGACCAGCGAGGCCGGCGGGGTGCCCGTCGCCGCGAGCAGCGCCCCCACCGAGCCCGGCAGCGCCAGGTCGGAGATGTCGCGCGCCGTGACGTTGACGGAGACGTCGAGCTCCAGGCCCTCGCGCGCCCACGCCGACCGCAGCCGCAGCGACTCCGCGAGCACGGCGAGCGTGAGCCGGCCCAGCAGGCCGGTGCGCTCGGCGATCGCCACCACCTCGCCGGGGGGGACCCAGCCGTAGACCGGGTGCCACCAGCGCAGCAGGGCCTCGACGCCCGTGACCGCGCCCGTCCGGGCCTCGATCTGCGGCTGGCACCACATCTCGAAGCGGCGCTCCTCGATCGCGGCGGGCAGCTCGCCGGCCAGGGCGAGCCGCCGGTGCACGGCGTCGGTGTCCTCGGGGACGTAGGAGGCGACGCCGTCCCCCGTGGCCTTGGCGGCGTACATGGCCACGTCCGCGTGCACGAGCAGCTCGTCGCTGTCCCGGGCCCCGGGCGGGATCGGCGCGACGCCGAAGCTCGCCGTCGTCGTCAGGGTGATGTCCTGGAGCGGCACCGGGGCGATGACGGCCTCGAGCAGCTCGTGCGCCCGCGCCTCCGCCTCCACCTCCCCCACCCCCGGGAGCAGGACCGCGAACTCGTCGCCGCCGAGCCGGGCGACGGTGCCCCGCAGCGCCGGGGCGACCCCGTCGGGCAGGTCCTCGACGACGGCGGCGTGCAGCCGGCGGCCGGTGATCTGGAGCAGCTCGTCACCGGCGCGGTGGCCCAGCGTGTCGTTGACGTCCTTGAAGTCGTCGAGGTCCATGAGCAGGACGGCGCCGCCGACCTCCGCGGCGAGCGTCCGGGCGACCGCCTCGTTGAACGCGCGGCGGTTCGGCAGCCCGGTGAGGGCGTCGTGGAGCGCGTCGTACTCGCGCTCGAGGGCCACCCGGCGCAGCCGGTCGACCAGCCGAGCCTTCTCCAGCGTCACGGCCGCGTGCGCGGCGAGGGTCTCGAAGAGCTGGACGTCCTGCGGCCCGAACGTCTCCTTCTCGAAGGTCCGGTCGGTCACGAGCAGGACACCGCGGTAGCCCTCCGACTCGAGCGGCACGGCGATGCCGTCGCGGGGGTCGAGATCCGTGCTCCGAGGGCTCTCACGGGCGTCGCTCCTGCGCAGGACCTCCGACCCGGTGGTCGCGGCGGCCCACCAGGAAGCCTCCACCTCCGCCTCCGACAGCGCTGAGCTGCTCAGCTCGCCGCCTCAGGCTGTACACCACGGCCTGCGTCCCCGAGGCCTCCATGACCACGAGGCCGGCGCTCTCTGCCCGCAGGAGGTCCCTCGCCTCCTCGAGGACGGTGGTGAGCGCCTCGTCCAGCTCGGAGACGCCCCCGGTCGACCCGACGAAGCGGTAGAGCGCCTGCAGCCGTGCGTACCCCGTGCCCAACCGCACGTAGGAGCGGTACGCGAGCAGCAGGAGTCCGACGACCAGGGCGAGCAGGGGCAACGCCTGGGGACGGAGCTCGACGAGGATGACGATGATGAGGGCAGCGCACGTGTTGACGAGCGAGGCCGGGAGCGTCGAGGTGACGATCTCGCGGACCAGCGACGCCTGGAGACGCCCCTCGGCCAGGGAGATGGCCGCGCCCACCGCCGCGGCCGAGATGAGGTCGGTCAGGAGGACGGCCACCAGCGCCGCGACCCAGCCCTGTGGCTCGCTCGCCTCCCCCGTCCCCAGCACCCAGCGGTAGGCGATCAGGCCGACGCTCGCCTCGAGCGCGAACATGGCGACGTTGAAGGCGAGCTTGAGGCCTCGTTGGCGGGACCAGATGACCAGCGTGAGCAAGGACCCGACCACGTACGCGCTGAGGTACTGCTGCGGCAGCAGGAAGGCGAGCCCGAGCACGGCAGGGATCTCGCGCAGGGAGAAGGTGTGGGAGTGCCGCGTCGAGGGGAGGTAGACGACGAGGGCCTCGCACAGCGCGAAGAGCACGACGACGGCCAGCCACGCCGGCGAGGGCAAGGCGTCCGAGAGGTCGTCGAGGAGGAGAGGGACGGACAGGGCGACGGCGGCGACAGCCATGAGTACCGCCAGGACCGCGATGGTGCTGTCGTGGCGTCCGGCGAGACGTCGCCGCGACGCCTGCCCACGTGGCGGCGCCACGGGCGAGCCGAGCCGCTCCTCGCTCGTCACCGAGACCCCCGATCGAATCGTCGACCGCACCTGAGGCCGTCCCGTCGGGCGCCCTCCCGTCGCGAGAAGGTTCCCACGGCGGGAAGACCGCCCGTCAGCGCTCGGAGCTGTCCCAACGGAACGCGTCACCCTTGCCGGCCGTCTTCGCGTCCCAGCGGA